>NZ_JACJPG010000244.1 GCF_014695955.1 Leptolyngbya sp. FACHB-36 | reverse complement strand
CGCTTGAGCAGCGAAAAACTAGCGGGACCCACGCCGAGTAAATCCACACTGCCCGATCGAAACTGGATCAGCGCCGTATCACCCGATTGGACAATTTGCCACACGATGCGATCGATATACGGCTGCGATCGTCCTTGAGCGTCCTTGCGCCAGTAGAAAGGGTTACGCTCAAACACCACGCGCTGGCTGGGTGAGTAGCTGGCAATCCGGTAAGGACCGTTGACAATTACAGCCGTGGGGTCGGTATCCGTGCCCCAAGTTGCAAGAAACGTGGACTGCCCTCTCGAATCCAGCGTATTGACCGCATCACGCAGTTTGTGAGCAGGCAGAATCGCGGCTCCAGCGCCCCCGCCGCCACCAGTGCTGCGGATAAATGGAGCAAACGGCTCCGGCAGCTTAAATTCGACCCGCCGATCGTCCAGCTTGCGAACGGTGGGAAAGGCACCCGTTGGTCCAATCTTGAAGCTGTCTTGGGCAGGAACAGACAGCTTGGGATTCAGGTAGACATCGCGATAGGAAAAGACGACATCCTCAGCGGTGAGCGGGTGCCCATCCGACCATTTCAGGTCCGAACGGAGCGTGAAAACCACGGTGCGCTTGTCATCGGAGACGGTCCACGATTCTGCGAGGTCAGGTTCGATCTGTCCCTGCCCGTTCTCAAAAATCAAGCCTTCGCAAATAAAGCCGCCAACTGTGGGCAACTCCTGCACCAGCGCACAGTTGAACGTTTTAGGATCGTTGCTGGTGACAGCAACGAGTTGAGAGGGGCGGGCAGAAATAGCGGCAGATCCGCTACAGCCTGCCAACACGATCACCCAGACGATCGCGAGTATCCGCACTCCCCACGATCGCCGTCCAACCTTTACAGCCATTCCCACGTCACCCAAGCCATCTACTCAACATCACATTCTAGACCTGCGGTTTGCCGCTTCTAAGCACCCTTCGAGAAGTTCACCTCAAATCGCGACAGCAGGACTGCGAAACCTCATCGTGACACACTCGTTGAGTTCAGCAGGAGATTTCGGCAAGAATGTTGCCGAGGACCATGGATTAAATAGCGTGGGATAGGGTCCCGCCTGTCTCAGGCAGGATGCTTATCCCACAGGGTGTCGTCGATCGCGCGTGACTAATTACCGCTCACGATGTAAGGAGAGGGAATTGCCTGGAGCCTGCCCGCATTCACCAATGCCTGATACACGATCGCGGCGACCTCTGCTCGTGTGGCTTCCCGATTTGGAGCTAGCTGCCCCACGACCGGATAGTTCACCACAACGCTACGCTGTGTAGCAGCGGCGACCACTCCCGTTGCCCACGACGGAATCTCTGACGCGTCCTGATACCGCGTCAGGACATTCGCACCTGCATTGCCAAAGGCTAACCCGCTGCCCAGCGCCACGAGCACCTGCACTCTGGGAATGCGCTGGTCTGGTCGGAAGGTGCCTTCCGGGTAGCCGCGCATGAAGCCGCCCTGCACGGCTGTCAGGATCGGCTGATAGCCCCAGAAGTTTGTCGAGATGTCTTTGAAGGAGAGGGCTGCCTGCTTGGGCGGTGGCGCAAAGGCTTTGTTGATAATGGCAGCAAACTGCACCCGCGTTACCGGATCGCTGGGGCGGAAGGTGCCGCCCGGAAAGCCGCTAATGATCCCCTGCTGCGCTAGCGCTTCGATGTACGCCTGCGCCCAGTGTCCCTGTACGTCCTGGAAGGCAGAGGTTCCGGGCTGCCCCGCGATCGGAGCCGTAAATTCGATTCGACCCGCCACTTTCTTGACGTCTAGCGTATTGCCGATTGAATAGATGGTGCCGTTGGTGGAGTTGTTCAAATCGGACTTGCCGTTATTGCGAAAGACATTATTGCCTGCGATTTCCGCGGTGCCCAAGTCGGGTTGAGCCGCGATCGTCGCCACAATGCCGTCGCGCTTGTTGCCTTCAATCACGTTGTTTCGCAGCACCGGACGAGCGTTGTCGTTCACGTAGATGCCGTCCACGTTCTGCCTTATCTGATTGCCAGAAACCAGCGGTGAGGAGTTTTCGCCGATCGCCAGCCCAAAACCCGTGTCTTCAAACACATTGTTTTCGATCTCGCCCTTGGCATTGCTGGCAGTGGAAATGCCATTGCCTTTGTTGCGAAGGAAAACGTTTTGCGAAATTTTGGGGTTGCCCGTTCCAGTGATGAAAACGCCCTCCCGATTATTGTCGGTGAAGGTGTTGTTCTGGATCGTTGGATTGCTTGACTCGACCCAAATTCCTGTGCCTCGCGTGTTGGGATTCGTCACGGTAACGCCGCGAATTTCGCTGTTGCCGTTTGCCAAAATCGCAATGCTTTGGCGGGCGAAGGAGCGACTGATGTAAAAATCGCCGCCCGTAATTACGATGCCTTGACCCCGATTCGTCTCATCGCCGCGCAGCACCACATTAGTAGGCAGGACGAGCGGAAACACCTCACCCGTTTCTTTCTGGTAGGTGCCCGGTGCCAACTGCACGATCGTTCCAGGCGCAGCCTGCTGAAGCGCGTAGGTAATCGTGCGGTAGGGCGTTGCGTCGCTTGTACCTGCTCCTACCCCGTCGTTACCTGTAGATGGATTGACGTAGATAGTGCCAGCTTGGGCAGGCGCAAACCGAGTTGAAGGCGTGCTTGTGCTTGGAGCAGCGGGAGTAGACGGAGTGGGGAACCCTGGAACCGGAGCAATAGCCGGCTGGGTTGGAGTCGCCGGAGCCGGAGCAGATTGGACTGGAGGCACAGTCGGAACCGGAGTGGGTTGGGCTGAAGGTGCAACCGGAACTGGAGTCGGTTGGACTAAAGGCGCAGCCGGAACCGGAGTGGGTTGGACTGAAGGTGCAGTCGGAGCCGGAAAGGGTTCGGGAGACACAGCAGGAGTTGGAGCGGTTGTGTCTGGCACGGTGGGAACCGTGACCTGAGCAACTCTGAGCGGCGATCGTTGTTCTGCGGCGATGGTCATTGAGCCAACCAACAGCGCGCTTGCAATGCCAAACTGCACAGCGATCGCGGATTTAGATAGGCGAATCTTAGCCATAGAGTCTACTGAGAGGAGTGACGGGAGCGCTAATAAATATCGTTCATGACCGACACGGCGATCGTGAAGTTCCACTGATTACTCTAGAACTGGGCGAAGTTTCGTGCGCAAAGAATTTGCTATCTCCTCTGCAGGATGAGGCAACTTCTGAGCATGAGCTATCGTCAGCATAACTATTGTCTCCCTGCTCTCACCATGCGCTGTTTTCGCCAACCACTGCACACTGTTCTTACCCTATCCGCGAGCGTCGGTGCCTTACTGTACACCACAAGTGGGCTTGCAGCGGAGCGGGTTGTTTTAAGGTATGGAATTCTTGAAGGGTCAGTCTCCGTGGCAGATTTGACCACACTAGCAGAAACAGGTAAGCCAACGCCGGAGCTAGATTCGTATCTCCGATTGGCAAAGCGAGAACCGCAGCAGGTTCAAAAGGTCCTGACGGATGAAGTGGAGGTTGATCCAGTCATTCTGAGTCAGGTACTGAACAATCCGCTGGGTGAAGTCCTGCTCGACAAACTGGGCGAAACGATTCGCACGCCGCGTGGTGGAGCGGAGCGTCAGGCTCTGAGATCGGCACTGGTTCTTTCTGCCAGCAACGACAAGAAGATTTCCCTGATCGAAACGCTGCAAAAATATCCGACCCAAGAGGTTCACGTGGACGGAGAAAATCTTGTCAGTGCCTATCGCCAACTCAGCGACATTGCCAAGCAGGTTCGGCGAGTGTTTGGCTGGCTAGATATCTTTCAGTAAGTGAGCGGCTCAGTAATGACCCGCTTCGACGGCTGCTGAGCAGCCAGAACTGTGCTCCATGAGTTCGCTCAGGGCACAGTTCTGGTTAGTACGCTTCTGGAATTGCCGCCTGTACAGCGAAGTCTCTAGAGTCCCCATTAATGCGAAATGCTCCCTCTCACTAGTTAGTTGAGAAGGAGCATGACTATAAGAAAAATCGTCTAGCAATTAAATCGCCTAGCAATTAATTAGTACGCCAGGGTTTCCAGCGTCTCGCGCAGGTAATAGCGAACCGAATGATCCAGGCTCATTCCGCTCAAGCTGCCATCGACATTGCGCTCAAGCTGCCAGCGCCGGAAGCCGGAGCTTGTGGCGATCGCCTGCTTGAGGCTGTTCCAAATTGCAGAATCTTCAGGTAGCTGACTGAGCAACTGCTTGGAAAGCGCACCCACACTAGCCGTATTGTCAGACATTGATGAGGAATGAGGACCAGCCATAAACACCTTAAAAGAATAACAACCGCGCCTTATCACTAACTATGCAGGTGGGTCAAGATGTTCCACCTCATCCCTTAAGCATAGCGCACCTGAAAAAGCGAACGGTGTTTGCCGTAACACTCGACATATAAGTATTTGCGGTGTTTGACTCACGTCATCACCGCTACAATTCTTCAGATGCCGCATCGGGCACTGGCTCTGGAGATGCACTGGAGGGAGCTTCCCCCGGCGACGCCCCCTCCGGCACGTCTGCCGCGGCTGGCTCCGATCGGAGCGAAGTAGGCGCTGCAATAATCAGGCTAGGAGGCGCATCTGGCAGGAGTGGCGGCAGGATTCTATTCACCTGCAACCCCAGTGAGGTAAAGCTCTGACGGATTTGCTCTAGCGGGTAGGGCAGCGCTGTCGCAAAGGCGGAATCGCTCCTCAGCATCACGCTGGCAACGCTAACGGGCACTTGCAGGAACAGGTTGCTTGCCAAAAATCCTGCCGCAGCTAACAGCAGTCCGAACCACCGTCCTGTAATGGGTAGGGGAACAACGCCTGCCGCGATCGCCGCCGAGTAATAGAGCTGGCGCAGCAGCACCAGCAGCACCAGCGATACCCCAACTGCCAGAAACCGATTGCGCTGCGACTTAAACAGCGTCAGCAGCCGTCGTTGGTCCTCGGTGAGCTGCTCTGGCTTCAGCGCTATCACAACCGTGCTGAAGATGTAGAACGGGCGCTGCCACTGCATCCAAAGAATGGGTGCAATGCCGATCGCCGCAACCAAGCTCAGTTCCAACCAGACCGGTAGCACGGGGTCGCCAACGGAAAGCCCCACCAAGCAGAGTTCTAGAAAGATGGGTAAGGCAGCTAAACCTGCCAGGTGAATCCAGAGGTAGGGATCAGACCAGAAAGAACGCATAGTCTACACTCATCGGGCAACGATCTGCCCAATCAGTATAGAGCGTCCGCTGACCTCCATTGGAGACGAAGTTTAAGACATCGCGGCAAGAGTGCTTAACCGAACGCAGCACCTCAGCCGTTGGGATTCGTTGCCTGCCGCTGCTGCTTCATTGCCTGTAGCTGTTGTAGCAGCGACTCAGCGTCCGCCTGCAAATGCAGAAACTTGACTTGCTGGTCTAGCGGATACTGCGACTTCATCGCTTCTAACAAGCGGGATTGGTAGGATCGGGTCGCCCGCTCTAAATCCGGTCTGGTTAATGTCGAATTAGTCATTTCTACTCACTGACACCACGTAGAGTATCTTAACCTAAGCTTTACAAAAAGCGTAACGAGATGCAACAGAAGATTCTAGTGCGATCATCCGCTTTTTCACTGTCGAATTTACACCCTGAAAAGTTTCATGGGTCGCTCATGATTCTATTCTGAGTTACGGAGATCTGGTAAGTTTAGGGCTTGTGATCGGTAGTTTCGTTAAGATTTCACAAACTACGAACTGTAGATTGCCCGCACACTGTCCGCTTCGTTCTCTACTCCGCTCTACCCTTGAGCGAGAACGGGGTACACTGAGAATCTACCGTGACGAGATCGTGAAGCCTCTGTGATACGTCTTGCTAGTTCCCACTCCCACACCGCCCCTTCCTCGCTACTGAAAGGCTGGCGCGGGCTGATTGATGCCTACCGCCCCTACCTGCCTGTTACCGACCAAACTCCGGTTGTAACGCTGCATGAAGGCAATACGCCGCTGATTCCGGTTCCGGCGATCGCCGAGCAGATTGGCAGACAGGTGCAAGTGTTTGTGAAATACGACGGCTTAAATCCTACCGGCAGCTTCAAAGACCGAGGCATGACAATGGCACTCTCCAAGGCAAAGGAAGCCGGAGCGGAAGCCGTCATCTGCGCTAGCACAGGTAACACCTCAGCGGCGGCGGCAGCCTATGCGCGCCGTGGTGGTATGCGAGCGTTTGTGCTAATTCCCGATGGCTACGTGGCGCTGGGTAAGCTAGCACAGGCGCTTCTCTACGGTGCGGAAGTCCTAGCCATTCAGGGCAATTTTGACCAAGCGCTAGAAATTGTGCGGGAGATGTCTGCTACCTACCCCGTGACGCTGGTGAATTCTGTGAATCCGTTCCGGCTGGAAGGGCAAAAAACGGCGGCGTTTGAAGTGGTAGATGTGCTAGGCGATGCTCCCGACTGGCTCTGCATTCCCGTAGGCAACGCGGGCAACATTACCGCCTATTGGATGGGCTTTTGTCAGTATCACCAGGAACAGCGGTGTAGTAAGCTTCCTCGCATGATGGGTTTTCAGGCAGCGGGAGCCGCGCCGCTGATAACGGGGCAGCCCGTGACGCATCCTGAAACTCTGGCAACCGCAATTCGAATTGGCAATCCCGCTAACTGGGAGCGGGCGATCGCCGTGCAGCACGCTAGTCAAGGAAGCTTTGCTGCCGTTACCGATGCAGAAATTATCAACGCTTACCGATTGCTTGCCAGCCAAGAAGGAATCTTCTGCGAGCCTGCTAGCGCGGCGTCAGTGGCGGGACTCCTAAAGGTCCGCGATCAGGTTCCTGCAGGAGCAACGGTGGTGTGCGTTCTTACAGGCAATGGCTTAAAAGATCCGGATACTGCGATCGCTCACAGCACCGCCGCTTACAAGCAAGGAATTTCACCGACGCTGAGCGCGGTTGCCCACGCGATGGGATTTTAGCGCGGCTCAGGTCCTGGTTGACTGACAAATCGTTTGCTTAAATTGCTGAAGACCTCTCCCTAGCCCTCTCCTGCAAGAAGAGGGAACTGGAAATTTGTCTAGCTCCCCTTTCCGCGCCGGAGAAGAGTTGGGGGAGAGGTCTTCCGAAGTTTTGTCAGTCAATGAGGCTGAGGTCACTCGTTTCTTTATGAACCTGTGGCACAGTCAGTGATTCGTTATTCACAGATTCGTCAACAGGTTCGTCATTCGCATTGCTAGCTATTGCTAGCTCAATTCCATCTATCGACTAATTAGTTGATTTCACTGACCAGGGCGATCGCCCGATTCCCAGCTTACGAGCCTCGCTATAGTCAACAGTGCTTAGCGGAACTTCAACAATGAACTCTGCGCCTTCTGGTGAGGAGTGGCAGATTAGCTGCCCTTTGTGTTTTTCTACAACAATTTCGTAGCTAATTGATAGCCCCAACCCCATACCTTTGCCCACTGGCTTCGTGGTATAAAACGGTTCAAACATACGCGATCGTGCGGCTTCTTCAATCCCAGGGCCGTTATCTTTGATGCCAATTCGCACGGTTTGTTCAACCGTCAACTCCGTACGAATCCAGATTGTAGGAGCCGTTGTGTGCTCCTGATCCGTTTCTGTGGCTGCGCGATCGAAGGCAAATGATGGATGGAAGTTGCCCATCGATAGCTCTAGAGCATCGATCGCATTGTTCAGTAAATTTAAAAACACTTGATTGAGCTGGCTAGCGTAACAGGTTACCGGCGGAATGGTTCCATAGTGTTTAACAATTTGAATATCAGGACGCTGTCCATGCTGTCTAATCCGGTGCTGTAAGAGAAGCAGCGTGCTGTCAATTCCCTGATGAATATCTACGCGCTTGATCGTTGCTTCATCCAATCTAGAAAAAATTCGGAAGGCAAGCATCATGCCGCGAATTCGCTCTACACCTGTTTGCATTGAATTGAGCAGTTTGTTCAAATCGGGAATAAGAAATTCCAGCTCACTCGCTTGAAGTGCTTTTTGGATTGCAGGAGTTGGATTGGGGACTTCCTGTTGGTATATCTGAATTAGATTGAGTAGATCATTGAAATATTGACGGGCAGGTGCAAGATTGCCAGCAATAAAACTAATTGGATTGTTAATTTCATGAGACATTCCAGCAACCAGCTGGCTTAAGCCGAGCATCTTTTCTTGCTGAATCAGTTTTGCCTGTGCCTTCCTCAGGTCATTTAATGTCTGCTGGAGCGTTTCATTTTTCTGTTGGAGTTGAGTTTGCAGAGCGCGCAGTGTGAGCTGTGTTTCAATTCGAGCGAGAACTTCCTCAAGCTGAAAGGGTTTTGTAATGTAGTCAATTCCTCCAACACGGAAGGCTTTCACCTTATCAGAAACACTGTCTAAAGCACTGAGAAAGATAATGGGAACCGAGCAGGTTTGTGCATCTTCCTTGAGCTGTTTGCAGACCTCATAGCCGTTCATTTCCGGCATGTTGACATCTAAAAGAATCAAATCTGGCAGGAGGGTCCGCACAGCCGTTAGTGCCATTTGTCCACTCAGAGCTTTTCGGACAGTGTATCCCTGACCCTGTAGCATGTTGGACAAAAGGCGAACATTGTCGAGGGTGTCGTCAACAATCAAAATGTCGGCGTTAGTAGGTGCTGGATAACCATCCATTTCGATATTCCGTGTCAGTACGTGTTTGATTCTGCAACTGGTTGAGCCAGTTCCATCAGGCGATCAAATCGGAGATTCTCGTTCAGTTCAATCAAGGAGCGCGCGAGGGCAGCGTTTTCCGGAGAAATTTTCTGAATGAGTTGACCGATCAGCACATCATTTCCCTGCGCGGCGGCAACGTATAACTTCTTAATCCACTCGCTCGGCATTACCTGTAACGAGGTCGGCTGCACCGTGAAGGAGGGCTGTACTGCCGTCTCATCTTTATCAGCACTCAGGCTGTTCTCTGTATTGTCATACAGATACGTCACGCCCAAATGCTCTGCTAGTTTCTCTAAAATCTCTGCTTGACGAAACGGCTTTCGCACGAAGTCATCGCATCCTGCTAGTAGAATCTGCTGCCGCTGTTCTTCGAAGGCGCTAGCGGTGAGGGCAATGACCACGGTTGCCTGACCTTGCAGAGATGCCTTGATCTGCTGCGTGGCTTCATAGCCATTGACGACGGGCATTTGCATGTCCATCCAAATCAGATGCGGCTGCCAATCTTGCCAAAGGTCGATCGCCTCTTGACCATTCTTTGCCTGACGCACACTGAACCCCAAGGAACTGAGCAGTTTGACCAAAATGAGGCGATTTGTTGGGGCATCATCAGCAATGAGAACGCGGTACTGAGGCTGACCGGGAGCCAATCCAATTACCGTTTGATAAGCGGATTGAGAGTTCTCATCTGAGCTCTTTTCAGCCCGATTGACTAAAACCTCAAAGGAAAAAGTGCTGCCATACCCTGGTTGACTCTTCACGTGAAGCTCTCCGCCCATCAACTGGACAAACTTTTGGCTGATTGGTAAGCCCAGCCCGGTTCCTTCGCCAGAGTTTAAGCCTGCTGCGGTCTGAGTGAAGGGTTTGAATAGGCGATCGATTTCATTGAGGGCAATGCCGGGTCCCGTGTCTTCAATCTCAAAATGCAGCGGAACCGAGGTAGATGAAACGATTTCCCTAGCTCGTTCCATCTTGCGTGTCTGCACGCGCAGCGTTACGCCGCCTTCTTGCGTAAACTTGATCGCGTTACCCAGCAGGTTGAGCAGCACTTGACGAAGTTTGCCTTCATCGGTTTCGACCCATTTAGGCACATCAGGAGCGCGATCGAAGATAAGCTGTAGCCCCTTAGAATGGGCTTTGAGCCGCATCATGTCTTCGAGGCTAGCGAGCAGGTGATGCATATCAAACGTTTCTTGATACAGCGTCGTTTGTCCGGCTTCGATTTTCGACATTTCTAAAATGTCGTTGATCAAGGTCAGCAGGTGCTCTCCACTTTGGCTAATGATATTGATGTACTGCCGATGCTTATTTAGCAAAGAGTTGTCTCGATGCAGCAGCTGGGTAAATCCCAGGATGGCATTCAGGGGAGTGCGCAACTCATGGCTCATGTTTGCCAAAAACTCGCTTTTTGCTCGATTCGCTGCATCCGCTGATTCCTTAGCGGCTCCCAATTCAACCGACTGCTGTTGGGTCTGAGCCAGCAGTTCTGCTTGCTTAACCGCAACGCCTAGCTGAGTGCCGATTTGGGTCACGATCCGAATGTCTGCCTCATCCCACTGACGGGAACTGGAGTTTTGATAAGTTGCCAGCAAGCCCCAGAGCTTCTTGCCCAGAAAGATCGGAACGGTGATGTACGCCCTTGCCTGAAAGTGCTCTAGCAGTTCCATGTAGCACGGATCGAACCCAGCCGCGTAAATGTCCTGGATGGAGCGGTAGGTGGCTCCTTGACGGTATACGCCGCCTTCCGTTTCCTGGAGGTAGGTGTCCTGTACCACATCGTCGCTGTCCCACGTTCTCACCATGCAGCGATCGCTGCCTAATAAAATGCTATCCGGCTGTTGAGAATTGGTTTGCAGCAGCGAAACCCAGCCTGCGGCAACAGACTCAGCGACCATGACTCCACTCCAGTCTGGATTGAAGCGGTAAACGAGTACGCGATCGCAGCGAATTGCGTGCCGCAGTTCCTCCGTGGTTGTACGAAAGATCGTTTCTAGCTCAAGCGTCTGGCGCATCCGCTGAATGACGCGGGTAATAGCACGTTCTCGCTCAGCAGTCTTGCGCAGCGCTTCTTCTGCCAGCTTGCGATCGATACCCACGGCGATCGCGCTAGCAACCGACGCCATTTCCTCTAAGCTTCGGTCTGTAAGCGGACGTTGGGCAAAGATTGCCATGACGCCTAGCAATCGGTTTTTAATGGCTAACGGATAGCCTGCAAAGGCAATAATTCCCTCACCGTGTGAGTTGTACTGACTGAAGCGCGGATCGTTCGCTACCTCATTTGTGAGCCGGGGCTGACGATGTTGCGCAATCCGACCAATCTCACAGCCACCTACAGCAATTTGATTGTAGGCGCTGTTGAGGGGCAAGTGCAGCCCAGCGCTGGCTTGCAGTTCTAGTAGCTGTTCTGGTTCATTGAACGTCCAAATGCAAGCAAAGGCAGCATCGAGGTGTTTATGCAGCGCGATCGCGCACCGCTCCAGCATCTCCTGAAACGATTCGCCCTCGGTTAGCGCCGTTCCAACGGCGGCTCGCAGGGCTGCTAGCTTGATTTGCTGCACCTGTTCTGCTTCTGCCAGCTTGCGAGCGGTCACGTCGTAAATCATGCTGAGCAGACAGGGGTCTCCGCCCAAATCAATGCGCTCAAACGAGGACATTCCGTCGCGCAGCTCACCAGAACTAATGCGAAATTGAGCATCAACTTGCACGGATTGCTGCTGCTGCAATGCCTCAATCAGGCGATCGCGATCCTGCAAATTTCCCCAAATGCCTAGCTCATCTGAGGTCCGACCAATCACGGCTTCGCGGCTGTAGCCAAAGAGCTTCAGAAAGCTCTCGTTGACATCTAAGAATCGCCCGTCTTCTAGGGTGGAAATGCTGCAAGCGATCGGGTTTAAGCGAAACGCTTTGGCAAATTGCTCCTGACTTTGCTGCAACGCGGTCTCTGTCCGTTTCTGGTCTGTGATGTCGCTAAAGGTGCAGATGACGCTTTCAACGCTGCCGTCCTCGGCACATTGGGGATCGGCATTTACCAGTAGCCAGTGCTGCATCTGACCGCTGGATGCCTCTAGCCAAATCACCACATTCCGAATCGGCTGCTGCTGCGCGATCGCCTGACACACTGGCAGTTCGTGCGGCTGAAAGGGGACCCCGTCCTCATGCAGCAAGCGCCACGTTGTCCCAAGCGTGTGGCGCCCGTCTTCTGTTTCCTTCAGATTCAGCAGCGTGACGGCTGCTTGGTTGCTCAGAAGGATGTCGCCATCGCGATTGAACAACAGCACTCCCACTTGCATTTCCCGGATCAAGCTGCGGAGATACCTTTCGCTTTCCTGGAGGGATTGCTGCCGCACCCGCTGATTGCTCAGCTGCTGGTCGAATAGGGACGAGAGCAGAGTTATGCCCAGAATGAACAGGGTAGCCGTTGCAATACAAATCGCTAGCCAAAATTGATTCAGCGCTGGGGATTGCCCCACTAGCAATTCCGGTTGGGCGATGAAGTGCGTTGCCCACATGCCGGTGTAGTGCATTCCGCTGATAGCGATTCCCATGACAATGGCACTAGCGAGCTTTTGCCAGAGCCGCTGTTTAGTAGGCAGCACCTGCAAGCGAGATGCCAGCCAAAGGGCGACTAACGAGGCAGCAATGGCAATGGCAACCGACAGCGCAACAAGCCGCAAGCTGTAGTGGAGTTTGGCTTGGAACTGCATCGCCCCCATGCCAATGTAGTGCATCGAGGCGATCGCCATTCCCATACAGCTTCCGCCTCCCACCAGCAGCAGCAGATTAGAATCGGGGCGGCTCAATAACGTTAAGGCGATACCGGAGGCGACAATGGCATAAGCCAGTGACAGCAGCGTGATCAGCACATCATAGTGAACCGACACTGGCAACTGGAGTGCCAGCATGGCAATGAAGTGCGTCGACCAGATGCCTGTTCCCATCGCTCCGGCACCGCCTACCAACCAGGGCAGCCACGATCGTCCCTGGGCTGACTGCACCCTGGCAGCCAAATCTAAAGCAGCGTAAGAGGCGAAGACTGCAATTCCAAACGCTAGCAAAACTAAGCTGACGTTATATGTGCCCAAGAGTTCGTGTCCCATCCTTTCCCCAACATTCAGATTTGTCAGCACCGATCGCTAACGATTCCCTATTTAGTAATGCCCCACTTAGTCATGATAAGTTCCAACAATTTCCGCAGCCGGAAGAACGAGAACACAGCGCTTAAGCCATCCATCACGACCATCAATTGCTATCGTGAATGAGAAAAAACGGCGCACGTTGCAAGTCGGTTCTGCACGCTCTTGGAGCTTAAAACTATTTGTGGGTAGAAGCTTTGACAAGTCTGTTGGCTGTAGCTCTTTGGGTTTAGTTCCCCTACTCGTTTACGAGAACTAATAGTTGTAGCCGTAGAATCTTCTACAGAAATTTTTATTCCTGAGGGCTAGCAACCAAGCCGCATTGTTTTTTGATTGATCAGCGTATTGTCTTAAGTAGTGTCATAGGTGATTTTCTGATTGCTCAAATTAACGTGGAGTTCAAACTAGAGCGTGTGATTAATTCAGCCAGATTGTGGACGTTGATCAATTGAAGTGCACCCAGAAAGTTAGCCGCCCGTTTGTTGTGGCGCATCGCGATCGCTCGATATTACTTGAGCTTAACGAAGAAATTCTCAGTTAGATACCGGAGCATGTTTAAGAGCGTAGCGCCAAGTCGTCATTGTTGTACTGGTCAGGATCTTACTTAGTTCGTCTCACGCAGTGCTACTTCCAGCTTACCGAATTGATGACCCACCCCAAGGCAAATGACTGAGCGGCGCCTCATCGGTTTTTCGCAGCGCTTTCACAGCCGCACTGCGAGTTGCCTCCGCACCAAACCCCCAGCCCAGTAGCGCAATGTAGTCTGCCCAAGTGCCAAACGTGGGCTTCGCTAAATATAGTTGGTTGAAGCCTGTCCCCGCTAAAACCCCCATCACAATCAGGTAGCTGAGGATGTAGAACCAGCGCAATCGTCCAGTCGCATCGAGATAAAAGAGCGATAGGGTGCGGAGCAGAGGGTTGGACGATCGATCTGTCAAGGGGCGAACCGTTGGAGCAGCAGACGGCACCAGATTCAGTTCTGTCGGGCTGATGCTTGCCGACTTTGCAATCGCAAAGGTTGGATTGGGTTGAGGCAGCGTTCTTACGGCTTCAAGGCTCTGATCGATCGCGGTCGCCAGCGCTTGTGCACCATCCTGATTGACCATCGATAGCGCTTGAAGCTGCTGCTCCAAGTTGTCAGTCTTCTCCTCCCACGCGTAAAAGGGTTCGCCTGCGAGCTGTGCCGTCATCGTTTTGAGGGTCTCCAGTCGGAAACGAAGTTGGAGAAAGCCATTAATTTGCTGGGCGATCGCGTCCAACTGCTGCCCAAACTCGCGCGGGTTCGCTAGGTCTGGTGCGCCTTGCTGGGCGTCTTCCAGAGCGCGATCAATCGATCGAATTGCCACCGCTTGCGAATTCTGCAAATCAGGCTCGGCAAGCCGCCGCTTCAGCGTGTCGTAGTAGCGAAATTGCGCTAGCCAGCCTGTTTTTTGCTGAACCCATCTACTCCAAACGGTTTGAGCCGCCTCGATCGCCGACTGAGCCGCATCCATCTGGTTCGATGTCTGCAAAAGTTGGGCGTAGTCTAAGCCCTCACTGGCACGATCGCCAAACGCGCGAGACTGGGCGCGATCGAGGTCAATCTGGGTCCGCAAGTTTTCTAGGCTAACCGTGATTTCATCTCGGCGTTTTCCCGTGCTGCTGTAGGTTGAGACCGCGACGCTGAGCCAAACGCCTGCCAGCAGTAAAAGCAGCGGAATCTGCCACGAGTCTTTCACCCGCACGACGATCGGGATCACCTGTTCGCTGTCTTGGTACGTCAGCAGCAGGTCTCCAGTAAATTCGCCGCTGGGGGCAGATTGCAGATTGAATTGAATCGGAATCGTGACGAATCGCGAGTCTCCCTGAGTCAACGGGTTGCCTGCTTGTACTGAAGCAGCGGTTAACACTTTACTGCCATCTGCATTGGCAAGATCCAAGGGCGTAATTTGAGAATTCACAATAGCGGCTGGGGAGCGCAACGCGATCGTCCGGGCTTCTACCGATCCTCTTGTCGCGGTGATAGTGATGGAACTGGGAGCCACCGTCACGTTCGATTGGGCAAGCGCGGAGGATTGCAGCAGGAGTCCTACGGTGGGCAGGAGCAGGAGCGCACTCAGTTGATGGTTTAAACGCATACCCCAGGAAGCCTTAAACCCATACTCTAACGCTGGGTTTGCCGTGCGGCGTCGGATTTCACCTGGATGTGTGAGCAAGGCACAGAGACCGCAGCAACTAGAATAAAGCAGTGATTCCCCTTGATGCTTGAACTGTTTTAGGAAACGTCTGTTGGAACGAACGTCAATCGATTACTCAATGGCAATCGCCACCCTGAAACAGGCGGATTCTGTTTTGGCAGCGCTGATCGATCGCGTCGGCCCCTGCACGCTAGACCAAGACCAGCAGACCGGAGATCTGTTCGACTGTCTGGCGCGAGCAATTCTCTACCAGCAGCTTTCCGGCAAATCTGCCGCTGCAATTCACGGTCGCTTTCTCCAGCTCTTTGAGGCTGCTCCGCAGCCGCTGGACATCCTCAACACTCCTGACGATGTCTTTCGCCAAGTTGGAATCTCGCGCCCCAAGATTCTGTATCTGAAGGATTTGGCGTCCAGAATGCCGGACTTTCCCAGCTTAAGCGAGCTGGCGCAGCTAGACGACGAGGCGATCGTCCAAACTCTGATTCCAGTCAAAGGCATCGGACGCTGGACCGTTCAAATGCTGCTGATCTTTCGGCTCCATCGCTGGGATGTTCTACCCGTGGACGACTTGGGCGTGCGATCTGGAATTCGTCGCCTCTACAACTTGCCTGACCTGCCGAACAAGGCAACGGTCGAACAGGTTGGACATGCCTGGAAGCCCTTTCGCACGATCGCGTCGTGGTACCTCTGGCGCAGCCTAGACATCAAAGACTGAGTTCTTTTTGACCGATTCAACGGTGCCATTTATTCTCTCCCGATCCCGAAGAATTTCCAACATAACCGTGTATTCTCCTGATTTCCTCTCCCTATCTCCGTACTTCTCATTAGGACTCCTGACTCCGTCGTCGCCGTATCCCTGTTCACTCATTGATCGTTTGAGGAGTTTTTCATGTCCCTGTTGAATCAACGACTCTGGCTAACGGTTCTGTCAATGAGTCTTGGACTCACGTTGCTTACGCCCCCTCCACCCGCAGATGCCCGCGTTAAATTTGTGCCTCCATCCGGTTTAGGTGTTCCAGGCAGGCGGGTTCCAGGAGGATCACGGGGGAACGACTGCATTTCCAGGGGAACGCCCCTAACCGCGCTGGTGCCGCAGTCCAACGTCGGACTGACCACAAGTGCCACACCAACCGTATTTTTCTATCTGCCCCGCACCTCTGCGTCAATGCTGGAATTAGCACTACGGGACAGCAAGACAGGCACCGTTTATCGCAACAGCTACAAGACGATCGCTAAATCCGGCGTGGTGGGGTTTCGGCTGCCAACGCAGCTAGCCGTTGGTCGATCGTACAAGTGGAGTTTCTCGATCGTGTGCAACCCCAGCGATCGCTCCCTCAATACGTTTGTCGAAGGCTCAATTCAGCGAGTCAGTGCTCCGCAGTTGCTCAAGCGAATTAATCAAGCCCCCGTACCTGAGCGCGTGGCGCTGTTTGCTCAAGCTGGAATTTGGCAAGACTGCTTGACCGCGCTAGCAGAGCTGCGTCGCGATCGCCCTGCCGACGCCAAACTCAAAGCAGACTGGGAAGCGTTGCTGAGCGGGACTGGGGTTGGTCTTGACCAGATTGTACGAACGCAAGCGCCGATCGTGCTGGTGCAGGACGTGTCACAATCGCTAGTGATGAATCCATCAGCGTCCGTCCGATAAGCGATCGCACACTGCCATGCTTGCACGTCTCAGACGGCTACTCACGCAACCTGTACTAGTGTCCAGTCTGCTGGTAACAGGCCTTTTGGTAAGCGTGCAGCGGCTCGGTGTCCTGGAGCCGATCGAGCTAAAGATGTTTGACCAAATGATGCAGGACCGGAGCGACCCCGGACCTGATCCACGCCTGCTGATTGTCGGCATCACCGAAACGGACATCCAGACGATGCGAGAATGGCCCCTGTCGGGCAGGGTGCTTGACCAAGCGCTGGAGAAACTAGAGCGACACCAGCCACGGGTCATTGGGCTGGACATCTTTCGCGATGTGCCCGTAGAGCCAGGGCACGCCAAACTGCTGCAGCGACTGCAACGCAGCGATCGCATCGTGCCCATCTGCAAATACGGCGATGCGGCAGGTCCGGCGATTCCGCCACCGACTGGGGTGCCTAGCGATCGGACAGGCTTCAGCGACATTGTGGAAGACGGCGACGGTACGATTCGGCGCAATCTTCTGATGATCAATGCTGATCCGTCTGCGTCCTGTGCTGCATCGCTGTCATTTAGCTTTCTGCTGGCGCTGCACTATCTCGATCCGCTCCAGCCGTCGATCGCCCCTAATGGCGATTTGAAAATCGGCTCCACGGTGCTGGAACGGCTACCCAATCACGCAGGCGGCTACCGTCAAGTAGACGCGCGGGGCTATCAGGTTTTGCTGAACTACCGTCGCACCGTTGCCCAACAGGTCAGCCTGTCGCAGGTGCTTGCCGATCAGGTCAATCCCGAATGGGTGCGCGATCGCGTGGTCTTGATTGGCTCCACTGCTACCAGTATCCGAGATATTTTCCAGACGCCCTACAGCAGTGGAGAGCAGAGCGACGCAGGCAAAATGCCTGGAATTGTCCTGCACGCTCAGATGGTGAGCCAGGTTCTGAGCGCTGTGCAGGATGGACGATCGCTCTTTTGGTTTTTGCCTAGGTGGACTGAAGTGCTGTGGCTGTGGGGCTGGACCCTGAGTGGAGCGCTGCTGGCGTGGCGGACTCATCATCCCTTGCGCTTGGGCGTGTCCAGTGTTGCTCTGGCAGCAGGGCTGCTGGGCAGCTACGCTTTGCTGTTTGGGCTGTCGGGCTGGGTGCCGCTGGTGCCGCCGCTGTTGGGCATTGGGCTAGCCATTGGCTGCATGACGGCGTATACGGCTTACCAAACCAAGCAGCAGCGCGACAAAATTGCCCACACCGTGGAAGAGCAAGAGCAAACGATCGCGCTGCTGCAAGCGCTGGCGCAAGAGCGGCGCACCCAAGCGGACTTGCCAACCTCTGTGCTGGAGGATGCTCCCCGTACTGAGCCGCTGCTAAATCAGCGCTACAAGATCATCAAAGTGCTGGCATCGGGTGGCTTCGGCTGCACGTATTTGTCACAGGACACGCACCAGAATGAGCTGATTTGCGTGGTCAAACATCTGCATCCAGCACGGCGCGATACCCATTTCCTCAGCGTGGCGCGGCGACTGTTCAAAACCGAGGCAGAAATTTTAGGTCTGCTGGGCAAGCACGATCGCATTCCTCAACTGCTGGGAGCGTTTGAGGAGCAGCAAGAGTTCTATCTGGTGCAGGAATACGTTCATGGACATTCCTTGCAGGCAGAGATTGGAGCGGGGAAATGTCGATCGGAGGCAGAAGTTATTGACCTGCTCAAGGACGTGCTGCAAACGCTGATGTTTGTTCATAGTCATCGCGTGATTCACCGCGACATCAAACCCAGTAATTTAATTCGCCGCGATCGCGATGGTGCTTTGGTGCTGATTGACTTTGGCGCTGTGAAGCAAATTCAGCCACAGGAGTCCGACGACGACCTTCACACGATCGCCGTGGGCACCTCTGGCTACGCGCCGCCGGAGCAGTGCATCGGGCAACCCAAACTGAACAGCGATGTGTACGCCTTGGGCATGATGAGCATTCAAGCCCTCGTTGGGTTATCAATCAGCCAGCTTGAGCGCGACTCACTCAATGGCGCGCTGCAATGGCGACACTTGACAACCGTGAGCGACGAGTTTGCAAAGATTCTTGATCGCATGGTCAGCTACGACTTCAGCACTCGCTATCGATCTGCCGCTGATGTGCTGCAAAGCTTGGAGAAACTGTAGAAGGTGATTAAGACACGATCAAATTAGGCTCTGGGGCAGCGTATTGGAAGCATTCTTGATACGGATGCCTTAATCCGATTAATCGTGCTTAATCATGCCCTTGCTGCTGAAGAACTGATTGCCAGCGGAGGTGCAACGTCCGCAGCAACCGCTTTTGCCCATTAGCCCAACTGGGACGCATC
>NZ_JACJPG010000243.1 GCF_014695955.1 Leptolyngbya sp. FACHB-36 | reverse complement strand
TCGGTCATAGCGCTACGAAACAGCGTAGACGGAGTTGAGCCGTCACGAGCCACAGCGAGCCAGTGCTTAATCAACGGATGCGGCGGGACATAGACACGCAGTTGAAGAGTCATGGATGAAAAACTGACAGGTGTATCGCAAATTGATTTTACTCGCTTCCCGGCTACTTCATTACACAAAGGCAGCGACCGTAGCGCAGGGTGTGAGCTAAAAAATTGACTGAAAATTCACTGATCCGCAAAGTGTTATCAATAACTGCTGTCAAAACCGCTTTGGGTATGCTACTCACAACTCGCGCTATGTAGGAGGGAAAAAGCCGCCGGTAAGAATTGACAATACTTCTCAATAAGCATAAACTGACTTACAGTGTTCTCCTCTCTGAAGGATCGGCAGGCGGGATTGGTTAGCAATGCAGACCAGTCCCCTTTTTCATAGGCAGCAACCGCGTTCCACTTCCAGATAGACTAGAAACGTCTCTCCAGTGTGATGGTTCATGGCTGTCTTTGATCGCACCCCAACGTCTGCTTCTGCTGCTTCGTCTAAGAACTCTCCACCTTCTGACCTCGATGTTATTGTGATTGGCTCTGGTGTTGGTGGATTGGTTACAGCAACCCAGCTTGCAGCAAAAGGAGCACGAGTCCTTGTGTTGGAGCGCTATGTGATTCCCGGTGGCAGTTCTGGATTTTTCGATCGACAGGGCTACCGGTTTGATGTTGGCGCGTCAATGATTTTCGGCTTTGGGGAGCACGGTACAACAAACCTACTGACTCGCGCCCTCAACGCCGTTGATGTGCAATTGGAGACGATTCCCGATCCCGTGCAGATTCACTACCACCTGCCGGATGGATTGGAGCTAAAAGTTCATCAGGACTATGAGAAGTTTTTGCAAGAGCTAATCGATCGCTTTCCCCACGAACAGGTGGGCATTCGTCGCTTTTACGACGAGTGTTGGGCAGTGTTCAACTGCCTGAATGCAATGGAACTGCTGTCGCTAGAGGAACCTCGATACCTAATGCGGGTGTTTTTTCAGCACCCGTTCGCATGTCTGGGTTTGGTGAAATATCTGCCGCAGAACGTTGGTGATATTGCCCGTCGCCATATTCAAGACCCGACGCTGCTAAAGTTTATTGACATAGACTGCTACATCTGGTCAGTAGTGCCTGCCGATCGCACGCCCATGATTAATGCGGGGATGGTCTTCAGCGATCGTCACTACGGTGGCATTAACTACCCCAAAGGCGGCGTTGGTCAGATTGCTCAAAAGCTGGTCGAAGGCTTAGAAAAACACGGTGGGCGCATTCAGTACAAAGCTAGAGTCAGCAAAATTCTTCAGGAAAACGGGCGCGCTGTGGGAGTGCAGCTGGCGTCGGGCGAGGTGATTCGGGCACAGCACATCGTCTCGAATGCTACTCGCTGGGACACCTTTGAGAAGTTGATCCCCGCTGAGCAGATGCCCGCATCCGAGCGCAACTGGCAGCGACGCTATCAAAAGTCGCCTAGCTTTCTCAGTGTGCATCTTGGCGTCAAGGCGGATGCTGTACCAGCAGGAACCGAGTGCCATCACATTCTGTTGGAGGACTGGAACCGCATGGAAGACCCAGAGGGAACGATTTTTGTGTCGATTCCAACGCTGTTAGACCCAGATCTGGCTCCTCCTGGCTATCACATTATTCACACCTTTACGCCGAGTTGGATTGAAGACTGGCAAAACCTAACCCCCAGTGAGTATCAGGCGCGCAAGGAGCACGCAGTTGATCGGCTAGTCGATCGTTTAGAGACGATTTTCCCTAATCTGTCGATAGGACTGGACTACCAGGAAGTCGGGACACCCCGCACACATCGCCGCTTTCTTGGTCGGGACGATGGCACGTACGGTCCCGTTCCAGCTAAAAAACTTCTGGGTCTGCTGGGAATGCCGTTTAACCGCACTGCAGTTCCTGGTTTGTACTGTGTGGGCGACAGTACCTTTCCGGGGCAGGGACTAAACGCCGTTGCCTTCTCTGGCTTTGCCTGTGCGCACCGGATTTCTGTGGACTTGGGCTTGTAGACTGACGCACCTGCCGCGCTGATTTGCTAGAGCCAAGCATTTGGCTCACTCATTTTAGTAACGGCGTGGCGCTAAATACACGTTCTTTGAGTAACCGCGTCAAAGCCTAATTTATTCTGTTGATAATGTTCTGCCATTAACGGACTCTAAGGAAACTATTATTTTGTAGTTAAAGCTACCAAATAGTAGTAAAACGCTCAACATTTTGCGCTCTATGTCTTAAGAAGAATCGCTTGCGATAGAGCATAATCTGAGTTGACGCAAAATATTCTCCCATTGGGTACTGTATGAAATGCGATCGGCTGACTTCAATAGAAAAGGTGCAATCACTCTTGTATAGTTGTCTCTAGTTAATCACGTCTAAACCAGAGGTTAACCTAGTTTCTGAAGTCAATTTGAACCGGAGTTCGCTATACTCGATGAGGCTGATTTATACAGACTGACGCAGGGTTTGATGAATTCACAAGAAATTCATCTTACATGCTTCAATCTCGTGCATAGCTTTATAAAATTCGCACTCCTGGTTTGTATTGTGGTAGACAGGAACCCAAAATTCGTTTCAACGTTCTACTGTCTGTAGAGTTTCTAATTAACTGCTTGAACGATTCCCATCAAGTGAACGATCATGTCTAACTCAGAATTTGCTCTTCGCAGTAATCGCTTCGCTTCAAACAACGCTTCACCAACACCTAAATTTCGCTTCGATTTGCTGCATCCAGTCCGCCAATGGTTAGATGGTGTGCCGATCGAAAATGCAAAGCTTGCTCGATTCCTCTACAAAGCGATCCCAGGGCATTGCCCCTTCGAGCGCGATATTATTGTGCTGGGTCATAAACTGGCGCATATCCCACCGCTGTGCAAGCTCAATCCGCTTTACGATCAGCTAGTTGGCTTGCGCTTCCGGTCCATGTGCTACCTAGTAGAGCAGTGCGGCGAAGCGCTCTAAGTAGGTGAAATGAGTTCAAAAAGATGAGACAGACGTAGGATAGGCAAAGCCGTTCCGGCATCTCAAAAAATCGATCGTGTGATCCTTGCCGCCCAAGGGTACGTTGCGGCTGCGCCTAACACATCCTACAACCAATTTTTCTTGCTACTTAATTCGATGGATTCAGCTTGGACTGAGCCATCATCGAGTCCAGAAGCGTCTTTTCTCGCTTGAGGCTTTCTTTCTCGCGCTTTAGGGTTTCTTCCATCACCTGAATCTGCTCTTTGCGGGCTTCTAGCTCTAAGGCGCGACGATCGAGCTCCTGGCTTTGCAGCGTCAGCGACTGCCGCCACTGTTCAGCGCGCTCGGTTTCTTGCTGCAGAAAAGCAGGCGTGATCCCCGTGAGCAGAAACTTTTGAACCAGTTCCAGCACCCACTCCTTCGCGTCATTTACCGATAGAACCTGCCGATTACTGGTCAGTTCTATGAGTACGAGTGCCCCTTCATTAAACTGAGCTGGCTCTGCTACCAAGACAAGCTCGTCATCGTTCAGAACCGTCCATGTGTGTTCTGAGCGCTGACGCGCTAAGAGCCGCAGCCCTGCTTTACCTAAAATCCCCTTTTTTTGCACCTGAGCCAGATACAACATGCTTCTGTCTCGCTATATTCCTTAAGAAAAACAAAGTTGCTTCCCCGTTTGAGAGTTCCCCAGAGGAAGCCGCTATTGACAGTTGAATAAGTTGGATCGTGGCTCCACCCTAACGTAACCCCGTCACCTTGAGGAAAGTATAACCTGTCTCATGAGAGGCTACGAAAGGGTACTGGAAAGCTAGCCGTTTTCCAGTAGGCTAGAGTCGCGTTAGCCGATCGCGCAGAATTTCTGCTTGCTTCTCTAGCTCCGCCAAACTGCTGCGCGCTCCTTCTACAACCTCTGGACGGGCTTTGCTGACGAAGTTCTCGTTGCTCAGACGCGCTTGCAGCGATTGCATTTCGGCTTCAACTTTATTAAGCTCCCGCTGTAGCTTGGCACGCAGCGCCTCGACATCGACAACGCCCGTCAGCGGGATCAACACCTGCACCGTTCCAGTAACGCCTGCAATAAATTGGGCATCGGAGGCGTCTACCTGAGCAGTGAGGGTGAGGGTCTCCACCCTAGCGAGGTCCTGGATGTAGGACTGTCCAGCGAAGAGAATCTGACGCTCGCGATCGCTGTCGCTTTGCAGGACGGCAGAAATCTTCGTACCTGGTTTGATTTCTGCCTCTGCTCGCAGGTTACGCAAGGTGCGAATTGTCCCGATTAGCAACTCAAACTGCTGCTCTAAGTCGGGATCGATCAAGCTGGGCTGAGGGACTGGGTAGGACTGAAGCGCTAAGTAAACACGATCGCTGGATTGAGTCAGCGTGTGCCAAATCTCCTCGGTAATGTGCGGCATGAAAGGATGCAGCAGCTTCAGAATGCCTTCCAGCACGAATGCGAGGACCTGCTGAGCCGATCGCTTGGATTCGGCATTGCTACCTTGCAATCGCGACTTGACCAACTCGATGTACCAATCGCAGAAATCTCCCCAGATAAACTCGTACAGACCCTTGGCGGCTTCTCCTAATCCATAGCTGTCTAAGTCAGCGCGGGTCTGCTGCGTCACTTGATGAAAGCGAGAGAGCACCCACTTGTCCGCCAACTCTAATGTCTCCACGCTGGGGCTTCCTAGCTGTTCTGGCGTCTGTCCGCCCAGATTCATCATCACGAACCGCGAGGCGTTCCACAGCTTGTTGGTGAAGTTACGGGAGGCTTCTACCGA
>NZ_JACJPG010000242.1 GCF_014695955.1 Leptolyngbya sp. FACHB-36 | reverse complement strand
GTTTGTGCCAGCAGGTGCAGCGATGCCAGCATTGACTCTAACCCTGCGTTGTAGGTTTCATCGAGAATGACGACGTCATTGGGCAAGTCGTAGCGCTGTGCCCGTCCACCAGGAAGGCTAACGCTAACGCCAGCGGCAAACAGGGACCAGTCGATTCCAAGCGTTTTTGCCACGGTAAGAGCAGCCAGATAGTTGAGAGCATTGTGCTGTCCAGCAAGTGGCAGTGGCAGATCGAGATTGCCGACTCGTAGACGATCGGTCCCAATCAGTTCTCCGAGAATGTCGCCGCCTTCCAAGCCATAGGTAAGCGTTCTGCCTGTCCAGACAGTTGCGGCGGTTTCCAGCAGCAGAGGATTATCGTGATTGAGGATAGCAATGCCTGTTGGTGGCAGGTTTGCCAGCAGTTCGCACTTCGCTTGGGCGATCGCCTCCTCGGACCCCAATCGACCAATGTGCGCTGTTCCCACATTGGTAATCACGCCAATATCGGGACGGGCAATTTGGCTGAGCAGCGCGATTTCTCCGGGTCCGCGCATTCCCATCTCGATAATTGCGTAATCATGCTCAGGTCCCAATCCCAGCAGCGTTTTTGGTACGCCAATCTCATTGTTGTGATTGGCTTGAGTCTTGAGCACAACGGGCGTAGAGCTTGGCGCGTGTGGATTAGGAACCGACAGAACTGCCGCGATCAGTTCTTTGGTCGTGGTTTTGCCAGCGGAACCCGTGACCGCAATGACGGGAATAGTGAATTGGTCACGCCACCAGCGGGCGATCGATTGGTACGCTTGAAGGGTGTTGGAAACTTGGAGCAGAGGCAGCGGGGAGTGCAGCGGCTCTGAGGTGTCTACGATTGCGGCGATCGCTCCCTTCTCTGCCGCTGTCTGCAAAAACTCGTGCCCATCGAAGGTTTCGCCTCGCAATGCTACAAACACTTCACCGGGCTTAAGGCTGCGCGTGTCCGTGGTGATGCCGCTTGCCTCAGTTGACAGGGCGGATACACCAAGAGGAACGGCGCCAAGAATTTCGACAAGATGGGCTAGGGTTGCATGGCAAGGCATGATGCACTGTCAGAGAGACTAGTGGCTATTGAACGCGATCGGTCTCCTCTTGGCAAGCATTGGTTTCCTTCGCGCCAGAGCAAATTCTAGCCCCCGCCTGCTAAAAGGATTTTCACATCATTTCACCAACCTTCACCACTTTTTGTTATTCTGGGTAAGGCTTGAAGCTGATAGTTTTTCCCCTCGGTCAGTGAAGAGCAACCGCGCGGATGTGGCGGAATTGGTATACGCGCACGTTTGAGGGGCGTGTGGCTTTGCCTTGCGAGTTCGAGTCTCGCCATCCGCATATTTTTAACTATAGCCATACGTTGTTCAGACTGAACAATGTATGGCTACAGCCATCACTTCGTCTCTATGTAACGATTTAAGCGGTTCGCCCAAACGATCGGGGTGGGTAAGGGTGCAGCGTTCCATAGCCACCACTTTAAACAGCTACTAGCAAATTAGCGCTGTACAAAAAAGCATCGCCCACCTGCAAAAGCTCGCTTTGAAGCAGTCGTTGCGCGTTTATTCAATACTGCGAACAAGCAGTTGATTCATGAAGTGATAAAAATTAGCAATGTCTACTATCTTTTACCAAGATAAAACGCTGAGATATAAAGAAGGCAACAATCAGCCAAGACTGTCCAATTTGGATTAACGTTAGTGCATACGGGATGAACAAGCTTTTTGCGCTTACTTGTTCACCCCTAATACGAGAAAGATACTTTCGCAATCAAATCCATCTACAGCGCTGTTATGGCTTGAATTAGTGCAGGAGAAATATCTACATCTGCCGTTGTTTTCTTGAACAAAACGCCTGCTAAGAAATAGACATTTCCAGAGAAGAATGCTTGCCGCTTTCTACGTAGTTCTATAATTTGCTGTTTCACTTTTGCTTCCGAGCTGTAGTAGCCAAACTTCAACGGAGTTAGCATGAAGTCTATGACTTTATAGCCGTGCTCTAACGCATGAAAGATGGTTCCTAGCGGATTTGAGTAGCTAGAGATCAACACCATTACGTTTGGGTAATCCAGCGTTAGCAGACGATTTGTAATAGCTGCTCCATCGATACCGCCATGCAGCAGTGGCATGCAAATATCATTGTCGATCGCAGGCAAGTAGGGTGGATTGGCAATCAAATACTGAGCTGATGGGTTGTCAGAACTAAAAAAGGACTGATTGCGAATAACATATTTGTGGTTCAAGCTGTATTGCTTAATTCTCGCTTGAGCAACTTCGCAAGCAGCTGCGTTTAAATCATATCCATAGACGGTACTATCAAATTGCGTACGTAAAAGCGAGTTGATTACAGGACTGCCGTCCCCACAGCCGAACTCCACGATATCGTCGCAATCTGCACAGGTGCTAAATACCAATCTCTCCAAACAATGTGAATAAAACTGTGATTCCTCAGGACAGAAGAATACTTCTGTTTCAGCGAACGATTTTGCAGAATCCTGTGCGCGTA
Organism: Leptolyngbya sp. FACHB-36; assembly: GCF_014695955.1. Taxonomy (GTDB): domain Bacteria; phylum Cyanobacteriota; class Cyanobacteriia; order Leptolyngbyales; family Leptolyngbyaceae; genus FACHB-36. The sequence continues at coordinate 5,002 of NZ_JACJPG010000242.1, read as the reverse complement.
GCAAAGTTCCAGTCAAGGTACTACCCTCACCTAAACGTAAATGTATAAATGCGAAATTGAAAAACCCGCGCGAGGAGTAGGAAGCAGTTTAGAAATCGCTCAGTTTCTTAGATCCCACAACCTAACTTCCTCCACCCTCTACTCTTCACTAGGCTGCTTATCGAACCGATGGCAACGGATCAGCGTGTTCACCTTGACGAATCGCCTGAACGACAGCGGCTCCCGCTCGATCGCCCATCAGCTTTTCTTGGTCATAGCCCAACACAATTTGCCACGCCTCATTGGGGTACATCTCCACTAGTGGCAGCGTCACGTCCTCCATCATCCAGCGACCGTGGCGCTCGTCCTCGTTAATGTGCAGATCCCAATAGCCCATTGCCGCGTCGGATAGCCCTAACCGCTTAGCTGCCGCCAGATAGTTCCGGTACGCAGCAGGACCCGCCACCTCAAAGTACGCCAAACCCCCGTTGTAGCGGAGAAAATAGCGCTTGCATTCAGTGAGCAAGAAATTGTGGTTAATACTTGCCAGTACTTGCCAGGGCACCAAATCAAAATAGGCTTCAGGCTGAGTACTGAGTCCCAATTCCGACAGCATTTGAGCGAAAAACGTCGAGTGCTTGCGAGACAAACGACCGTTGCCATACTCCTCTAGCAGCACCTTGACCAGCGTGCACTGGACAGCATTGGCGGCACCACCTAAGATTCGAGAGAGACGACTTGCCTCAATCAATCCATCAAACGACGCGATCGCTAATAGATAGCGGTAGCCTTCAAAGCTCATCTGCTCACGCAGGTAGCGGCTATCGGTAGACAGCGGTGGATCGAGATCGGCAGCGGCACGATCGCTAAGTGCTTGCTTAGCATCCAAGCGCTTCAGTCCGTCCACATCCAGATGCTTAGTTTCCCACTGTTGCCAGACTTGCTCAATCCGGTCGCGCAGTTGATGTAGATAGGGTGATCGCTCATTGGCGTAGTGCCGCAGATCGTCATACCAAAATAAGTTGAGCCGATTAATCCGATAGAGCACCCGTTGGATGAAATGATGCGCCGTGTCCGAACCGTTTAGCTGTCCGTAAGCTTCCTTAAATGCGATCGACAGAGCGGTGTCAACCTCATTCACTTCAGTAGCGTAAGCGTGAAGGTTCTTATCGAGATCCTCGGTTTCAATTAGTGTTGCTAGTAGCTGCTCTGCCTCATCATAGGGAGTCTGTACCCGTTGGGATGCTGGGATCAGGCTGTAATCGGCATCAAGACCCGAAACTGTCAGTAAGCTGCTCTGCATGTGTCTGCATTCATGCGTTGTTAATTTCCTTCATATCGTCTTTTATTTTGCGGCGACTAACATCTACTAAAGTGGTATATTTCGCCACCTAATTGGGATCTAAAGATAGAGTTACCTACCTTAAAACAATCTGCTGAAGTCGTTATCGCTACGTTCGTTCCAGGGAATCAGTCTAGAATGTTAAGAGATTCTAAATTTCTACTAGGAACTCTAAGAAATTGTTACGTTCCTTAACCAGATCGGTTACAACTGTCTAAGGTTCTCTTATCTTTCTTAGGACATATGTCCCAGCAGTGTGCTTTAGTCGAATCGGATTCAGCCTCGCTGCGACAGTTGCAGACGGAGAATGCTGAGCTACAAAAATTTTTAGCGGCGCAAACAGCCGTAGTGCGATCGCTGGAGCGCCGCGTAGGACGATCGCTGGAGGCAATGGGCGTTCATCTACAGTCCTTAGGTGATGGGCTACAAGGCCCAACCTATCGAACCCATTTAGACTCGGTGCAAAACGAGGTTGATCGCTTGTGCGACCTAATCGCAGACACATTAGTGTTGCAGAAGTTGGAAGCTGGCAAAGTTGACGTTCAACTGGAACGGCTTGATCTGTGTCTTCTTCTAGAGGCAGTTAGCCGCCATTTGCTCGGTCCAAAGAGCGGTCTGGTGCGTCTAGCTTGTGAGGTTTCGCCGTTTCTACCCTATGTCCTAGCAGATTCTGAACTCACGGAAGCCGTTCTCACGGATTTGCTGGCGAGAGGCTTGAAGTACTCTGACGCAAACGCTCCGGTTCTGCTGTCCGCCGAAAGCATTGGCGATCGTATCCATGTCTGCGTGACGGCACAGCGCTTTGCCCCAGAGGGCAACCGGGATTTTGCCACCGAAATTGTGCTCTGCTGTCGGCGGATTGAAGTGCAAAACGGCGAAGTCACCTGTCAGCCTCGCCCCGACGGGCTGCAAACCGTGACGATCTCCCTGCAAGCCTCCCCCTAAGTTTTCTCAGGCTCGATGTTACTAGCGTGACACGGGTGCAGGCAGGATTATTGATCTTGGCGCAATCGGTTTTGGAGCCGATCGAGGCTTTAGCGCAGGAAAAGGAATTCTTGCAGGAGCAGGAGCAAGAGGAATCTTTGCAGGAGCAGGAAGAGAAATTTTAGGAGATATCTTGTTTGCCTGAGCTGAAAGCGCTGCGGCTTTTGCTGACTGCCCCAGTGCTTTATATTCCGCCGCATTTGACCGTAGCTGTTCTGCCTTAAGCCACGTAGGTTTAAACGTCTGAACCATCTTCAGTGCGTCACCCAAACTTTGTAGCGCCTGTTTCTGCTCTCCCAGCAGCCTGTATTCTTTCGCAACTCTGCTTAGTAAGACGGCTCGACTACTTTTGGGAAAATCTGAAAGATACAGTCTTCCTGAAAAGGCAAGCTTTTCAGCCGCCAGTCTGTTGCAGCGAGTTGACTTCCAGCCAATGTTAATCGTTCCTAACAGGGCGATCGCCTGCTCTCTCTGATCGTCGGTTGTCAGATGGTCAATCAGGTCAACCGTGACCTGCTCTCTCTGATCGTCATCCTGAATTGCGCGGACCGTCTCCAAAGCGCGATCGCCCTGTCCAGACTTTGCCAACTCTTGTATAAAAACGGGGTTAGAACGATCGCGCAGAGAGAAATATCCAATGTTTTAACCTCGCCCACTGCGTAAGAGCAAGACTGCGTAAGATCAAGACAATGCCCTATTTCACGCACAACGCATGAAGCGGATTGTTTTAATTGCTGGGTTTGAATCCTTCAACGCCAAGTTGTACCGACACGCCGCCCAACTTGCTCAGCATCGCTGCCCAGAGCTAGACATTTGCGCGTTCAGCGATCGCGATCTTGCCAGCAACCCCGCTGAGATTGAAGCCGCGCTGCAAGGGGCGGATGTCTTTTTTGGCAGTCTGCTGTTTGACTACGACCAAGTGCTGTGGCTGCGCGATCGCGTCCGCCACATTCCCATCCGCCTTGTGTTCGAGTCCGCCTTGGAACTGATGAGCCTGACGCAGTTGGGCAAATTTGCCATCGGTGACAAGCCAAAGGGAATGCCGAAACCCGTACAGTTCATTTTGAGCAAGTTCAGCAGCGGACGCGAAGAAGACAAACTTGCGGGCTACCTCAGCTTCCTAAAAGCGGGACCCAAGCTGCTGAAATTTGTGCCGATCGGCAAAGTCCAAGACCTACGCAACTGGCTGATCATCTACGGCTACTGGAACGCAGGCGGAGCCGAGAACGTCGCCGCGCTATTTTGGACCCTTGCCGAAACCTACCTGGGATTGCGGATTGGCGAGATTCCAGCCGCGATCGAAACGCCCAACATCGGACTCTTGCACCCCGACTACTCCGGCTACTTTGAATCTCCCAAGCGGTATTTGGAGTGGTACGAAAAGAATTATGAATTAAGAATGATGAACGATGAATTAGACGACTCAATTCAAAATTCAAAATTCAAAATTCAAAACCTCCCGATCGTCGGCATTCTGCTCTACCGCAAACATGTCATCACCCAACAGCCCTACATCCCCAACCTGATCCGCGCCTTCGAGCACGCCGGACTGATTCCGCTGCCAATGTTCATCAACGGGGTGGAAGGTCACGTTGCCGTGCGCGATTTGATGACCACCCAGCATGAGCAGCAGCAGCGCCAGCAGGGAACCGTGACGACTCCATCGCTATCCAACGAAGCCGTAAAGGTTGATGCCATTGTTTCAACGATCGGCTTTCCCCTCGTGGGCGGTCCCGCAGGCTCGATGGAAGCAGGACGCCAAGTTGAAGTCGCCAAGAAAATCCTCAGCGCTAAAAACGTTCCCTACATCGTGGCAGCACCGCTGCTGATTCAAGACATCCACTCGTGGACGCGGCAGGGCATCGGCGGCTTGCAAAGCGTGGTGCTGTACGCCCTACCGGAACTCGATGGCGCGATCGATGCGATTCCCCTAGGCGGCTTAGTTGGGGAAGACATTTACCTCGTGCCCGATCGGGTCAAACGCCTCACCGATCGTCTGAAACACTGGATCAATCTGCGCCGCACTGCCCCTGCCGATCGTCGCATCGCCATTATCCTTTACGGCTTCCCGCCGGGCTACGGAGCCACCGGAACTGCCGCGTTGCTCAACGTGCCCCGATCGTTGCTCAACCTCCTGCACGCCCTCGAAGCCGCAGGCTACACCGTTGGCGACCTGCCTGAAGACGGCGAAGACCTGATTCGCCAAGTCAAAGCCGCAGACGAGGGAACAGGCTCTCTGCCACTCAGCACTCAGGATTCAGAATTAAAACCGGGTACCTCCGTCAACGTCCGCACCCTCGAAACCTGGCTCGGCTACCTCCGCACCTCCTGGATTCAGAAGAACTGGAAGTCTCTGACCGACACGGGCATCAAAACGTTGGGGGATGACTTTTGTCTCGGCGGCGTGCAGTTGGGCAACGTTTGGATCGGCGTTCAGCCACCACTCGGCATCCAGGGCGACCCAATGCGGCTGATGTTTGAGCGCGACCTGACGCCGCATCCGCAGTACGCCGCATTTTACCAATGGCTGCAGAAGGGATTTCAGGCGCACGCGATCGTCCACTTCGGCATGCACGGCACCGTCGAGTGGCTTCCGGGTTCGCCGCTGGGCAACACAGGCTATTCCTGGTCCGATACGCTGCTGGGCAGCTTGCCCAATCTCTACATCTACGCCGCCAACAATCCCTCCGAGTCGAT
>NZ_JACJPG010000241.1 GCF_014695955.1 Leptolyngbya sp. FACHB-36 | reverse complement strand
CAAAGCGATCGTGCAAATCACGCGCTTTCGTCGAATTCGGACCCGATGCAAAGCCGTGAAGGTAGATGTAGCAGTGCGGAAGCAAACCCTGGTTCAAAGTAGGGCGGCTCTATTCAGTCTTTAGTTTTGAGGCGCTTAAGACGCCAGCGCAACTTCGAGCATCTGTTGCAGTTCGCCGCTCTGATAAAGCTCGATCAGAATGTCAGAACCGCCGACAAATTGACCATCCACATACACCTGCGGAATCGTGGGCCAGTTTGAGTACTCCTTGATACCCTGACGAATTTCTGAATCCTCTAGTACGTCAACCGTTGCGAAGGGCGCACCAACCGCATTCAGAATTTGCACCACATTGTTTGAGAAGCCGCACTGCGGCATCAGCTTGCTACCCTTCATGAAGACTAGAATTTTGTTCTGCTGAACCAAGTCTTGAATTCGCGCTTGAGTTTCTGAGTTCATAGTTGCATCCAGTGTGCGTAAGTGAAGTAACACCGTGATTTAGACCGTCTGTCCGATCGTCGCCCATGTCTGAGGCGTGTAGGTTTTGAGCGCTAGTGCGTGGATCGCTTCGGTAGACATCGCCTGACGCACAGCTCCATAAACCAATTGGTGCTGCTGGACCAATCCCTTTCCTTCAAATAGGGACGATACCACCGTTACTTGGTAATGGTCACCACCGCCCGTTAGGTCCTGAACCTGAACCTGAGCATCCGGCAGCGCTGCCTTGATCATCGCCTCAACTTGCTGCGGGCTAATCATTGGCTCTTCTCGTCAATAGTTTGTTCTAAAACCAGTCTAACAAGTCGGAATCCAGTTAAGGATTATCGGACAGGAGCCGGATTTGATTGTTCAGCGCGCGGGCGTGGATAGGGCGAATCGACAAAGCCCAGTTCCAGTAGCTGCTGGTAGGCTTTTTGTCCCAAATCTCGCGTTGGCTGCTGACTGCGGATGATTTGAACGAGCAGGGGAACTGCCAACTCCGGCTGATTTTGAGCGCGGTGAACCAGAGCTAGCTGGTAGGTTGCCTGATCGCGCATTTGAGCCGCAGACAGCGCCTTGGTCCGCTGGCTATCTGCAACGCGGTTGTCAATTCCAGAAAAACTTCCTGCTAACTCTTGGTAGAAGTTAGAAAGCTGGTTGAACACCTGCCGCGCTTCCTGCAGCTTTTTAACCGCCAGCGTATAGTTTTGAGCAGAGACCGCTTTGCTGGCATCGTCCATTAATTTTTGTCCGCCTTGCACACTCAGCAGGCTGCTGTCTTGGGTGAGCGGGCGCAGGACGTTTGGATCGTTGGAGTCGATCGGCTGTGCCTGGTTGGAACCGGACGGCAGCGCTTGGGCGTGAGCAGGCGCAGGCTGGAGCAGAATCGACGCTGTCACGATCGACAGGGAAACAGCGCCCGTAGCACGAAGAACACGAGTCAGTCCAAGGGGTTCCATGAGGCAACGTTTTGTATTTACAACTGGACAAATCTAAACTTTGGGTATCTTACCACCTAGACCGTTCTCCACTCGAATCAGGCGGTCTTCGGTAGGGTAAACGCATCCTCTGAAAAGCAGCATCACGCCATACTTTAACGCTTGCTACTGACAAAGCGGCTTCTACGCTTTGCGGTAAAACAATAGGATAAAACCAATTGGCTGAAAAAGCGTAGTCCTCTCCACTTTCATCGGTCACATCAACAAGCCCATGAGCTTCTGCCTGCTCATCAGCAATAACGGGATACAGCTTTCCAACTTCTAGCAAGACTCTGTACCCATCGTTATCGAGACAAACGGCAAAATAAGCGGTTTGAACTGTCGCGTCATCACTAATCTAGAAATGGCAGTTTGAGCTTGCACTCTTTCTTTCCGATGCCGTGAGCTTCGTATCAGTTTTCCCTGCCCATGCTGTTTTTGCAATCGGGCGCGATCGCGAATGCCCGTTCCTACAGCAATAATTTCAGTATTAGTAATCTCCCCAACAGGTTCAAAGTCCACGATAGAACACGGTGGTAGACGCTGTCTGATACTAACGTAGTCTCTCTGCCACGTTTCTCTAACACTCTAAGTGACGTTGATGCTCAAGAAGGTGTTTCCATGACCAATCAACCGCCAGTTAATCCAGCTTCGGGTTCCGCAGGATCAGCAATGCCAGAGTCGAGCATTGGCAGAGTGCTTCAGCGGGGTGGCGAAGAACTACTGCTCGAAAAGGTGGAGAACCGCTTTACCGTCAGCGCTACCAATCCGTCAGCGCTGGCAAATCTTGTGCAGCAGCTTCCGGCAGAAGTTAGCCCAGAGCGCTCCCCCAGCTACTTAACCGAACTCGTCGTGGACCCGGCTCAGCGCGATCGCGTCATGCAGCAGGTGCGATCAACAGACACGGTCAGCTACGCCAGCCACGTGTACCGACTGCAAAACAGCCCAAGTTCGCTGGTTTACCTGACCGATCAACTGACGATTCAGTTTGCGCCACAGGTAAGTTCTGAAACGATCGCCCAGCTCACAGCAGCCGTGGGAGTGCGCCAGCTCAAGCCCATCGAAGGCATTCCGAACACCTTTGTGTTTGAAACAACGCCAGCCGCCACCGAGAACCCGGTTAAGATCGCCAATCGTCTGATGCAGCGATCGGAGGTGCTAACCGCAGAGCCAAACGTAATCATTCGGACTCAGCCGCTCTACCGTCCCCGCGACCCGCTGTACCCGAAGCAGTGGCATCTGAATCACGGCGGCGGTGCCCAACTTGCGGCAGGATCGCACGTTTTTGCAGAGGCAGCTTGGGATATCACCAAAGGCAGCCGCTCGATCGTGGTCGCCATTATGGACGACTCGATCGATCTGAACCATCCCGACTTTCAAGGCGTCGGCAAAATCGTTGCGCCCCGAGATTTCAAAGAAAACGACTTTTTGCCGATGCCGGGCGACCCAGACGACAATCACGGCACGTCCTGTGCAGGAGTCGCCGTTGCCGAGGAAAACGGCATTGGTGCGGTGGGGGTGGCTCCAGGATGCGCCCTGATGCCCATTCGCACGACGGGCTATTTGGACGATGAATCGATCGAGCAACTGTTTGGCTGGGCAGTACAAAAAGGTGCCGCTGTGATCTCCTGTAGCTGGGGACCCAGTGCCGTCTATTTTCCGCTATCGCTGCGACAGCGCGCTGCCCTCACTCAAGCTGCCACAAAAGGGCGCAACGGCAGAGGCTGCGTGATTCTATTTGCGGCAGGAAACGCCAATCGCCCAACGAACGGCACTGTAACCGAGCGGGGCTGGGCAAATAATTTGCTCAGTGGTCCCACAGCGTGGCTGGGTGGGTTCACCGTCCATCCCGATGTCATCACCGTGTCTGCCTGTACCAGCCTCAATAAAAAGGCAGCGTACAGCAATTGGGGCGCAGAGGTATCGGTGTGTGCTCCGAGTAATAATGCACCACCGGGAGTCGGGCTGCAAGGAGCGGGTGGCTACGTGTTCACTCCGCCGGAAGTCAAGGGAGCGCTACCAGGCTTGGGGATTGTAACGACTGATCGAGTCAACAGCGCGGGCTACGATCGCAGCAACTTTACCGACAGCTTCGGTGGCACATCGAGCGCCTGTCCCTTGGTTGCTGGAGTTGCTGCGCTGGTTCTGTCTGCCAATTCCAATTTGACGGCACCAGAGGTGAAGCAGATTCTTCAGCAGACGGCGGACAAAATCGTGGATTCCACTCCCGACCCACAGTTTGGCTTTCGGAAGGGCACCTACGAGGCAGGCGGACGATCGGACTGGTTTGGCTACGGCAAGGTAAATGCGGTCAAAGCGGTGCAGGCAGCCATCCAGCGACAGACACCTGCAATGAGCGCTTCACGTCGCCTTGAGCAGCAGAACACAACCAGCGCGGCAATTCCCGACGCAGATCTTCAGGGCGTCACCAGCGCGATTCAGATAACCGATACGGGACTGCTACGGGATATTCAAGTCAGCGTGGCGATCGATCACAGCTTTCTGGGCGATGTAGAGATTAGCCTAATCTCACCGACGGCTCAAACTGTACTGCTCCAGAGCCGCACCTTGGGACGGCGTAGCGAGTTGCAAGTTACCTATACGCTACAAACGACGCCGCTCCTACGCAAATTTCTGAATCAATCCGTACAGGGGCGCTGGCAATTGCGTGTGGTGGATTACGCACAAGGCGATACAGGCACACTGAACCGCTGGCAGTTGAGCTTGGGTGTGTAACTAGCGGTCCGTCAGGACTATTTTTAGAGAGTCTTCGACCTCTAAAAATATCTCAGCCTGGGTTTCTTAGATTTCAGCAACTTACAACATCAAAGTTGACAACCCACTAGCGCTGACAGCCAGCATCCAACGCCTTCAGCGCGTCTTGTAAATCGGTTGTCAGGCGTCGCGCCGCCTGCTTTGGAGCAGCGTTACCGTAGTCCGATACGTGCAGGGGTGCGCCAATATAAACTTTGGCGCTGGATCGCAGCGGTACGCTGGGGTGGCTGTAGTGAATCGAGATCGGCACAATCTGAATTCCTAACCCTGCCGTACCCGCTTCTGCCTGAAGCGCCAACCGTGCCAAGCCCGGTTGCAGCGTGTTCACGGGCTGAAGTCGGTTGAGATGGCACTGGCGGTTCTGCCGCAAATCACCCCCCTCCGGGAAAATCACCAGGGTTTCCTGCTGCTGAAGAATTTCTACTCCATGCCGCAGACTGGAAATTGCCGGACGTCGAGTGTCGATCGGGAACCCACCCAAGCGTCGAATAAACCAGCCTTGAAGCCCTTGCACTTCATCAATCGACACCATAAAGCGGAGATGCCGCCCCGTGATGTCTTTGCCCGCTGCATAGGGAACCAGAAACGCATCCCAACGAGAACGGTGGGTGGGAGCCAAAATTACGGGACCCGACAGCGGCAAATGCTCTCGCCCAACCACATCAACCTGTTTGAAGTAAAACGGAATCAAGCCATAGCGACCAAGCGGATAGGCAAGGGCAGCCAGCCACGGTGAAAACCGAGACAGTGGCTGAGAAGACAATGGCTGAGAATTTTCAGCCGCAGCCGACGCTTGAGAGGAAACAGCACCTCGTCGTATGGTAGACGGGCAAGCAGGTTCAGGGCGTTTAAAGCGGCGTCGGGCGCTTCGCCGGAGCGATCGAAGAACAGTAGAATCAAGCGGTGTCATGGAATTCAGCGAAATCATGATGCAAGCACAAACAGACGGGAGGCGAAAGCAACACGTTCCTCTACCGTAGGTTTCCCTTTAAAAGTTGTCCTCTGCTCTAAGGACACTTTCGGTGGTGGCATGAGTGTGTAATTAAGGATGCCGCTGCTTCAAAAACCAGGACCGCAGCTGCTCTCGACACGCCGCCTCCAAAATACCACCAATTACAGAGAGACGATGGTTAGAACTAGGACTATCCGGCACATTAATTACGGTCCGAACGGCTCCGGCTTTCGGGTCATCGGCACCATACACCAGAAGCCCCAAACGTGCTAGGACGAGGGCACCTGCACACATGGGGCATGGCTCTAACGTCACGTAAAGCGTGCATTGATTCAGGTGCCAATTGTTTAAGGCGCGTCCGGCAGCTCTGAGCGCTAGAATCTCTGCGTGAGCCGTCGGATCGCAATCGCGTTCTCGACGGTTTTCTGCCTGCGCGATCGCGCGTCCGTCCGGTCCCACCACTACGGCACCCACGGGCACATCTCCCGCTTTCCCTGCCTGCTGAGCCAGCGCGATCGCCTGCGTCATCCAGTGGCAGTGCAGCCGATACGCCGGATCGTCAACGGCAGCGGACATTAGGCAGACTGAGCGAGGAGTGGATCAAGCTGTCCTTGAGCGTCAAGGCTGTAAAGGTCGTCGCAGCCGCCGACATGCTGCTGATTGATAAAAATCTGCGGTACGCTGCGGCGGCCATTGGCGCGGTCTGCCATGACCGCCCTCGCGGTGTCATCACCGTCAATTTTGTATTCGGTGTAGTTTACGCCTTTCCACCACAGCAGCAGCTTGGCGCGAATACAAAAGGGACAGGTCTGCCAGGTATAAATTTCGACCTGCGCTTTGATTTGATTGGGATGGCGTCCTAAAAGGGTATTAATTGAGGGAATCATTGTTCTCCGTGCGTTTCTTCAACTTTGCTAGCAGGCTACCTAGCCATTTATGCCACTGTAAAAAATGTCCTAGCCCGAAAAGAAGCAGTGCGTGTTGTTTCTAGAATACTGACATCTTTTATTTTTTGCAGGGAGTCAGATATGGCTGTCACAAACCAATTAGTTGCGCAGCAGCAGCAGCACACTACTGCCTGGTTTGTTCAAGCTTGGGCAGCGTTTATTATCTCGGTTTGCGCTACAACGATCGGCGTGATTAATCTGCCTGCTGAGGGAAACAATGCCTGGGTCAAAGGCTACTTAGGGATAGGGCTGCTGTTCACCGTTAGCTCGTCATTTACGCTGGCGAAGACAGTGCGGGACATTCAGGAAGCGAAGAAGCTGACGGCGCGAGTCGATGAAGCCCGAGTCGAACGGCTGCTAGCAGACCATCATCCGCTGAAGTAATTAGCCTTGAGGAAACGGCACGGCTAGGAGCACAGCGAATCCTGTGAAGGCGATCGTCACGGAAATTACGAGCAAGCTCAAACGACGCTGCCAGAACTGCGGGGCGTCCTGAACAGCAGACTTCCTACCGTGACTCATCTGGCTGGGCACCAGCCACAATAGCAAGCTGCCCAGCGTCATCAGGCTGCCCAAAATTGCAGCCGTTCCTCCAATCCAAGCGCCGACAAGCCACAGCCAATTGTGCATTGCTTTACAGACAAGAATAAATAAACCGCACCCTCATAGCTTCAAGGGTACGGTTTCAATTAGCACGAGCCGAGCTACAAAACTCTAATTCTTATACATCGTAGACGCGGCACTCTAGCGCATCGGGGCGCTCTTCACAGTAGCGATCGAAGGCGCTCTGCTTGCCTTTGCGATGAGAAATGGCAGCTTGGATTTCTTCAGCCGCATCCCACGCAGCGGCACACTCGCTGGATAAGTCGCCGTTGGTTGCACATGCGGCACGCGCCTGTTGGGTCACCTGTTGCAGTTCTTGCTCTAGGTTGGAATTGGTATCAAGCATCGACATGGGGTTCAAACCTCCTGAATTGGGTGGTACTCTCAACCCAGTTCTGATTGATGGGCACGTCTTCACTCTAGCGCTGCGATCGGGAACTTGCAGGACGGACATCCCTCCAGCGCAGACGGGGAATAGCAGGGATCACAGCCAGAAGCGACTCCTCATTGGGCGGTTATCCGACACGGCCTTGCAAAACTTTACACACTAAGCAGGGAGAATCGGCTGCTAGGGCGAGTCCGCCTTTTGGTAGACTTTTAGACGAAACCATTCAGGAATGGCGCAAACCAGCAGTTGGGAGGACACACGTGGAGAATACACTCGGTTTAGAAATTATCGAGGTGGTTGAGCAGGCTGCGATCGCGTCTGCCCGCTTGATGGGCAAGGGTGACAAGAACGAAGCCGATCGCGTGGCGGTGGAAGCCATGCGGGAGCGGATGAATCGAATCTACATGCGCGGTCGCATCGTCATTGGCGAAGGCGAACGGGACGAAGCGCCCATGCTCTACATTGGCGAAGAAGTTGGCATTTGCACCCGTGAGGATGCCAAGACTTTCTGCAATCCCGATGAGCTGATGGAAATTGACATTGCGGTGGACCCCTGCGAAGGCACAAACCTCTGCGCCTATGGTCAGCCAGGCTCAATGGCGGTGCTGGCAATCTCTGAAAAAGGTGGACTGTTCGCTGCGCCCGACTTCTACATGAAGAAACTCGCGGCTCCTCCGGCTGCCAAAGGCAAAGTTGATATTACCAAATCTGCCACCGAAAACCTGAAGATTTTGTCTGAGTGCCTCGATCGTGCGATCGATGAACTCGTTGTCGTGGTCATGAAGCGCGATCGTCACGACGAGCTGATTAAAGAAATCCGGGAAGCTGGAGCGCGGGTGCAACTGATCAGCGATGGCGATGTGGGCGCAGCCATTAACTGTGGCTTCGCTGGCACTAACATCCACGCGCTAATGGGAATTGGCGCGGCTCCGGAGGGTGTAATCTCGGCGGCTGCGCTGCGCTGCTTGGGTGGGCACTTCCAGGGTCAGCTCGTTTACGATCCGGCGATCGTGAAAACGAAAGAGTGGGCAAACAAAACAAAGGAAGAAAACCTAGCCCGCTTGAAAGAGATGAACATCACTGACGCTGACAAAGTGTACAACGCTGAAGAACTGGCGTCGGGCCAAACGGTTTTGTTTGCAGGCTGCGGCATTACTCCGGGTAACCTGATGAACGGTGTTCGCTTCTTCAGAGGCGGCGCACGCACGGAATCGCTGGTCATCTCCAGCCAGTCGAAGACCGCTCGATTTGTGGACACGGTTCACCTGTTCGACCAGCCCAAAATCATTCAGTTGCGCTAAGTAGCGGTTAGTTATTAGTTATTAGCTGTTAGTTTGTTTTAAGACTAATGACTAATAACTAATAACTAATGACTAACGACTAATGACTTCCTTTAAAATCGATTTAGAAGCCAAGGTTCAAATATGAATATTGCCGTTTTGGGGTTGAGCCATAAGACTGCCCCAGTGGACGTGCGGGAAAAGTTGAGCATCCCGGAGCCGCAGTATGAGCCGGCGATCGCCGCCCTCTGCAGCTACCCTCATATTGACGAAGTTGCTGTCCTAAGCACCTGCAACCGACTGGAAATCTATATCGTTACGAGCGAAACTGAGCACGGTATCCGTGAAGTGGGTCAGTTTTTATCGGACCACAGTAAGCTACCGCTGTATCAACTGCGTCCTTACCTGTTTACGCTACTGCACGAAGATGCTGTGATGCATCTGATGCGAGTTTCTTCTGGATTGGACAGTTTGGTGCTGGGCGAAGGCCAGATTCTGGCGCAGGTGAAGCACTGCCACAAGCTGGGACAGCAGCACAAAGGCATCGGACGGATTTTAAACCAGCTATTTAAGCAGGGTCTAGCAGCAGGCAAGCGCGTACGAACAGAAACGAGTATCGGAACTGGCGCAGTCTCAATTAGCTCAGCGGCGGTAGAACTGGCGCAGATTAAAGCGCAAAATCTAGCGGCGTGTCGCGTGGCCATTATTGGCGCAGGCAAAATGTCGCGGCTGCTAGTGCAGCACTTATTATCAAAAGGTGCGGTGACGATCGCAATCGTCAATCGATCGCTAGAACGCGCCCAGGAGTTGGCAAAGCAATTCCCGGATGCAGAACTGAACCTGCACCCCATGTCAGACATGATGAGCGTGATTGCTCACTCGGACCTCGTGTTTACCAGTACCGCCTCGACCGAACCGCTGCTGGACCGAGCAAAGCTGGAACTGGTGATTGAACCCAATCAGCCTCTAATGCTGTTTGACATCTCGGTTCCCCGGAACGTCGATGCGGACGTCAACGATCTCTCCCACGTTCAGGTCTTTAATGTGGATGACCTGAAGGCAGTTGTTGCCCAAAATCAGGAAGCCCGTCGCCAAATGGCGCTGGAAGCAGAAGCGCTGCTGGATGAGGAGGTTGAGGCATTCGATAGCTGGTGGCGATCGCTCGAAACCGTCTCCACAATTAGCAGCCTGCGGGATAAGATAGAGACCATTCGTGTCCAAGAGCTAGAAAAAGCGCTATCTCGTCTGGGTGTAGAGTTTGCGGACAAGCATCAGGACGTGATTGAGGCGCTGACTCGCGGCATTGTCAACAAAATCTTGCACGATCCGATGGTGCAGCTACGCACTCAGCAGGACATTGAAGCCCGCCGACAGGCAATGCAAACGCTAACGGTGCTGTT
>NZ_JACJPG010000240.1 GCF_014695955.1 Leptolyngbya sp. FACHB-36 | reverse complement strand
GGGCAACACCGTCGCCGCTTGGAAGACGATCGCCGACAACGAGCACTTTTACGGCTTTGGCGAGCGGACTGGGCTTTTAGACAAGCGATCGGAGCGCCAAACCAACTGGACCGTAGACGCACTGGACTACAACACGATCACAGACGAAATGTACCAGGCGATTCCGTTCTTCATGGCGCTGCGTCCAGACCTCTGCTACGGTATTTTCTTCCATACGAGCCACTGGAGCCAGTTTGATCTCGGTGCCAGCCAGCCTGGAGTTTGGCAGATGCAAACTCACAGCGGCGAGTTGGACTATTACATCCTCTACGGTCCTACCCCTGACAAAGTTGTCGCTGCTTACACCGAGCTGACCGGACGAATGCCTCTGCCGCCGAAGTGGGCGCTGGGCTATCACCAGTGCCGCTGGAGCTACGACTCCGAGGACGTTGTCCGATCGCTGGCACAAGAGTTCCGCGATCGCCGCCTCCCCTGCGATGTGATTCACCTCGATATTGACTACATGCGTGGCTTCCGCGTGTTTACCTGGAATCCCAAGCGCTTTCCTAATCCGGCGACCCTGCTGAAGGACTTAAAAGACGACGGCTTCAAGGTGGTGACGATCGTCGATCCCGGGGTCAAATACGAGCCAGAAGCGGATTACGAAATTTATGAGCAGGGATTGGAGCACGATTACTATGTGCGGCAATCCAACGGCGAGATTTTTCACGGCTATGTGTGGCCCGATCGCTCAGTTTTCCCAGATTTTCTGCGTCCAGAGGTGCGCCAGTGGTGGGGCGATTCCCAAAAGGCGCTGACCGACGCAGGCGTTGCTGGCATCTGGAACGACATGAACGAACCGTCCATGAACGATCGTCCCTTCGGCGATCACGGCGACCACATCTGGTTTCCAATGGATGCGCCCCAAGGTCCCGCCGACGAAAAAACCACTCACGCGGAGGCGCACAATCTCTACGGACTACACATGTCGCGGGCAAGTGCAGAAGGACTGGAGCGGCTAAGGTCTGGGGAGCGATCGTTTGTGCTGACCCGCTCCGGCTTTGCGGGGGTGCAGCGCTATTCCTCGGTGTGGATGGGCGACAACCAATCCTGGTGGGAGCATCTAGAGCTTTCCCTACCGATGCTGTGCAATATGGGACTATCGGGCGTTGCCTTCGTCGGCTGCGACATCGGCGGCTTCGCTGGAAACGCCACAGCGGAACTGTTTGCCCGCTGGATGCAGGTGGGAATGCTCTACCCGCTGATGCGGGCGCACTCTGCCTTAGACACCGAGCAGCACGAACCGTGGGTGTTTGGGGAGCAGACCGAACGCATCTGCCGCGAATACATGGAGCTGCGCTACCGCCTGCTGCCCTATCTCTACACACTGTTCTGGGAGGCAGCCACCAGCGGCACGCCAATTCTGCGTCCACTGCTTTACCACTACCCGAACGACGCAAAGACCTATCATCTGCACGATCAGGCGCTTTTAGGTCCCTCGCTGATGGCAGCTCCGATCTGCCGTCCGGGAGTAGAGCACCGCGCCGTGTACCTGCCGGAGGGGATCTGGTTCGACTGGTGGACAGGAGAACGCTACGTGGGTCCGACGCACATTCTGGCGCATGCGCCGCTAGAGCGAATGCCGCTCTACGTCAAGGCAGGGGCAATTATTCCGATGCAGCCCGTGATGCAGTACACCGATGAGCGTCCTGTGGACGAACTGCGGCTGCGAGTTTGGTCGGGCATGGGTGAGTTAACGCTTTACGAGGACGACGGACACAGCTTTGACTACCGCGAGGGGGCGTGGGCAACGACGACGTATCGAGTCAGCAGCGAGGTTGATCGCACCACGATCGCCATTAGCGCTCGCGAGGGCAACTGGACGCCACCTGCCCGAACGGTGATTGTGGAACTCGTTGGCGTGGGAGAACAGCAATTTGAGGATGACGGCAGCGATCGAAGCCTAACCTTTTAACAGGGTGTTCCAGGTAGTTAAGGGGCATTTGCGCCCCTTGACTCCCCAACGATCGTCATGCCTGCGAATCTTTCAGCTTGAAGGTTTTGCGGAACACCCACTGCATCAAACTCGGAAACAGGCGATTCGATGCCAGCGAGAGATTTGCAGAGCCAACCATCACTTCAGACTTCTGGTGCTGCACTGCGTCCCAAATTGCCTTGGCGACATCGTCAGGCTTCTCGACCGCAGGCACCTTTAGCACTTGC
>NZ_JACJPG010000024.1 GCF_014695955.1 Leptolyngbya sp. FACHB-36 | reverse complement strand
GAAAGCAGCCTGGTGGGAGGAAGTTAGTGAACCTCGAATCAACTCTACTAATAGCTCAACAAGCTAACATTACGTAGCAGCAGCTTAGGAAAATATTGAATGCTTAGTTTGAAATTGTTTGCTACCGCTCAACGTTGCTGTTAGCTAGATGCTTTAAATGCGTTTGCCCTAGTTATCTAGCCGTATCAGTGAGGGTGAAGCTATTGCGCTAGCAAATATTCAAGCAGCCGCATAATTTTACCTTGAACTTTGAAGGGTCTACTCTGACCCGAATTTTGAAACAAACCGCTTGAAGATCGATCGAGGTTTTGAGCGTTTACAAAGCCGTGCTACTCTGCCGAATTTGCAGTTACTCGCACCCACAGCGCCAAGCCACCGCCACGACCTCTTGCGGCAATGAAGTCCTCGGTGATCAGAAAAAACGAAAAGAATGGGAGTTGAGCAATGGACTGCTGCTCGAACTTCTCTGCTTGTACTTTTCCGCCTCGCATTGCACCACTGAAGAACGATCGCCCAAACAGATTCAGGCGCCACTGATTGAAGTCGAACGCCACTAAATTCTTCTTTCCTACATACCGCGCTGGACCCGTTAATTGCAGACGAACAGGACCAAACTGAACCTGGTTACCGATCGCCATCGCCTCCGTGCTCGTCTCAAATGAGATTTGTGCTGGAGCCAGCCTCGGCACATAAAAGCCGCGACCTAGCGCAACTCCACCTCGCCGGACTTTGCGCGTTCCGGTCACAAAGCAGAGTTGCCACTGCCCTAGCAAAGGAGCGATCGGATACACCAGATGTTCTTGCTTAGCGGTTTTTTCCGCTTGTAGAAGCGCGTTCACAACGGCATCTGCTCTGGGACGTGCTGCTCCTCGCAAGGTGGCAGCCTGCAACGTCGCAATATAGGGAGGTGCTAGAGGAGCCGATTCAATCGTCATTGGCTAATTCTGTAAGCGATTTTATGTCTGCGATCGTCCGATCGTGTAAGCCCATATCTCAAATTTAGCGGTGGACGTGAGCGTTTTCTCTAAAGAACCATAGTGGTTGAGGCAGAATGCTTCAAACTCACGCATCAATTCAGAAAACTTGGGCTCAGCGACTTGCCAGCAGAGTCCGTAGGCTCTGGCATTGAAGTAGCTCAATACCTCCCTAACGGTGTTGCTCACTATCCACTCTTTAGCAACAAAATAGCGCGAGTGAATACCGCTGCGGTTGAAGTAGTCCTCTACGTTAATGTCTGCAAATTGTGCGCTCGATCGTGCCGCTGGTGGCTGCACAAACGCTGACTGAATTGCTCGAAAGTAATCCTCAAATTCTTTGCGGGCGGGCGGTGTAATCCACTGGCAGTTCAGATACACGCCTCCAGGTTTGAGGATGCGCTGAATGTCGTCTAGAAAAGCTCTCCAATCAGGAACCGTATGGATCATGTGGACTGTTATCACCACATCAAAACTGGCATCGGCAAAGGGAAGCCGAGAGGCATCGGCATGAATCAGGCGTAAATTTGCAGGAACGCTGCCCAATTTTTGGCGAAACTGATCCAACATTTCCTGAGACACATCAATTCCTGTAACAGGATAGCCGCGTTTGACCAACGGCAACACATTCAATCCCGTTCCCACACCGGGTTCCAAAAACGACGTTTCAGGCGTCGCTGCAACTAAATCCAGAATAAAATCAGCAACGTCTTCTGCAACAGACTTGGTTAACCAGCGCGATCGATCATACAGCGGGGCGATCGCGTCGTAGTAGTTGTGTGGAGTTGACATTGATGTCTGCGGTAATGGGCTGCGGTAATGGGCTACAGAGGCGCGTCATCTGCGATGAGCAATGTCCCGTCTGCGGAATAATAGTGGTTTAGGCAACACCCTACTCCTAGACTATGGCAACCATCAACGATAACTACCTGAAGCTAAAAGCGGGCTATTTGTTTCCCGAAATTGGGCGGCGCGTCAACGCCTTTGCCGACGCCAATCCCGACGCTAACATTATTCGGTTGGGCATTGGCGACGTGACCGAACCGCTACCAGACGCCTGCCGCAGCGCTATGATCCGCGCCGTCGAAGAAATGGGCGATCGCGCTAGCTTCCGGGGCTACGGTCCAGAGCAAGGCTATGCGTGGCTGCGAGAGAAAATTGCCGCCCACGACTTTCAGGCACGCGGCTGCGACATCGACGCCTCAGAGATTTTTATCTCCGATGGTTCCAAGTGCGACACGGGCAATATTCTCGACATTTTTGGCAACAACAACACGATCGCCGTAACGGACCCCGTTTACCCTGTGTACGTTGATACCAATGTAATGGCGGGACACACGGGAGAGGCAAACGATCGCGGCGAGTACGGCGGCTTGGTCTATCTGCCAATCTCCGCCGAGAACAACTTCACGGCAGAAATTCCCACTGAAAAAGTGGACCTGATTTACCTCTGCTTCCCCAACAACCCCACCGGAGCGACTGCCAGCAAAGAACATCTGCAAGCCTGGGTAGACTATGCCCGATCGAACGGCTCCATTCTCTTCTTCGATGCCGCCTACGAAGCCTTCATCACCGATCCGGAGCTGCCTCACTCGATTTACGAAATTGAGGGCGCGCGGGAGTGCGCGATCGAGTTTCGATCGTTCTCCAAAAACGCAGGCTTTACAGGCACTCGCTGCGCCTTAACCGTAGTGCCCAAGTCGCTGACCGGGAAGGCAGCAGACGGCTCAGATGTAGAACTCTGGAAGCTGTGGAATCGCCGCCAGTCCACAAAATTCAACGGTGTGTCGTACATTGTGCAGCGGGGCACTGAAGCGGTTTACTCACCGGAAGGACAGGCGCAGACGAAGGCGCTGGTCAACTTCTACCTGGAAAACGCCAAAATCATTCGGGAACAACTGACGGTAGCAGGGTTGAAGGTCTACGGCGGCGTCAATGCGCCCTACGTTTGGGTGCAAACGCCTCAGGGTCTTTCTAGTTGGGACTTTTTCGATAAGCTGCTGCACACGTGCAATGTGGTTGGGACGCCGGGATCTGGCTTCGGTGCGGCAGGCGAAGGCTACTTCCGCATTTCCGCATTCAACAGCCGCGAGAATGTGGAAGAAGCGATGCAGCGAATTACGCAAACGTTTCGGGTGTAGAGCTGAGACTGCTGTTGTCGTATGGCTACCGCCCGCCCTGCTATCAGTGGCGGGCTAATCGATCGAAGCCCGTTCAGAGGATGTTTGAGGTCCGTTCAGATAGAATCTAGCGTTTGCAATTACCAATTACGAATTGCGAATTACGAATTACCAATAGGAGAGTTTGGTCGAA
>NZ_JACJPG010000239.1 GCF_014695955.1 Leptolyngbya sp. FACHB-36 | reverse complement strand
GTGACGCACGACAATCGAATTTTGGACATTGCCGATCGTCTGGTTCAGATGGAAGATGGATACTTGCTGTCTAACATTCAGGAGCTAGCCGCATAAATCAAATTAACGAAATGGAGTAGTCGACTAAAAATCGGATTCGTCGGTTAGGGTTTCAATCAGTAAATCGACTTGCTGCTGACGCTGCATCAAAAACGTTTCACACTGGCGCAGGTAGTCCACAGCCGCAGCGAACTCATCAAATACTTCCGCCAATTCCAACTCGCCTGCTTCGATGCGAGCCGTAATTTCCTCTACTTTCTTAATCGTGGCTTCGTAGTTCCAGGAACGCGGCGAAGACGCGTCAAAGCGCGAGCCATCAGCATTGTTAGGGTAGGCTCCTATTGAGTCCGATGAGTTGCTCACAGAGAGTCCTGATGGGTTGCGATAGGGTTCAGTATAACGATACTCGCTAGAAAGCCGATGTATTCAGGATTTCAGTCAGATTGGCTCGATCGTTCTTGTGCGGGCAACAGTTCCATCACCCGAACGCTGAGCTGCCCATGTCCAAGCTGAATCTGCAACTCCTGTCCGGGCGCGAGATCATCGGTAGAGCGGACGATCGCGCCGTCCTGCCGCACCACTGCGTATCCCCGCTTCAGCACTGCTTGCGGGTCCAGCGTGGCAAGTTTTTGCTGAAGTAGCTGATGGTATTGAGTCGCCTGCTGCGTTTGCAGCGTGACGCTTTGAATGAGACGCTGACGCATCCACGCCAGCACTTGTCGTTCCTGATGGAGAACGCGGTCGAGGTGAAGCTGTTGAAGGCGATCGCGCAGACGCTGAAGGCGATCATGAGCCGCTTCGAGACGGTAGTGCATGGCGTCCCGCAGCATCAGAGCCAATTCTTGATGTGACGCATAAAGATCAGCGAGCAGGGGAACGGCTTGCTCCGCAGCAGCGGTTGGCGTGTGGGCGCAAACATCCGCTGCCAAATCCGCTAGCGTCTCATCCCGCTGGTGCCCAATGCCTGCAATTACGGGAATTGAGCACTCTGCGATCGCCCGCACCACTCGTTCGTCATTAAAGCACGCCAT
Organism: Leptolyngbya sp. FACHB-36; assembly: GCF_014695955.1. Lineage (GTDB taxonomy): Bacteria > Cyanobacteriota > Cyanobacteriia > Leptolyngbyales > Leptolyngbyaceae > FACHB-36. Next base: position 2,595 of record NZ_JACJPG010000239.1, on the reverse strand, counting down.
ATCTTCGATCGCGCCGCCGCCTCGTGATACAATTAGTACATCTGCTCTAGCATCGCGTTCTACTCGCTGGATGGCATGAACGATCGAAGTAGGAGCCTGATCGCCTTGAACTAATGCAGGAGAAAACACGACATGCAATCCCGGATATCGCCGTCGCAACGTTCGCTGAATGTCTCCCCAAGCGGCAGCCTGAGGTGACGTAACCACGGCTACGGTCTTGGGATGCGGCGGCAGCGGACGCTTTCGTTCCGAATCGAACAAGCCCTCCGCTTCCAGTCGATTTCGCAACTGCCGATAGCGTAGCGCTCGCAAGCCCTCGCCGGCTGGTAGCGCTTGCCAGATGATGAGCTGATACTGCCCCCGCTGTGGATGAACATGGATGCGACCTAAAAGGATCAATTGCTCACCCGATACTGGTTGGACAGTGAGGCGATCAATCTGGCTGTTCCACACAACGCAGCTAATCGAAGCATTGGCGTCCGGGTCCTGCAACGTAAAAAACAAGCCGCTGCGGTAGCGGTTTGCGCTAGACACCTCGCCCGTCACCCACACCTGCCGCAGGTGGTTGTCTTGCTCCAACAATGCCTGGATGTACGCTGTCAGTCCTGCTACCGATAGCGCCGCATCAGGAACCAGCAAACTCGGAAGATAGGAGGTCATGGCATCCAATGTAGAAGAACGAAGAACTTAGTTGACTCCAGCTACCTACTTCCAGATTAGCTAGACTCAACCGAGTAACGTAGTACGTTTGACTGCATTTGCTTAAAGATCTAAACGACGTCGTTCTACTTACTCCCCCGTTTGTAACTGCATCGAGTCGGGAATGGTTAGAATAAAATTCCCCTAGGTCCCGATCGCTCTCTACTCACTCTACATACACTTCCGCGTTGAGGCGCTGATGGCAACTAAAGCAACTGAAAGTGACAAGCAAAGCTCAGACAAGCAAAAGGCATTGAGCCTCGTTCTGACTCAGATCGAGCGCAACTTTGGCAAAGGCAGCATCATGCGACTAGGGGATGCTGCTCGAATGCGGATTGAGACGATTCCTAGTGGCGCATTGACGCTGGATCTGGCGTTGGGCGGCGGATTACCCAAGGGTCGCGTCATCGAAATCTACGGTCCAGAAAGCTCAGGTAAGACAACCGTTGCGCTCCATGCCGTTTCAGAAGTACAGAAGGCGGGTGGCATTGCTGCGTATGTAGACGCAGAGCACGCGCTGGACCCGGTTTATGCCAAGGCTATGGGTGTTGATATTGACAATCTGCTGGTATCGCAGCCAGACACCGGAGAAGCGGGGCTAGAGATTGTGGACCAACTGGTGCGATCCTCGGCGATCGACATCATCGTGGTGGACTCGGTAGCAGCGCTGGTGCCCCGCGCTGAAATCGAAGGCGAAATGGGTGACTCGCACGTGGGTTTGCAAGCCCGTTTGATGAGCCAAGCGCTCCGAAAAATTACCGGAAACATGGGCAAGTCAGGCTGCACGGTGATCTTCATCAACCAGCTTCGTCAGAAAATTGGCGTTACCTACGGTAGCCCAGAAACGACTACAGGCGGTCAAGCGCTCAAGTTCTACGCTTCCGTACGTCTGGACATCCGCCGCATTCAAACTCTCAAAAAGGGCACAGAAGAGTACGGCACCCGCGCCAAGGTAAAAGTAGCGAAGAACAAAGTGGCTCCACCGTTCCGGATTGCCGAGTTTGACATCATCTTCGGTAAAGGCATCTCCACGCTCGGCTGTTTGGTCGATCTGGCTGAAGAAACCGGCGTGCTAGTCCGCAAAGGCGCGTGGTACAGCTACAGCGGTGAAAACATCAGTCAGGGACGCGACAATGCCGTGAAGTACCTTGAAGAGAAGCCGGACTTCGCAAAGCAGGTCGAACAAGAAGTGCGCCAGAAGCTAGAAATGGGTGCAGTGGTGTCGGCAACTGCTGTCGGCGCATCGGACGGCGACGAGGACGAGGGCGACGAGTTCGTCGAAGAATAGCGTTATTCGATCGTTTTTCTGGTTGGGAGTGGGCATTGCCTCACTCCCTTTTTTGTGCAGTTGCCTTTAGCCAAAAACTTACACCAACTCGAAATTCGGAGTTCGGAATTCAAAATTGCAAAAGCTGGATTTCATCAACGTTTCAGTCGTCTGATCTGTAGGTGGAATTTAGAGAATTGGTATTACGCTACAGGGATCTCCTTCAAAAAAGCCTGAGTGGGCGCTTTCTGTAAGTAGCGTTTGCCATAAAGCCACGCTCAGATTGCGGCTCATACCGCTCGATGCAGTGGCGCTACTGACATGGGCGAGTTCTCCCAGGGTGCGCAAGCCAGTGTTGCCTAGTGCAGGGTTGGGGCATTCTAAACAAGAACAGTCGTACGAGTGTCTATGCTAGCCAGGGTTTGGAGTGCATCATTAATTGGAATCGATGCCGTGAAGGTTGGTGTCGAAGTCGATATTGCAGGTGGGCTACCAGGAATCGTTGTCGTAGGTCTGCCGTCGCAAGAAGTGCAGGAAAGCAAAGAGCGAGTGAAAACAGCGCTCAAGAATGCGGGCTATGCGTTTCCAATGCGGAAGATAGTTGTAAATCTCACGCCAGCAGACCTGCG
>NZ_JACJPG010000238.1 GCF_014695955.1 Leptolyngbya sp. FACHB-36 | reverse complement strand
TTGACGCGATCGAAGGCTGCCTTGCCAAAAATTCCCTTGTCGCCCAATTCCACAATCATGTGCTGGCGATCGTGGGTTGCCAGATAGTTCAGCACATTGGTGGTCATGGAGTAGCCCTGCTGCCGCGCATCGATCGCCGCTTTCAGGTTTGCCAAATCTACGTTGTCGCCCAGCAGCGCGTCCTTAAGAAAAAATCGGAAGCTTTCGTGCCAGCAGCCCTCAAACACGCCTTTGGGCTGCACCACTTCGCTGCTGTCAGGAATGTGCTCGGCGATGTGGTAGAACGGCTTCCCAGCCAGCGCCTCATTTGCCTGCTGAAGCAGCCAGCCTAGGAATTCGTAGTTTCCTAACTGCCGCACGGCGTCGTAGCGAATGCCGTCGATGTGATATTCCTGAATCCAGTAGCGCACCACATCGCTGACGAACGACCACGCCGGACGAATATCCAGTTTTTCGTCGTACACTTCGTAGTTCAGTTCCGGTCCCCAGAAGTTAGCCGGGTCTTCGGGGTAGTGCTTGTCGTGGTAGTACCAGTAGTCACGATCGATGTACAGCAGCGGGCTTTTGTCGTCAGTGTGGTTGTAGATGCCGTCCAGGATCAGGCGGATGCCTCTGGCGTGGCACTCGTCGATGAAATGCTTGAGATCCTCTGGTGGTCCGTAGCTGGATTCCGGCGCAAAGTAGTAGCGCACCAGATAGCCCCAGCGATAATCGCCCGCGTATTCTGTAATGGGCATGAGTTCGATCGCGTTGATGCCCAACTCTGCCAGATAATCTAGCTTCTCGGTGATGCGCTGAAACTTGTCTCGCTTGCCAATCTCGCCGCCGACAAAATCCGACACGTGCATCTCGTAGACGATTAGCTCATGATTGGCAGGCAGCGGCTTGTCGTCGTGCTTCCAGATGTAGGTGTCACGCACCTGCTCTCCTGCCTTGACGTGCACAATCCCGGTGTTGGATTCCTTATCCATCTCCGTCATGTAGGGGTCATTAATCTCCACAAGCTGATCTGGCTTGAGGAACCAACTCTTCGACTGCACCCGAAATCGATAGCGATAAATGCCGTCCTCAAGATCAACCTTGACGCGGAAGTAGCCATCGTCGCCCTTTTCCATTGGAATGTCGTTCCAGTCAGAAAAAGAGCCAACTAAGGAAGCAGCGTTGTTGTACGGAGCAAACAGCTTAAATTCAGTCAGAGGCATGGGAGCTAGAAACTAGAGACTAGAGGTTAGAAAAGCTGTTAGGGGTTAGCTATTCGCTGAGCAAACGCTAACGAATAGCTAACCGCGATTAGCAAACAGCGACTTATTGCCAAACAAACACTTTGGCTTCAAAGGGTCCGATGTCGGTGACAAGCTGATTGTCGCCGGATTCTACGTCATAGTTGCCAGTCCATTCGTGCCAAGTACCGTTATCTGGGAAATTGGGAACGGTGTAGCCTGCCAGGAACGTTTCGGAGAAATTGGCAACGACGACTACGCGGGAGCCTTCATCGTTCCAGCGCGTGTATGCCAGAACTTTGGCGTCTGGGTTTTCGTGGAAGAAGTCGATGTTTTCGGTGTAGAGAGCGTGGTTCTGTTTCCGCAGGTTGATCAAGCCCTTGTAGTACTCGCGCAGTCCCCGGTTGTCGTCGCCTGCCAGCAGCGTCCATTCGAGCTTTACCTGGTCGATCGTCTTGTGCTTGTACTCACCAAATTCTTCGCCCATCCAAATTAGCGGCACGCCCATTGCTGTCATTAGCAGCGCTGCACCCAGTTTGGCACGACGGAAGGCTTCTTCGCCAAGGATGTCGCGATCGCCCAACTCCGCCATCACGTGATTGTGGTCGTGGTTGGTCAGGTAGTTGACGACGTTCGTCGCACCCAAAAAGCCCTGTCGCTTGGCGTCCAGCACGTCCTTCAGCCGCTCTAGATCAAAGGTGTCACCGCAGATATGCTCCAGAACGCAGTGGTAGAAGCTGTCGTGCCAGCAGCCATCCATCGGACCATCCACGTTGGTGATGCTGGTCGTTTCAGGAATATGCTCTGCCACGTTGTAAAAGGGTTTTGCACCCGCCGCGTTCTTCGCTTCTTGCACAATCCAGTGCATGAAGTCGTAGTTAGCAATTTGCCGCGCGGCATCGTAGCGAATGCCATCAACGTGATATTCCTGAATCCAATGGCGGACCGTATCGCTAATGAAGCGGCGCGCCGGATAGGTTTCCAGGTTTTCGTCGTAGTGCTCGTAGTTGAACTCTGGACCCCAGTTGTTATCGGGGTCGCGGGGTTCGTGGTGATACCAGTAGTCGTGGTCGATCTGGGTCAGCGGCGACTCTGCCTCTGAGTGGTTGTAGATGCCATCGATCAACACGCGAATGCCGCGACCGTGGCACTCGTCGATGAAGCGCTTCATGTCTGCGGTCGTGCCATAGCTGGTTTCCATCGCAAAGAAGTGACGCGGGTTGTAGCCCCAGCTATAGTCGCCAGGATATTCCTTCACGGGCATTAGCTCGATCGCGTTCACGCCTAGGTCTACGAGATAGTCTAGCTTCTCGATCGCGTCCTTAAATTTGCCTCTTACCTTAGGATCGTCTTCGCCACCAGAAAAGTCTGCAACGTGCAGTTCGTAGATCACAAGCGCGTGATCGGGCGGTAGCGGTTTGTCATCGTTTCGCCACACGTAGGTGTCTACGATGCGCTCTCCGTCTTTGATGCGGACGATCGCGTTCTCTTCGGAACTCTTGCCATCTACATTGGTTGCGTAGGGATCGGTGACATCCACCCACTGATCCGGCTCAAAAAACCAACTCTTCGACTGCACCCGAAATTTGTACTGATAAACACCGTCTTCCAGATCAACGGAGACGCGAAAATAGCCGTCCTTGCCTTTATCCATCGGAATCTCTTTCCAGTCGGAAAACGATCCCATCAGCGCGGCTCCATTGTTATAAGGAGCAAATAGATTGAACTCAATAGAACTTGCCATATAGCTCCTGCTGGGCGGCGGAGTTTTACTCAGCCGAGAAATTAGATGGCAGCATTGTCTAATGAATCACTCCGTAATGTCGTCTAGCTCTCGAAAGAGACTGCGGTCCAAAGATCTAGCCTAAGAGGTAGATGTCTGCTGAAATGTTGTCTTTAGTACCCTCAATCACTTTACAGAGATAGACGATCGCTGCCGGACAGGCAAAATTGCAGTTGCAGCAAGGTATTTCAGTAAGGTTCATAGGCAAAGAGTTCTGATCGTAGCTCTTTTGCCGATCAAGCTAACGCATGGCGAGAGCGTCAACAATACCAAAGTTTCTTCTCATAAAAGACGAGTACGATTTCTCTGAACCTGTTAAGAATTTGTACCGCAAGAAGCTCAAGCAAGCCACGATGATTGACCACGACCGCCTGTTCAAAGAACTCCTCTCGACCTTTTTTATCGAGTTTCTAGATTTGTTTCTGCCGCAAATGGCTCAGTTGATCGATCGCAACTCCATTAGCTTTTTGCCTCAGGAATACTTTGCCGATTTGACCAGCGGCGACACAAAAATCATTGACTTGCTGGCACAGGTGCAACTTGCGGGTCAACCCATCGGCTTTATCGTCCACATCGAGGCACAAGCAGCGAGCCAAGCGGACTTCACGCGCCGGATGTTTTTCTACTTTGCGCGACTGCACCAGAAATACTTACAGCGTATTTACCCGATCGTTCTCTTCTCGTTCGACGAACCCAACCGGGAAGAAGCCCATCAGTACACCGTGGAGTTTGAGGACCTGAAGGTGCTGGAGTTCAACTTCTGCTCCATTCAGCTGAATCGGTTGAACTGGCGTGACTATCTGACGCAGCAAAATCCAGTTGCAGCCGCGCTGATAGCAAAGATGCAAATTGCCCCAGTCGATCGTCCACGAGTGAAACTGGAGTGTCTGCGAATGCTGGCGACGCTGCGGTTAGATCCTGCTCGATCGCGCCTGATTTCTGGGTTTGTGGATACGTATCTGCGGCTGAATAGGCAGGAGGAGCAAGTGTTTCAGACGGAGGTTGGTAGACTGGAGGAGACACAGCGGGAGGGCGTGATGGAGATTGTCACCAGTTGGATGCAGCAGGGAATTGAGCGCGGAATTGAGCGCGGAATTGAGCAGGGAATTGAGCAGGGAGAACGATCGCTGGTTCTGCGTCTTTTAGCCCGTCGAGTCGGAGAACTGCCGGAGGCGGTACGATCGCGCATCGATGCTTTATCTGTTACCCAATTGGAATCCTTGGGCGAGGCGCTGTTAGATTTCACCCAGTTGTCGGACTTAGAGACGTGGTTGGCGGGGCAAAGGTAGAGGGGCGATGTTCTGCGACAGCAATTAGTAGGGTTCGTAGACAGTTTCAAACGTTGCTTTAGGTAGAAGTCTCTGAGCAGCTTTGACGTACTCTTCGGCATGATTTCGGCGGCTAAACCGCGCCATTTGTTGTCGTTGCAGGTTGGGTAGGCAGCGGTAAACGACCCAAGGACGCAGCAAGTCTTGGTAGCTCATAAGTTGAATGTGGATAAAATGAGACACTGAGCCAGAGCAAATCACGACCCGTAGCGGGGATTGCCCTTAGCTCAGTCATAGGTGCCATCATGACGCGCCAAAGTTTATACGTCAATATGGCACGTCAGAAGTATGGAGAAAAAGGACCGAAGACCACAAGAGCAGGAATCGCCGATCGAGACGTTGAGAATTCAGCGCACCAAGCTGTCTCAAGCTGAGTTCGCTGTGCATTGTGGTGTTCCACTTCGTACATATCAACGTTGGGTGCTGGGAGAAACGGAAGCGAAACTTGCGCCGCGCCAATGGAAAGCACTGATGCAGCTATTGCAGCTTCAGGCACATGAGATTCCAGATGATTTTGGACCTGTTGAGCAGAACGCTGATTAGATCTAGTACGATCATGGCTCTCTTGTCGATTCAAGTTAAAGCTTGATGCTTTGGTGTTGCGTTCCTTATCATCAACTCAACTTGTAGTGAGGAGAGATCTTTAAGCGGAGAACAAATCAGATAGCGTGACGCACTGGTAGCCGCGACGATGTAGGGCAGGCAAAACGGCTTCTAATGTAGCAGCAGTGCGCCGACCGCGTGATTTAGTATCGTGCAACACTACAATCGCGCCAGGATATATGTTCATCAAAATATGATGTGAAGCAAACCAAGTTGATCGAAGATGAGTGTCAAAGGGAAATATGGAGCCGAGGGCAACTTGATAATGATGAGCTTGAGTTGTCTCAATCATGCGGGCGTTGTACCATCCCGAAGCTGGGCGGAGCCAGCGCAAATGGGCAAAGCATGAGAGTGTGGCATGGGCTTCAAGCAATGCAAACTCAAACTGTTCTGGAGACAAGAGAATGCTAGGAGCATCTTGCGTCAGATGATTGCCGATTTCGTGTCCTTCGCTAATTATTTGCGAGACAATCGCCTCATTTCCAGCAACCCTACTGCTGATTAAGAAAAACGTAGCGCGAACGTTGTGGCGTTTTAGCACATCCAGAATTTGCGGAGTTGTATCAGCATCTGGACCATCATCGATCGTCAATGCCACTACCCGCTGATGCGTATAAGCAAAATAAGTAACACCGGGAGCAACCCAGGAAATTCCACTCAGAATCCAGCGAGGCTGTCGCAGCAATACAATTAGTAGCAATCCTGAAACAAATCCAGTAATTTCCAGCGCTATCACTTAGGTAAGCTCTGCAGTAACTCTTGGTTGCGCGGAATGCTATTGGTGTCGAAGCCGATCGAAATCTTGTTGAATTCCACCATCTTTCGATCAGTTTCTACAACAATCATGGACTTGGGCAGTACCAAATTTCAGGTCCATCATAACCTCGTAAAAAAGCAAACTACCCTACCTTCTAAGGTGGGGTAGCTTGTTTATGGATTGAGAGAACGCAATCTACGCTTCATCCAGCGCCGCGATGCCCGGAAGCTCCTTGCCTTCCAGCAGTTCCAGACTGGCACCGCCGCCCGTCGAAATGTGGCTCATCTGCTCCGCCACACCGACCTTCTCCACTGCTGCCACCGAATCACCGCCGCCGATGATCGTTGTGGTTCCGGTCTTGGTTAGCTCAGCCAGAGAGCGCGCGATCGCCTCAGTGCCCACCGCAAATTTGTCAAACTCAAACACGCCCATGGGTCCGTTCCAAATGACGCTCTTGCAATCGGACAGTGCTTCCTGGAACACTTTGACCGAATCGGGACCAATATCTAGCCCCATCCAGCCATCGGGGATATTTTCGATGCTGACGGTTTGGGTATTGGCATCAGCAGAGAAAGCATCCGCCACGACAACATCCGTAGGCAGCAGCAGAGCAACGCCTTTCTCTTTCGCCTTTTGCTCCAGAGTCTTCGCCAGTTCCAGCTTGTCCTCTTCGACCAGTGACTTACCGACGCTCAACCCACGCGCTTTGTAGAACGTGAAGATCATGCCGCCGCCGATCAGCAGCTTGTCAACTTTTTCCAGCAGCGTTTCGATGACGCCAATTTTGCTGGACACCTTCGAGCCGCCGACGATCGCCGCCAACGGACGCTGAGGATTCTCGATCGCCTCTTGCAGAAATTGCAGTTCCTTCTCGATCAGCAAGCCAGCCACAGACGGCTTCAGGTAGTGAGTGACGCCCTCGGTCGAGGCGTGGGCGCGGTGAGCCGTACCAAAGGCATCGTTGACGTACAGATCCGCCACAGACGCGAGCTGTTTTGCAAACTCTGCATCGTTCTTTTCTTCTTCCGGGTGGAAACGGACATTTTCCAGCAGCAGCACGTCACCGTCCTTCAGTTCAGCAACCTTTGCCGCGACGTCGCTGCCAATGCAGTCGTCGGTTTTAACGACGGGCTTGCCCAGCAGTTCCGACAGCCGTTGCGCCACTGGAGTCAGGCGAAACTTGTCTGTCACGCGAGCGGCGTAGTCGTCACCCTTGGGACGCCCAAAGTGGCTGCTAAGAATTACCTTGGCACCCTTGGAGGTTAGCTCATTAATTGTTGGCAGCGCGGCTCGGATGCGCGTATCGTCAGTAATGCTGCCTTGGTCATCCAGCGGCACGTTAAAATCTGCGCGGACCAGAACCCGTTTGCCAGATAAATCAGAGGGCGATAAATTTGCTAAAGTCTTTTTGGGCACCGAACCAACCTCCTAGATGAGTCTTTTTACCTATTTCTATCTTTCCATAACGCTGCCCCTTCTGAGGAGCATCGGCAAACCAAGGAGTGACAAGAGGTACCTGCTCGGCGATCGCGCCACCCCAACGCTCCATCTTCCCACCTTTGAGACCCGCGATCGCGGCCCGTTTCGCACTCTGGAGTTGTGTGTTTATGTTCAAGACTGTTTTGTTTCCTGTAGACCAAAGCCGCGAGTCGCGGCAGGCGGCTGAAACCGTGACGGAACTCGTTAAGTTTCACAAGAGTCGGCTGGTGCTGTTGTCGGTGGTAGAGCCAACCGAAGACGAGCCACCGGGAGATATGATGACCTCACCGGAGGCGATCGCGGAACTGCTAAGCACGGCAAGGTCCCTGTTCCTGCAGCAGGGAATCGAGACGGAGACGATCGAGCGCGACGGCAAGCCCGCCTTCACCATCTGCGATGTAGCCGATGAAATTGAAGCGGATTTGATCATTATGGGTTGTCGCGGCCTAGGGCTAACCGACGAAGGCGCCGCAGAAAGCGTCACGAATCGGGTGATTAATCTATCGCCCTGTCCGGTGCTGATTGTGCCTTAACTGGCTCAGCTGTCAACGACCCTGCTGAAGGGTTACTTCCTGCAAAGATTCGGATTTCGCATTGATCCGTAGGATATCTGGCTGCGTAGGTTGGTTATCAATTAGCAGGTTGTACGAGCCTTGAGCAAGCCCTTCTAGGAAAAAGACGCCAGCACCATTGGTCACAGACAGCACTTTCTTTCCAGTGCCCGTTGGTACTGCTTCGACTTTTGCACCGCCCATCGGTTGACCTGATCGATCCAGCGCCACGCCCGTTACAGAATAGGACCGAGTGAACGGGATTGGCAGCGACGTGTAGCCTCCAGCGCTGACTTCCACCCCATAGGCAAATTCTGCGGGCTTCCAGTCGATCGGATACCCTGCCGGATCAAGATCCACACGATATCGTCCTGGCGGAAGCCGCAAGAACAGTCCTGTTGAGGTTAGGTGAGGCGTGAAGTTGCGGATGGATTGGTCATTCACCCGCAGCAGCGTCTGCATGTCTTCGGCGTAAGCGGTTTCATTACCATCTAACTGACCATTGTTGTTGCCATCCAGGAAGGGTTGGACATAAATTCCCCCTTCGTTCCGCAGTCGCTCTATATTGGGATCGCTAGGAGTCAGCCTGGGAGTGAGATTAAAGCTGGGGGAGACCTCTAGCCGAAAACTGCTGCTGTCCGATAGGACAGAAATGCTTTCGTAGCGAAGCCGCATAACCACTCCTGGCAATACATTGGTTGCAGCAGAGGCAATTAAGCCGCTTCCGCGAGAGCCAAACCCGTAGCCCAATTCCAGTTCCCACAGTGTTCGCCCATCAAACGTTCGTGCGGGCGATCGGTAGCGCCAGCCAAGACTAGCTAGAGAATCCTGTGAGTTACGAGTTTCGTAGCCGACCCGCAGCGAATGACCATCAGAGAGGCTGGTGAAGTTGTAAATCAAATCAGAATTGGTAAAAATTTCGCTGCCTTGATTAATGAATTGCCAGCGAGCGAGGTAGGAACTCAGGGTCCATCGAACGCGATTGTTAGTGTCTACACTGACGTCGGCAAAGGTGAAGAGACTGCCAAAGCGTTGGGAAAGAGTCAATCCGGCTGACAAAGCATTTTCGCGGGTATTGCCAGCCACCTTGAAGCTGATGCCAGAGAGAAGCCGCCAATCGACTTGAAACCGCTGAGACAAGTCATCAGCATCCAACCTGAACTCCCATTTCTGGCTGGGTCTGTACAGCACATTGGCGTTGTATTTCAGCCCGCCATTGGCACCCATCAGTCCCGAAAAGGCGATCTGGAGGGGAATCTTTGTCGGTTGAAAAAATAGTTCGCTGTACCCCAGCAGAGCGCGATCGTAGACAACCCCTGCCCCAAGCGTCAAATCTTCCGTCACGCCCAAGCGGTAGCTTGCCCCTCCTTTAAGGTCCGCTAGTCCACTAAAAAAGCGATCGCTGCTGGTCGCCCGATTGAACCCAACAGACGCAATCCAGGCAGAGGCTCCTTTGCTCAGTTGACCTGGCAAGGTCGAAAAATTGGCTTCTCGAATCTCTGGAGTCGCGGTCAATCG
>NZ_JACJPG010000237.1 GCF_014695955.1 Leptolyngbya sp. FACHB-36 | reverse complement strand
GTGCGATCGCTCGAAGGCTTCGGCTGCGAGCACTTGCCTCTAGCCGTGCGGGCGGCTGGAGGAGTACTGGAGTATTTAGAGACGACTTCAGAGCGGGGAACGGGGGAACGGGGAGCAGGAAGTGGGAAGCCGGAGTCGCGATCGCTCCAGCAGGTGCCACTTCAGCCGCCGTGCACCTACACGCTGTCGGAATACTTAGTGATCGACTACCAGACGCGGCGCAATCTAGAAATTACGCAGACGGTGCGTGACGGCACGTTTCACGGCTCGCTGCTGTGGGCGCTGGACAAGACCGTGACGGCAATGGGCAGTCGGGCGCTGCGGCGCTGGCTGCTGCAACCGTTGCTGAAGCTGGAGAACATTCGATCGCGCCAAGACACGATTCAGGAACTGGTAGATAACGGACCGCTGCGCCAAGAGTTGCAGCGTCTACTAAAGCAGATTTATGACCTGGAACGATTGGCGGGTCGAGCCGGATCGGGCACTGCAAATGCGCGCGATCTGGTGGCGCTGGCGGACTCGCTAGAGCGGCTGCCGGACCTGTCGCGTCTCGTTGAATCGGCGCGCTCCCGCTATTTGCAAGCGGTGCAGGCAGTGCCGCCAATTCTGGAGCAGTTGGGCAAACAGCTCCGATCACACCTCGTCGAAAATCCGCCAATCTACCTGACCGAAGGTAACCTGATTCGATCGGGCGTTCATGCCGAACTCGATGATCTGCGGCAGCAAGTCGAAGCGGACCAAACCTGGATCAAGAATCTGGAAGCTAGCGAACGAGAGCGCTTGGGCATTCCCACACTCAAAGTTAGCTACAACAAAGCCTTCGGCTACTACATCAGCATTTCTCGTGCCAAAGCCAAAGACCAAGTGCCCAATGGCTACGAGCGCAAGCAAACCCTGACCAACGAAGAGCGCTACATTACAACCGAGCTGAAAGAGCGCGAGTCCCGAATTCGGCAGGCACAAGACGAAATCAACCGCCTAGAATACGACATCTTCGCTCAAGTCCGATCGCACGTCGGTGATGAAGCCGCCCAGATTCGCACCGTTGCCCGTGCGATCGCCGCGATCGACGTGCTCTGTGGCTTGGCTGAACTTGCCGTCTACCAAGGCTACTGCCGCCCCAATATGACCAATAGCCGCGACATTGCGATCGTCGAAGGTCGCCATCCCGTCGTCGAGCAATCGCTCCCCGCAGGCTTCTTCGTGCCCAATTCTACGGAGTTGGGAGCTTCTGACTCCTCACTCCTGACTCCTGACTCCTCACCCGATCTAATCATCCTTACCGGACCCAATGCCAGCGGCAAAAGCTGCTACCTCCGCCAAGTCGGACTGATTCAACTAATGGCGCAAATGGGCAGTTTCGTTCCGGCACAAGCTGCGCACTTGGGGGTTTGCGATCGCATCTTTACCCGTGTTGGAGCCGTAGACGACTTAGCGACTGGGCAATCGACGTTCATGGTGGAAATGAACGAGACAGCGAATATCTTGAATCACGCAACTCCGCGATCACTCGTGCTGCTGGATGAAATTGGACGAGGTACCGCGACGTTTGACGGACTGTCGATCGCGTGGGCGGTGGCAGAGCATTTGGCAACTGAGATTCGCGCCCGTACCATCTTTGCGACTCACTACCACGAATTGAACGAACTGGCGTCGATTTTGCCCAACGTGGCAAACTATCAAGTGACGGTGAAGGAGATGCCAGACCAGATCGTGTTTTTGCACAAAGTTCAGTCGGGCGGTGCCGATAAATCCTACGGCATTGAAGCCGGACGCTTAGCGGGTCTGCCCACTTCGGTCATTCAGCGAGCCCGGCAGGTGATGACGCAAATCGAGAAGCACAGCAAAATTGCGATCGGGCTGCGTAAAGGCGGTCAGAACGGGCACTCAGTCAAAGAAAAATCTGCCAAACCCTACGCGGCAGCTACAACGCCGATCGAGCAGTTGGATATGTTTCGCGACCCTGACTAATTGCGCCTGTCTAACTAGTGGCGCGATCGCTCAATGCGCTTCTAGGGGGTGCTTATTTAATGACGAATCGCAGTGCTGAAATCGCTGCTTGAGACGGCTCACAGGTGAAAAAATCCACTAGAGTGAAGACAGTAGTCGTGGCAAACGATGCTCCTTAGCACAGGTGGAGCCGTTGCCCTAACCCCTAGCCTCTACGAAATGCTTTTGTCGTCTTGGTTTAATGCGGTTCCTGGTCTTTGGGTGCAAGTGGCGATCGTGGCAGCGTGGTTAGCAGCGGTGGGATCGCTTGCAGAATGGCTGTATCGCAACAAGGCGGCAGGACCGGAGGTGGCGCGAAAGGTTGTTCACATTGGAGCGGGCAACGTCATTTTATTCGCGTGGTGGTTTCAAACGCCAGCCTGGGTTGGCGTTGGGGCATCAGTCCTGTTTAGCGTCCTCACTTTGTTGTCCTACCGCTTGCCAATTCTGTCTAGCATTAATGGCATTGGACGCAAGAGTTTGGGCACGTTTTTCTATGCGGTCAGTATTGGCTTGCTGGTTGCTTGGTTCTGGTCGCTAGGAAGCCCACACTACGCTGTTCTGGGTGTATTGGTCATGACCTGGGGCGATGGGTTGGCGGCGCTGATCGGGCAGCGCTTTGGCAAGCACCCTTACAAGCTCTGGGACATGCACAAGTCCTGGGAAGGGTCTTTGACAATGGGCTTGGTGAGCTTTGTGGTCAGCAGCCTAATTCTCCTGGCGGTTCAGGGAGTAAGTTGGCAAACCTGGCTGATTGCGCTGAGTGTGGCGATCGTGGCAACGGGATTAGAGGCATTCTCTAAATTTGGCATTGACAATTTGACCGTGCCGTTGGGTAGTGCGGCGCTCTGCTTTGTTCTGAGTCAGGTTCTATAGAAGGGCTAAACTGCCTTCAGTGCGCTGAATGTCGCAGTCATCTGTGACATTGCTTGGGGCGATCGTAGATTGGGCAACGCCCAGTGACTTTGATAGAGTATGTTAAAGTGATCTTCTCAGCGACTAAAAGATTCAACTAGGTCAGCGACCGAGAGGTAGGCTGGCTTGGATGGTTTGTGTCTCGCTCAATCGGTGGTTTCACAAGAGGTAAACATGGCTAAACGCCGCAATCAAAAGAAAGAAAAGGCTCTCCGCAATCAGGCTTACGCTCGCAAATTCCGCAAACGTACGAACACAGGTCGTTTTGGTAGACGACGCTTTGATGGCGGAAATCGGATGAACGATGAAGGTGATCAAGAGGGTGCAGGTCGGGAGAATGAAGGCGCGGCTGACTAGCTGTATCACAGCAGCTTCTGCGTCCTAACTATGAGCTTGAGCATCTGAGTCTTTGCCCGTGTCAACCGTGAGGGAGTAGCGCAAAGTGTTCGATCGTTCTACACAAGCTCCTTAAGACTCTTCTAGTTGGTTGATGAGTAAGGCTTGTCAACAAACCCTAAAAAGAAGACCTGAAAAGTTATCTAATTGTGACCGCTAACGGTAAGCAGCCACTTGTGCAGTGCGCGGCTTCTCGATATCAACATCTCACCCTACGCTCTGGACAGTAACTTTTTACGTCTAGATGGGTGAGATTGCTGTTTTTTGCCATACTGACTCAGGCTTTTGCCGTGGCATTAGTCATTGTCGCCTCTAGACATTCCGTGCTCTTGCATCGTAAAAGTTTAATCTCTCACTCTTAATAAAACAATTCTGCAATCCTGCACAGTTTCTCTGTGCCTTTGTTACAACATGGATTAGCATGTCCGAGAGTCGGCGATCGTCCGTCGGCATCTTCGAGACCATCAGTGACTTGCAACCATTAGGAAATCGGTATGCGACAAATCAACTTTGTAATCATCTTCGTGATTTGCCTTGCCCTGGTTCTGTTTGGCATTGAGAACACGGAGCCTGCGGTGATCCGCATTGTTGAAGGGGTGCAGCTTCAAGCGCCGCTCTCGATCGAACTCATTCTGGCGATGGGAGTGGGAGCCGTGTTGGCGTGGGTCTTCAGTGTCTGGACACAGCTACAGCGGATGGCAGACACAAACCGCCAAGTTCGCGACAAAGATACGGTGATCCAAAAGCTGGAGGAAGACGTAGAGCGCTACAAAGCGGAGATTCAGGAGCAACAGCGCCTGCTGCCTGCAGCTCAATCGATCGCTCAAGACGCCGAAGCAACCGAAGTCTACGCGCAGTAGGCGCAACGATATCTAAACGAGCGTTTGTTGGGGAGTCTGAAAACGTTGTCTACCGGATGCTCTCTCACAACAGAAGATCTAAGGGAAGTGTATGCTTCCCTCTGACCTGATTACACCACTCAACCCGTGGAGTCTTTGGGTTCCCCTGACACTCCTCGGACTCATTGTTTTGGCAGCTGTCTACTTTGTTCGGATCTCTCGTTAGACCGTGAGGCATGAGGGGTGACAGCGAGGAGTACGAACGTTTCCTTACTCGTCACCCCGTTCTCTCATCCCCTTTACCCATGTCCCTTTCTCTAGCCCAAGATGCGATCGCCCTGCTAATCGACCTGGCAGAACGGGGCGAAATTGATCCGTGGGACGTGAAGGTGATCGATGTCATCGATCGCTTTCTGACCGAACTCAACCCACTCGAAGGGACTGGACGAGAGCCGGAGGCGAACTTGTCCCAGTCAGGGCAGGCATTTTTGTATGCCTCCATGCTGCTGCTGCTCAAGGCGGAAAGCCTGACGCAAACCGAGACGTCAGAAACCGTCGTGAATCCTGACGAGGCAGCCGAATTTTTAGAACTAGAAGGCACGGCTGGAACAGCTCTGCCGCCGTTTCTAGAGCGGCGGCTACGACGACGAGCCGTTGCGCAACCTCCGCAGCGACGGCGCGTGACGCTAAAGGAATTGATTGATCAACTCCAGTCGATCGCCACTGCTTTAGATGATCCCACCCCCCGCCATCGAATGCGGCGTCCTCGCCCCCAGTCTCGCCAGCAGGCAATCCGGGCGATCGCTCAACTTGCTCACCAGGAAAACCTCTCGGAAATGGCCATCGCCCTAGAGCAGTTCTTCACCGAGCATTGGACCACTCTCACCCAAGGGCACTCGTGGATCGACTTCGATCTTGTGATTGATTTGTGGTCTCAAATCAACTCTACCCCCCACTCTCCATCTCCGCCCCCTTCACCTAACCACGATCGAGTCGGCATATTTTGGGCACTCCTGCTGCTCTCTGCTCAATCGAAGGTGGAATTGGCGCAGGAAGAATTCTACCGCGATCTAAAAATCAGCCTGCTAGAGGGAACGCTGACCGATGTAGCGGATGCAGCCGCGATCGTCTCGCCCGACTGATTCTCCGTACCCTTACATAGACATGTAGATTTGATGAAGAGTACTGTTAAATTCAGCAAGCGTTGGCTAGAACTGAGCAGGTGGACGTCGAAGTGACTGAACGAAGTCGATTAACTACGACTTCTGTCTCCTGCTATGGTTAGTTTGAGAAGGAACGTCAGTAGTTTACGGCTAAAACTCAGTCAGTTTGTGTTCAGTGGGATAGCCCACTAAGGTCCGGATAGGGAATACTTCTCATAGGAACCTACTCTAGGGATTCTGATTGGCTCGATTAAACTTTAGTGGCTAAGGATTGGGGAGAGAACTAGCGATGAAAGCCATGATTCTGGCAGCTGGCAAGGGAACTCGTGTGCGTCCGATTACTTACACTATTCCCAAACCGATGATTCCCATCCTGCAAAAGCCAGTGATGGAATTTTTGTTGGAGCTGCTACGGCAGCACGGATTTACGGAAATTATGGTCAACGTGAGCCATCTTGCTAGTGAAATCGAAAGCTATTTCCGAGATGGGCAGCACTTCGGCGTAGAAATTGCCTATTCGTTTGAGGGCAAAATTGTCGATGAGGAGCTGGTAGGACAGGCACTTGGCTCCGCAGGTGGTATGCGGCGGATTCAAGACTTTTCGCCGTTTTTTGACGATACGTTCGTTGTTCTCTGTGGCGATGCGTTGATCGATCTGAACCTGACTGAAGCAGTGAAGTGGCACAAGGAGAAGGGCGCGATCGCCACGATCGTCATGAAAACCGTGCCCCGCGAGGAAGTGCCTAGCTACGGCGTAGTTGTCACTGACGATGACGGCAAGATCAAAGCCTTTCAGGAGAAGCCGTCGATCGAGGAGGCATTAAGCAACTCTATCAACACGGGCATCTACATCTTTGAGCCAGAGATTTTTGACTACATTCCTTCCGGCGTAGAATTTGACATCGGCAGTCAACTGTTTCCTAAGCTGGTCGAGAAAGGCGCACCGTTTTACGGCATTGCGATGGATTTTGAGTGGGTTGATATTGGCAGAACGCCTGACTACTGGCGGGCAATCCGCAGCGTTCTGACTGGAGAAGTCAAGAACGTGCAAATTCCCGGCAAGCAAATTGCTCCGGGCATTTACACCGGACTCAACGTCTCGGCAAACTGGGACAAAGTGGACATTCAGGGTCCCGTTTATATCGGCGGCATGACCCACATTGAAGACGGCGCAAAAATCATTGGACCGACGATGATTGGTCCAAACTGCTGGATATGCAGCGGTGCTACAGTCGATAACAGCGTTATCTTTGAATACGCTCGGTTGGGACCCGGCGTCCGCTTGGTTGATAAGCTGGTATTTGGTCGCTACTGTGTAGACAAAACCGGAGCGACGATTGACGTGCAGGCTGCCTCGCTTGACTGGCTGATCACCGATACTCGCCAAGAGCTACCGACGCATCACCCACCAGAGCGGCAGGCGATCGCCGAACTTCTGAAAAATTCCTAGAGCACGGAACAAGTGAGTGTAGAGACGCTTCAGCAATGGGGCGTCTTTGTGTATCTTGTGTGCAGTTCGATCGCACGATGCGAGGGCTGGGCGATCGTTTTGAAGCTTAAATGATCGGATGACGATGGCTGAGCCAAAATTTTTAGCAAAAACTTGTTTGAATTGTAGAACGTCTGTTCTATTCATGTTATGAATAGAAAGAATCGGGAAATTTCCGTTCGGCACTAAGCTGAGCGGTTACACTGAACACTATTTCGTCCCACGGCTTGGGCAGCCTGTGTACATTAAACGCCTGGAACTCTCCAACTTCAAGTCCTTTGGTGGCACAACGCCGATTCCAATGCTGCCAGGGTTTACCGTGGTTTCTGGACCTAATGGCTCCGGGAAATCCAACCTGCTTGATGCACTCTTGTTTTGCTTAGGGTTGGCAAGCTCGAAGGGAATGCGAGCGGAGCGACTGCCGGATCTGGTCAATCATGCTCAAAGCTCGCGGAATCGATCGAGCGTAGAAGCTAGCGTCACGGTCACGTTTGAGATTGGGGACGATGTGAGGCATGGCGAATGGGAAACGGATGGGGAGCAGAACGGAGCGTCACCCATCCATGAATGGAGCGTCACCCGAAAGCTGCGAGTAACTCAGCAAGGGACGTACATCTCCAACTACTACATCAACGGACAGTCCTGCACGCTGACGGAGCTACACGAAGAACTGGCGCGGCTGCACGTCTACCCAGAAGGCTACAACGTTGTGCTGCAAGGAGACGTAACGCGGATTATTACGATGAACCCCCGAGAGCGACGGGAGATCATCGATGAGCTGGCGGGTGTGGCAACGTTCGATCGCAAAATTAATCAGGCAAAGGAAAAACTGGACGCGGTCAAAGACCGGGAAGACCGCTACCACATTGTCGAGAAAGAACTAATCGACCAGCGCGATCGACTAGCGCAAGACCGCATCAAAGCTGAAAAGTATCAGAAGCTCCGCATTGAACTGCATACAAAAGAGCAGTGGGAGATCGTGCTACGCTATCGGCAATCGGAACAGGCAGCCCGGCGCTTGCAAGAGCAAGCCGCCAGAGATGAGCGGGAGATCACGGACCTCACGACTCAATTGACGGCTCTGGCAACCCAAATTCAGCAAACCACCACAGAACTAGAAACGCTGAACCGGCGCGTTCGAGCGCTAGGCGAAGACGAACAGCTTACCTTGCAGTCTACGCTGGCGACCCGCGAAGCTGAGCTGCGCCAGTTGCAGCGGCAAGAGCACGACCTCCAAGCGCAAAGCCAAGAATTGATTGGCACCATCAACCGCACCCAGCAAGAAATTCAGGAGCATCAGCACACCTCAGAACGCTTAGCCGCGGAGCAAACAGAGGCGGTAGGCATGATCGCTAGCTTGCAACAAGAGCGAGACCACGCTCGCCATGTACTGGAGCAAAGCCGCGAAGCGGCTAACGCCTCTGCTGCCAACGCTGAGGCTTGGGTGCAAGAGCAAACTGCCCTGCACCACCAGATTGATTCGCTAATTAGCACGCTGGAGCCGCAGCGGACCGAGCAAGCGCGTCTACGGGAGCGTACCCACCAGCTAGAGCGTCAGATCCACGAACAGACGCACTCGATCGACACCCAAGACCAGCAGCTTGCCGAGAAGCGCATTCGGCATGTCGAGGTTGAAGCGCAAACGATCGCCCTGCAACAGCAGGTGCAATCCCTCGCTGAAGGCGTCGCGGCTGCGGAACAAGAGTTACAGCTTCAGCAGGAAACGCAGACCCGCTTGCTGAGCGAACAGCGCGACAAGCAGCGACGCTTAGACAAGCTAGAAGCGCAAACTCAGGCAGTGCGCGAAGCACAGGGCACCCACGCGACCCAGTTAATTCTGCAAACGGGACTGCCCGGCGTCTGCGGCTTGGTGGCTCAACTGGGGCGCGTCGATCCCCGCTATCAGCTGGCGCTAGAAACGTCTGCTGGAGCACGATTGGGGCATTTAGTCGTGGAGGACGACTCGATCGCGGCAGCAGGCATCGAACTGTTAAAGCAGCGACGCGCCGGACGCGCGACGTTTCTGCCGCTGAACAAGCTACAGCCTGGACGAACTCCTTCTAGTCGGGAGGCGCGATCGATCGCGGGCTGTGTTGATTTTGCGATTCATCTGATCGATTTCGAGCCGCGCTACCGCGATGTGTTTGCCTATGTCTTTGGCTCAACCGCTGTGTTTGAAACTCTCAATGCGGCTCGTCGGTACTTGGGGCAGTACCGCATTGTAACGCTGGATGGAGAACTCCTGGAAACTAGCGGCGCGATGACTGGAGGCAGCACGGCATCGCGCTCATCGATCCACTTCGGTACGGCGGACGCCAGCGAATCGGCAGAGGTTTTGAGTCTGCGCGATCGCCTGCGTGAAATTGACGCCATTCTGGAGCGCTGCGACAACAGCATTCACCGCGCTCGCCAGCTCGCAAAGCAGCGGACGCAAGACCTGATTGAAATACGGCAGCAGCATCGCGAATGCCAGCTTCAGTCCCAGCAGCTTGCCGCTGAAATAAAAAGTCTAGACGCAGGCAGCACTCAAACACGATCGCAGCGAGAGCAAAATCAGCAGGAATTGGCGATCGCCCAAGTTCGCCTGCACCAACTAGATGCCACCATCCCTGAGCAGGAACGCAATCTAAACCAGCTGCGCCAAACGCTCACAGAGCTAGAGCAGTCCCAATCCCACAGTGAATGGCAGCAGATCCAAACCGCTCTCCGCGCTCAAGAAGCGGATTTAAACCAGCGCGAGCTAGCTCTGCGCACAGCTGAACAGCACCTGCGGACGTTGGACAACCAGCGCCAGCGCGAACAGGAAAAACTCCAGCAGGCGCAAATTCGGCTGCAAGACTGCCGGACGCAGCAGACGAATCAGCTCCAGCAGCAGTCGGCAGCTAATCAGGAGTCAGCCGTTATTCGGACGCAGATTCAAGAGACGCGATCGGCGTTGTCAGTCCTAGAGCAGCGGTTAGGGACCGAAAAGCAAGAGCGCGATCGCGTGGAGCGGCAACTGCGGGAGCAGCAGACGCAGCAGCAGCAGCTCCAGTGGCAGCAGCAAAAAATCCGCGAAACTCAGCAGACACGCCAGCAAGAATTCGCTGCATTACATGAGCAGTTAGACGCCCAGCGCCAAGAGCTTCCAGAGCCGCTGCCAGAGATTCCTGCTGATGCGCCAGAGCTAGCGGCGCTACAGCACGAACTGCGATCGCTGCAAAAGCGGATTCAAGCTATGGAACCCGTCAACATGCTGGCGCTAGACGAGTACGATCGCACTCAGAAACGCCTGGAAGAACTGACGGAAAAGCTTCAAACGCTAGAAGAAGAGCGCACCGAACTGCTGTTGCGAATAGAGAACTTCACGACGCTGCGGCAGCGAGCATTCAAAGAAGCCTTTGATGCCGTGAATCAGAACTTTCAAAGCATTTTTGCGACTCTGTCCGACGGCGACGGCTCTCTGCAACTGGAAGATTCGCACGATCCGTTCAATGGTGGACTCACCCTGATTGCCCACCCTAAAGGAAAACCCGTCCAGCGACTCGCCTCCATGTCGGGTGGCGAAAAGTCTCTGACAGCGCTGAGCTTCATTTTTGCTCTCCAACGCTACCGTCCGTCATCGTTCTACGCCTTTGATGAGGTGGATATGTTCTTGGATGGGGCAAACGTGGAGCGATTAGCTAGAATGATCAGACAGCAGGCACAACTGGCTCAGTTTGTGGTGGTGAGTCTGCGGCGACCGATGATCGAATCGGCGGATCGCACGATCGGCGTCACTCAGGCGCGAGGAGCACACACTCAAGTCTTGGGCATCAACCTTCTGCCCCAAAGTGCTTCATCGTAGTGAGTTAATAGTCGTTAGCGATTAGTTTATAGTAATCACAGGAAACGCTGCGGACCGTTAGTGCTTTACCAAAAACTAAGAACTAAGAACTAACAGCCAACTTGTTATAGTAATTCAGAATTCACACGTAGGATTCGGGACACAATGGCATCTGAAGAAATTCGCCAACGCTCTGACCTTCTGGGCACCCTGGTTGTCACTCGCGATACGGGTAAAAAGCTAGGGGTTATCAGCCAACTGTGGGTCGATATTGATCGTCAGGAAGTGGTGGCGCTGAGCTTGCGCCCGAACCTACTATATGGCACGCCACAGCCGATGATGTTGACTAGCATTCGCCAGATCGGAGACGTGATCCTGGTCGATGACGAAGACGTCATCGAAGACATTGATGTCGAGACTTACAGCAGTTTGATTAACTGCGAAGTGATCACTGAAACCGGAGACCTGCTGGGAAAAGTCCGGGGCTACAAATTTGATATTGACAGCGGACGAGTTACGTCGCTGATTATCGCCTCACTGGGTGTTCCCCTGATCCCCGATCAGATCGTCAGCACCTACGAGCTTGGCGTTGAAGAGATCGTCAGCAGTGGACCCGATCGTCTTATCGTGTTCGAAGGCTCAGAAGAACGGCTGGTGCAGCTCTCGGTTGGTGTGCTGGAACGCTTGGGCATTGGTAAAGCACCTTGGGAGCGTGACGAAGACGACGATTACGTTGCTCCGGTTCGCACTGACAATCAGCTCGGTACCGGACTTCGCACTCCAATTTCAACCCCGGTGCGCCAGAAGGAACCTGTGGTGCAAGAAAACTGGGACGACGACAACTGGGGCGAACCCGAACCGCGTCAGTTGCGCCAGCAGCAAGCCCGCCGCATGGACCCACCGCCCGCCTACTACGACGATGACGAAGAAGACAACTGGAGCGAAGCCAGCGGACGCGATCGCTACGAGGAACGTGCCCCAGAGCCACAGCGGGCATATGTTGAGGAAGAGTACGACGACCAGTACGAGGATCTAGAAGAAGACGCTTGGGCAGACGAAGAGCCACGCACCTACAAGGCCCCACCCGTCAACATTCCTGAGAAAACCAAAGCTCCAGAGTACGAGGAAGAAGGCTATTAAGCGCTAGTTTCTAGCTGCTAACAGCCATTCGCTTTAGACTGGCCTAGGTGAGACGCGCTATTGTGTGCCAAATCCGGCAGGATTATAGATGACCCACATTTATAGGCGAGGCTGGGCGTGAAATTCGCCTGTCTGGACGTACTGTTCCTCTGTATGTTCAAATTCTGATTACCGTGGACTGGGTTACCGATCGCAGCCGCACGGTTATCGATGTCATGGGTGACATGACCGTAAGTTGCCTGCTGGATGGCAAGCATCCCAAACTGGCGATGGAGCCAGAACTGGTTGACACACTAACCTCTGAGCGCGAGTCAGCAGACCTCTGCTCAGTAAGCGCCACGTGTGAGGAGAACAATTCTGATGGTTGCCAGCAGAATATCGAGGTCTAGATTCAGCGACCAATGATCGATGTAGTACAAATCCAGGCGTATGGCGTCGTGGAAGGTGTCGATCGTCGATCGTCCCGAAACTTGCCATAAGCCTGTAATGCCAGGAAGCACCTGATGGCGCGCATGGTGCCACGGTTCAAATCGCCTCACATCCCGCAGCGGCAAGGGGCGCGGACCCACAAGGCTCATTTGTCCCAGTAGCACATTAAAAAGCTGGGGAAGCTCATCGATGCTGGTGCGGCGGAGAAATTGACCGATCGGCGTCACGCGGGGATCGCGCTTCAGCTTGAACATGACGCCATCCGTTGCTTCGTTAGCAGCTTCTAATTGCGTTTGCATGGCGGCAGCATTAGGCACCATCGTGCGGAACTTCCACATTTGGAACAGACGACCCTGTAAACCGACCCGCTCTTGGCAGAAGAAAATTGGACCAGGTGACGAGAGCTTGATAGCGATCGCCACGCTGACAAACAGCGGCGACAGCAGCAGCAAACCCGCTGCCGCACCTACGATATCAGTCAACCGCTTCAGGCGGTAATCCCAGCCGCTTAGGAGTGGCGCTTCCAACCGCAGCGTCGGCAGTCCTGCGACAACCTCTGGCACGCCGCGACGATGCAGCATCTCTAGACTCGACGGCAGCAGTCGCAGCGTGATTCCTGCCCGCCGCAATTGCCAATACAGGCTAGAGGCAAGCTCAGTCGGCGGCAGACCTTCGGCTAAAACTTCTCTGGCTCCCGACGCGATGATCGTCTGTAGAAGATCGGCATCGCTGGCAGACGTTGAGATTGCTGTTCCGACGATTGGCTGGCGCGATCGCTGCTTCAGCACCCGCGTTAAAGTCGCTAAGCGCTCTGCGGGAGCAATCAGAAACAGGGAAGTTTGCGTCTGCTCAAACGGTAGTAGCGCGTTGATGGCGCGAAACCCGACAACAAGCGCAACACTGCTGAACCAAGCCGTGAAGAACAGCGATCGAGGTGCATCCAGCTTTGGGTCGTAGAAATAGCTCGCAACCAGCGATAGCAAGTACACCAAACTGATGAACTTGCTTGAGCGCAAGTAATTTTTCCACTGGCTGGCGGAGCCGTACAGCCCGTTGTAGGCGAACAGCAGTAGCGTTACAACCGCGAACACCCAGAATAGACTTGGTAACCCGAACCAAACAAACCAACTCAACGCAGCAGGAATCGGCGAATAGAATTGGTTTAAGTGTGCGGCAAGGTGCCATGCTAGCGCCAGTCCCAGTACATCCCCTAGCAGTAGAACTAGCGATCGCTGTCCATGCTTTGTCCAGAGGACGGTGAGGCGGAGCTGTCGGGGGGCACGAATGTCGCTTGTAGCTGGGAGTGTGTTGCCTGGAAAGCTGTCCATAGCGGCGATCGGGGGCGATGCGTGAGTCGATGTAGGCTCAGTATTCCGCATCGGGCGCCGAAAACTGACTACGGGCTCAGATTTCTTACTCGTTGAAGCCAGTTCTGGAACAGCTGCCAGCCAAACAGGCAGATGAAAGCGGGATTATAAATCAGGTAGCGTCGCCACAGCCGCTGCGGCTCTTTGAGTAAGCGATAGAGCCACTCCAGTCCTCGCGCCATCATCCAGCGGGGCGCTTGGGAAACCCTGCCGCTGTGAAAGTCAAACGCCGCACCTACGCCAACCATGACTGCTGGAAGCCTTCCGTGGTGCTGCGCCATCCATCGTTCCTGCTTCGGACAGCCCAACCCTACAAAGACGATCGCCGCCCCTGATGCCCGAATTTGCTCAATATCGGCGGCATCTTCCGCTGGCGTCAGGGAACGAAACGGCGGGGCGTGGGTGCCAGCGATCGCCAGACCCGGAAACCACTCTTCTAAGTTCGATCGCAGCCGTTCTAGTACCGCTGGCGCACCGCCGTACAAATAAATTGGAATCTGCTCCCGCGCTGCCCGCTGACACAACCCCAGCATAAGATCAGGACCGTACACCCGCGATTGACGAGGCACTCCGAGCCAGCGTAGTCCCCACACAAGTGGCATTCCATCTGG
>NZ_JACJPG010000236.1 GCF_014695955.1 Leptolyngbya sp. FACHB-36 | reverse complement strand
TAGAACGCTGGGGATCGCTCTGGTACGGTGAGCACATTAACCAAAAGTTCTAAACAGGAGTGTTTTATGTCTGAAGTTGCTAGTAACCTAGATGGTCCTCAAAATCAAGACGCGCAGTTAGCGGCAGAGGCGATCGCCGCTGGTCAAGAAAAACTTCCTAATGTCGATGTTGAAGCAGACTACGAAGCCGCCCAGCAGTTTAGCGTTAGCCCTATCGATCACACAGGTGAAGGAGCACAAGCCGCACGGGACGCGACTGCTCCTCAGTTTGAAGTTTCTCAACCCGAATCGACCACCACAACCGCTCAACCCACAGGCGATCCTGGCGATTACCTGGACATGGCAAGGCAAGTCAGTCCGGCTCCGACCGGAGCTAGCAATGTGACGGATGATCTGGTAAACAAGGCAATCGAGAAGGGACAGCCAGGGCAATAGTTAGCGCCCAGCAACCAGTAATTGTGATTCGTTAAATTGAATTTTTTATCGAGGGTGACGATCGTCACCCTGTTTTGCTGTGCGGCCGCCGCAGCTTGAAGTGTTCAGTAACATTTACTTCAATTCAGGTTGAACACACTGCCTATAATTCGACAGATCTCGCAGCGATACCATTGCATCGTTTGCGGTTCCATCAATTGAGGCAAGCGTGTAGTTGAGATGAGCTATCTGGATTTTGGAATCTTTATTCCGATCGCCAATAACGGTTGGATCATCTCGAAGGCATCTCAATATATGCCCTCGTTTGAGCTAAATAAAACCATTACTCTAAAAGCTGAATCCTATGGATTTGACTTCGCCTTTTCGATGGTGAAATGGCGCGGCTATGGCGGCGATATTCAGCATTGGGACCACGCGCTGGAATCGTTTAGCTTGATGTCAGGATTGGCAGCCGTCACCAGCAAAATTGATCTCTATGCCTCGATCGCCATTCCCACGATTCATCCAGCCGTGGTGGCTCGCATGGCAGTGACGATCGACGACATTAGTCAGGGCAGGTTCGGCATTAATATTGTGTCGGGTTGGAACAAGCTGGAGTACTCCCAGATGGGCATTCTGACGGATCAGGCATATTTGTCTTACCGCTACGAGTACGCGACAGAATATGTGCAGATCCTGAAGCAGCTATGGCAGCACGGCAGAGTCACGTACCACGGCAGATTCTTTGAGCTAGAGGACTGTCTCTGTCAGCCAAAACCCTCTCGCGATATTCCGATCGTCTGTGCCGGACAGTCCGATCGTGGAATTCGATTTACCGCTGAATGGGGCAGGTATAACTTTGTTTTGGGCGACATGACAACTCTGGGCAACATCAGCACTCGCCTGAAGCAGATGGCAGGCGAATACGATCGACAGGTTGGCACCTATGCCCTGTTTACTGTAATAGCGGCTCCGACTGATGAGGAAGCGCGGGCGCGAGTTCAGTGGCTGATGGATCATGCCGACATGACGGCAATTCAAAGCTGGGGTGGTGCTTTGGCAACGGACAAAGGCGGCGGGATGGCAACCGCAATGCAGGCAGAAATTTTCATGGGAATTCCAACGATCGTCGGTTCTTATGCAACGGTTGCAGCGTATCTCGATCAACTGTCAGCGCAAACAAGCATGGACGGAGTTCTGTTTACGTTCCCCGACTTTATCGACGACCTGACGGCATTTGGCGAAGAAGTTATGCCCTTACTCCACTGCCGCAATTCGTTAATAGACGCCGCACACGTTGCCTGAACGATCGATTTGTCTGGGATCATTTGCCTGAGATCAATGCTCTTGCAGCCATTGCTACAGATCTCGATCGATAACCTCCGTATTTTTGTATGGGATCTGCTGTCCTGCGATCGTGCGTTTGTGAGTGTTGCTATGCCAGGTCGTCCAATTATTCCACCCGGTTCACCACCTCCGTTAGCCCCCTACTCACCCGGAATGAAATCGGGAGAAGCGCTGTACGTTTCGGGGACGCTTGCTTTAGATGCGGACGGTCAGCTTGTCGGCGAAAACGATGCTACGGCTCAAACCCGTCAAGTTCTGGAGTCGATTAAAAGCGTTGTTGAGGCAGCCGGTGGCACCTTGGCGGACGTAACTTTTAACATGATTTTCTTAAAAGACTTTGCCGACTACCCCAAAATGAACGCCGTCTACGCAGAGTACTTTCCCCAGCCGTCGCCTGCCCGCTACTGCATCCGAGCGGACCTCGTTAAGCCAGAGTTTTTAGTCGAAATCGCCTCGATCGCCCACATCAGCAACGGTTGATCTAACTCGTTAATCCTCATGACTTCCCCCGTGACGATTTCAGCCGGACCAGAGCCGATCGACTTCGCGCCCAGCGAAACGGCAGTGATTGTAGTAGATATGCAAAATGCCTATGCCTCGAAGTGCGGCTACCTGGACATTCTAGGTGTAGACCTGTCAGGAATTCAGCCTGTGATCCAGTCCACACGAGCCGCGATCGACGCCTCGCGCCGCGCTGGAATGCA
>NZ_JACJPG010000235.1 GCF_014695955.1 Leptolyngbya sp. FACHB-36 | reverse complement strand
GTGAGAATGTGATTGCGATCGGGGATGCCGTATCAACCGTTAACTTTCTGGGCGGCGAAGGCATTCGGCATGGGATGCTTAGCGCTAATATTGCTTGCAAATACATCGAGCAGTTTTTGGACGATCGTTCCAGTTTTCAATCGTATCAAGCAGAAATGCGCGCTGTCTTTCTGAATACGTGGAAAATTTCGGAGCGCTTGGGCATGAAGAAGTATTTGCAAGACAGCGATACCCTTGTGGATAAAGTCGTCACCTATCTCAAACCTTTAACGCTAGAAGATGTTGTAGATATTCTGTTCTATTACAAATTTGAGAAAGCCTCGAAGGGCTTAATGAGCTATTTCTGGAGAAAACTCACTGCTTTTTTTACCAGGATTAAATAGCTGTTGAATACAGGTTATCTTGCACCGAAATTCATTGACTAACAGAATTCGCCGTATGATCAACTAGACATTCCTCGATCGTGTTCTAGCCCCATGCCCAAGTGGACACTCAAAGACTGGAGTTCCCCTCGCCAGCGATTAACGCCGTATCTGTTCCTGCTGCCAGCGCTGATTGTGCTGGGTCTAACGGTCTTTTACCCTGCACTGCAAGCGTTCTTTCTCAGCTTTACCCGGTATGAGTACGATCTAACCCAGCCGCCAATCTGGATTGGATTCAAGAACTTTCAACGGCTCTTGGTAGATCCCTTGTTCTGGCAGACGTTTCGCAATACGCTGCTTTACCTTGTGGGTGTTGTGCCGCTGCTGGTGACGCTGCCGCTGGGACTCGCCATTCTGGTTAACCAGTCGCTGCGAGGAGTTCGCTGGTTTCGGGTGGCGTACTACACGCCAGTGGTGATTTCGATGGTCGTAGCTGGGATTGCGTGGAAATGGCTGTACGCCGATCGCGGCTTGCTGAACCAATTGCTGCAATTGCTGGGAATTTCAGAGGGAATTCCCTGGCTCACGAGTCCCAGCTTGGCAGTGTTTAGCGTCATGGTAGTGACAATCTGGAAAGGATTGGGCTACTACATGGTGATTTATCTAGCGGGGTTACAGGCAATCCCGGCAGATTTGTATGAAGCCGCCGCGATCGATGGCTCAGACGGCATTCAGAAGCACTGGGACATTACGGTGCCGCTGATGAAACCCTACCTGCTGCTAGTGACAGTGATCTCAGCGATCTCAGCCACTAAAGTCTTCGAAGAAATCTACATTATGACGAAGGGCGGACCGCGCAATAGCTCCAAGACGATCGTCTACTACCTATACGAGCAGGCGTTTCAGGATTTGGAGATAAGCTATGCCTGCACGATCGGGCTAGTAATGTTTTTGATTATTCTCGGACTGTCGGTGCTGCGGCTGAGCGTAGAGCGTCTAACCACTCGCCGAGATGCCCTAAGCGAGAAACTGAACTAGCTGCTCTAGCTTGCTCCATGCCGCACCACTCTGTAGAATGTCTCGCGCTAGTTCGATTCCTGCACTGTAGGAGTCGGCTGCGTCACCCACTTGCAACGCTAGCGCTGCATTGAGAGCAACCACATCGCGCTGTGCTTGGGTACCCTTTCCTTGCAGCACAGACTGAAGAATCTCAGCGTTTTGCTTCACATCGCCGCCCGCAATCGCGCTCAATGGTGCTTGCTCAATGTCAAACTCGATCGGATTGATCGTGCTCACCTGCACTTGCCCGTTCGACAAAACCGCCAAATCCGTACGATCGCCCAGTCCTGCTTCGTCTAGCTTTTCGCGTCCGTGCAGCACGATCGCCCGCTGTGTCCCTAGCTGGTTCAATGCCTGAGCAACGGTTTCTATCAGCGACGAATCGAATACTCCGATCACTTGTCCAGTTGGACGCAGCGGATTCACCAGCGGACCCAAGAGATTGAACACCGTTCGCACCTTGAGCGTCCGTCTCATTGGAGCCACTACTTTTAGCGCCGGATGCCAACCAGGAGCAAACAGAAATGTAATGCCCACCTCCTGCACGGCAGCCTGAATTCGATCGGCAGGAGCCGCCAAATTGACGCCCAGTTGCTCCAGCACATCGGCTGATCCAACGCGACTAGAGGCAGAGCGATTGCCATGCTTAGCCACCGCAACTCCTGCTGCTGACACAACAAAGGCAACGGCAGTGGAGATGTTAAAGGTTCCGGCTCCATCGCCGCCCGTGCCGCAGGTGTCGATTAAGGGAGTGGGAAGTGACAAGTGAGAACTGGGAAGCGGAGCGGCTTGCTGCTGTAATACCTGAGCCATGCCTGCGAGTTCGTCTGCTGATACACCTTTGGCTTGCAGGGCGGCCAGAATTGCGCCAGAGAGAACCGGAGGAAGGGCTTCACTTAGCCACCCTTGCATTAAGTCAGCTGCTTGAGTAGGTGAGAGCGACTGGCGATCGAGCAACTGCTGAAGAATACTGGACCAAACGATTGGATCAGCGGAGGCAGCGATCGACTCTGAAGTTGGGTAAACAGAAGCTGATGTCACGGGCAGGGTGCAAATTCGGTACTAGCATCCTACAAAAGTTGGTCCCCAATAGAAAGCACCCGCCAAACTCGAAGGCTGGGCGGGTGCAAAAATTTACGCTTCCTCAGTGTAGTTCATTCGTCTACATTTAGTGTCGCTTCATCCATTTTGAGGCAATAGCACCGAGTGCAGCCCCCACTAATGGGTTGCTGAAAAATTTCAGCAGCGCGGGCTGATCGGCAAGCACGTCTTGAAAAACATCCGGGTGGTTGTGGTAGGCGAAGGACGCCAGCTTTGACACATCGTCCGCTGACATACGGCTAGGATGGTGCGTGGACAAGCCTAGTTGATGCTCCAAGTCGCGATCGCTCAGTCCTCGCTTCTTCAAATGGTTAAAGAACTCCCGCGCAACATCGTCCCGCTCGTTGGGCTTAATCTGGGCGATCGCCTGCTGTAGTTCCGGCTCCATTTGACTGGCTGGAATCTGGTTGGGATGGAACGATCGACCAAACAACTGTCGCCGCTCTTCTCGCGTCGATCGCTGAGCAAAATCATCAAAGCTTTCGTAGTTATTGTTGGATTCTGCCGAAGTGTCATCGATTGAATCCACGTTGCCACGAGCAAGATCGCTCATAATTTGGCGCTTATACTCTTCACTGCTTGGCATAGGTTTAACCTCGCAAAATTACTAAAGTGTTAGGAGCGTGCTTTGGCTTTGCCAGCACTAGCAACCGCTTGGTCATACTGGATTTGGCGAGTCGCGCTGTTGTAATTTGCTGTCAAGATCAGTTTCTTGTCCGGTGCATAAACTAATACCTTGAGATCGCGATTCGGGAAGTTCTTCTGAAATCCTTGAGCTAAGGATTTTGCTAGAGGACGAACCTCAGACGGACTCACCTTCGGAGAAATGACAATACCCAATTTGTCGCTATCACGAACGTAAGCATCTTGAACCAGTCCACCAGATGCTTGAACGACCCAGTCGCCAAAGTTTTGACCTGTTGTCGTGTTCCCTCGCTCGATCTGACTATAAGCTGAACTATTAATTTTCGGCTGTGAAATAGTACGATCGCTCGTTGCCGTAGCACCACACGCAGTCGATGTAACTAAGATAAATACAAGGGAGAGAGCAACCAAAACCTTTCGAGCACGCTGAAGCAAACTCACATTAACCTCCTTTAAAAGCAGACATTGCTAATAAACTTGAGGCTATCAATTGATAGCCTCAAGTATCGAGTGTTATGCTTTATCAATGCCGCTCTTCACATCATCTTTGATGTCTTCTTTGGCGTGACGAGCATTACCTTCTACCTGCTTTGCCTTACCCTCAACTTGGTCTTGAGGATCGCCAGTCACATTACCAACTGCGTCTTGAATTTTACCTTCAACATTCTTAGCAGTTGCTTTGGCTCTTTCTTCTAAACTCATTTTTTTACTCCATATCTTCAGAACTGTTTAATTAGACAGAAACCAATAGTTCACCTGTCTACTATTCCAAGATACGAAGTGTGTCTTAAACCAACATCTCTCAGAGGTTGTATTCAAGACAACAGTTTTGTGGCTTTCTTTTAGAGAGACAGCTACTCAAACGTCTCGGTCTGTACGAATCCATTGGGTTTGCGGCTTCACTAAAAATGCAAGGTAAAGCGGAATCTTCCAAAGG
Organism: Leptolyngbya sp. FACHB-36; assembly: GCF_014695955.1. Classification (GTDB taxonomy): domain Bacteria; phylum Cyanobacteriota; class Cyanobacteriia; order Leptolyngbyales; family Leptolyngbyaceae; genus FACHB-36. Next base: position 422 of record NZ_JACJPG010000235.1, on the reverse strand, counting down.
ACATAGAGCGGCACTGATAGCAGTGTGCCTAACGGTAACTCACGACGAGTAAATTTTGCCCATGCTGCCAGAATAGACACCAGAAGTAGCCCGCCCTCCAGCGCCAGCAGCAGAACCGGAACTGTTGATCCACCGATCGCGCTTGCCAACAGGGCGATCGCGGTAGCGGCTAACCACAAGATCGCCAGCAGCGAGAGCGGCGGAACCGATAGGTCGAGGGCGATCGCGACCAAGTCGAAGCGACGCTGTTGGAGTGCTGCTTTCAGTAGGCGCGGCACCTGAGTCAGTAGAGTTTGTAGATGCCCGTGCTCCCAGCGAGTTCGCTGGCTCTTGGCAGCATGGTTTTGTCCTGGTAACGCTCCGGTTACTCTAGCGCTAGCGCAGAACGCTGCCGGATGCCCCACGATCGCCAAATCCAATGC
>NZ_JACJPG010000234.1 GCF_014695955.1 Leptolyngbya sp. FACHB-36 | reverse complement strand
AGCAGAAGCGCAGACGCTTTTTCGCAGCGAATGCCGCCCGTGCAGAACAAAGCAACTTTCGGGTGCTGACGCGGATCAAGATGGGTGGAAACATAATCTGGAAACTCTCGAAACGATCGCGTCTGCGGATTTTGCGCGCCTGCAAACGTGCCAATGCTCACCTCGTAATCGTTGCGCGTATCAATTAGCGTCACATCCGGATCGGAAATTAGCGCATTCCAATCCTCCGGACTGACGTACGTGCCAACCTGCTTAGCTGGACTGATTTCGGGCAGTCCCAGCGTGACGATTTCTTTCTTACGCCGCACCTTCAGGCGATCGAACGGCATTGTCTCGGCAAGCGACTCTTTATGCTCTAAATCTGCCAGTCGCGGGTCCGATCGCAGATACGCCAGCACCGCGTCGATTGCCATCCGCGTCCCGGCGATCGTGCCGTTGATTCCTTCGTCTGCTAGCAGAATCGTTCCCTTGATTCCCTCAGCCGCACAAAATGACAGCAAGGACGATTGTTTCTCGGCAACATCCGGCAGATGAACGAATTTGTACAGGGTGGCAACAACGATTTCGGACATGAAACTAGATTAGGACGCGTCAATTTCAGTTTAACAGCGAGGTAAAACCCATTCTCCAAATTCCAGCGACCGATCAAACGACTGCACCGTTGACGAAATCGAGCATTTCAAATTCTGAACTCCGAATTCCGAATTCCGAATTAATGAAAGCTCTATCGTCGATCACCATTAGTCATTTTGCGGTTGGACGGCGGCGCGGACGCTTCCACACAGCGCGTTCTGCCTTTTCTCGCTCGTAGGCGATCAGCTTGCCGTAATATTCGTGCCGACTCAGGTTCATTGAGAGAAACACATGCTTCCGCATGCTGCCAAAGCCTTTGCGCGTGAAGAACTTGACGGCAGGGAGGTTTTCTGGGTCCGTGTCCACCATCATGAACCGTGCCCCGTCGTCAATCATGCGCTCAACCAGCTTATCCACTAGTTTGTCTGCCACGCCGCGCCGCTGAAACTCTGGGTTGACGCCTAACCAGGTGATATAGCCGTAGACCCAGGAGGCTTTGTTGATAATCGTGCCCAGAATGAAGCCTGCAAGTTGGTCCTGCACCTCCGCTACCAAGCAGTACTCCGGGTCCGTGTTGTACAGCCCAATGACTTCCCACTGGTCCCAGGTGCGGTAGATGTAGGGGTAGAGGTCGCTGGTGAACAGCATTTCTCCGAGATGATAGATAGGCGCTAGGTCGTCAATCTCCATGTCGCGGACGGAGACAACAATTTGGGGTTCGTCGCTGCGGGGAATGTCGGTCATAGGATCTATTTAGTTATTAGTTGTTTGAAGGGATTGAAAAATCAGGTCGATCGCTCTGCCATCAAGAGCGACTGACTCAAAACCGAGAGCTAAAAACTGATGATTAATCGATGGCTAATAACAGGTAGCTAATACTTATAGTGGAACTTCCTGGATGTCAGCGAGGGTAAGAATTGAGTCGGCACGATCGTCTGCATCGGGCTCCACGCAACGAGCGGCAACACCACATCGCTCGCATTGGTTGGCAGCAATGCCAAGTTGAGGGAACGGTTCGCCCAGTTGGTAGCGATCGAGCCAGTGAGTTAACTGATCAAGCAGATGGCTGAGGTCTTGGCGAGTCTGCTCGTGCTGTCGGGTGTC
>NZ_JACJPG010000233.1 GCF_014695955.1 Leptolyngbya sp. FACHB-36 | reverse complement strand
GTCCGTTCCCCGATCACGAGGTTGTGGACTTTCTTCATGTACTGCGAGATCGCTTCACTCAGTTCGTCCCCTGCAACGCGCACCGACTCACTCAGCACCGTTCCTTGCAAACTAAGCACAGCAACTTCTGTTGTGCCGCCGCCAATGTCGATGATCATGTTGCCGGTTGGCTCTGCCACAGGAAGCCCTGCACCGATCGCAGCCGCGACGGGTTCATCGATTAGATAGACATCTCTGGCTCCGGCTTGCGAGGCAGCATCCATCACTGCGCGACGCTCTACACCCGTGACGCCGCTGGGGATGCCAATCACAATTCGGGGGGATACGAGGGTCTTGCCTTCGTGCACACGAGCGATGAAGTGCTTCAGCATCAGTTCGGCTGTATCAAAGTCGGCAATTACCCCATCCCGTAGAGGACGTAGCGCCACCACATTACCAGGTGTCCGACCCAGCATTCGCTTAGCATCTTCTCCCACAGCCAGCGGAACTTTGTTTTCCTGATCGATCGCGACGACCGAGGGTTCTTGCAGAACAATGCCCTTGCCTGACACGTAAACTAGTGTGTTTGCAGTGCCAAGGTCAATACCCATGTCCCGTGAAAGGGAGAAACGACTAAAAAGACCCACTAGCCTCTATGCCTCTGGTAAATAGTGATGACTCGGTGCCAGATCACAACAAAAGTGTGATCAAGGTTGGATTTTATTACGTTTTCGATCACCCGTCTAGTCAGCCGTATAGCAATTTGTTCACTTGGCTAACCAGAATCTAAACTACTCAATTCCTATCACAATGCCTTAATCAGGATGAGACAGTAAACTAATTTACAAAGAGTGACAACCAGCATTTCTAATCAATCTAGGCGCTACTGATAACTAAAACTAGCAGACTTGAGTACAGCACCCTTATTGTAGGTGAGCTAAACCACATTCGACCGCTAGGACCGCCTCACTATTATGCTTAACGAATTTATTTTGTAGATAAAATGATACAATACATAAGTACTAGTTAAAACTCAAATCCGTTTGCTGAGATTGGGTTAAGCTAGCAAGATGAATTTTGCAGCAGGAAGATTATGAGCCTCAATGCAGTGTCGTTGGTAGGTCGGGTCGGCGGCGATCCAGACGTGAAATACTTTGAGTCTGGCAGTGTTGTGTGTAATCTGACCCTTGCCGTGAATCGTGCTAGTCGGAGCAATGACCAGCCGGACTGGTTCAATCTGGAGCTATGGGGTAAGCAGGCAGAGGTTGCCGCGAACTACGTGCGCAAGGGCAGCTTAATTGGAGTCAGCGGTGCGTTGAAGTTTGAGCACTGGAAAGACCGCAGCACCGGGGTAGACCGCTCTAAGCCTGTCATTCGCGTCGATCGCCTCGAACTGCTCGGCTCCAAACGAGACAGCGAAGCCAGCACAGCCAGCAGCTACAGCGACGAGTTTTAGACGACTGGGCTGCGCAACGCGCAGCCCAACCTGTGACCCTCAGTAGCTGATCTGTAGCGTGACCGATGCTTCTACCTCCTGTTCCCCACCTACGACGGGCAGAGGTGCTTTAGCAGGTGCGGCAAGTTCGGCTCGCTGCGCTACGTCGAACATCGGACGTGGTACGGGAGGGGTTGCATTGTTGATTTGCACGCTAACGATCTCGCGCTTGGTGAAGCCAAGGCTGCTGAATACAGCGTCTGCTTGCGCCTGCGCTTCCTGCGTCGCGCTGCGGAGGGCGACTTTTTGTGCGGCGGCGATCGCGGCATCTGACGCCACAAAGTTGACCCCATCAATACGGCTTGCACCCGCTCGCACAGCTTCGTCCAGCAGCGTTCCCACTTTTGAGGTTTCGAGTCGGAAACTGACGCTGTTGCTGGCAGAATATCCGGTTAGAGTCTGCGCTCCATTGTCGTAGCGATAGACCGGATTTAGGTTGACGCCCGTTGTCTCTAGCTTTTCGACTTGACGTGCCTTCAGCAGGGTGACTAGAGCAGTCGATCGACGGGCGACTTCTTGCTGAACCGCATCAGCCGTTTTTCCCTGAGCCTCTACACCTAATCGAACCTGTGTCAACGTGGTTGCAACCTGCTCGGTGCCGCGTCCAGTGACGGTTAGCGTTCGCATCAGCCGCTCCTGCGCCATTACTGGATTGACGACCATGAGGCTGAGCAGACCTGCCCCGATCGCCACCGCTCTGAACCGCTGCCACGGGCTGGCACCTATCGAAATCGTGTTCATTTGTTCACTCACTGAAATATTCGTCTGTATCCACTTTGCCATTGGGCAGACACGAAGTAGCAGTGGTTACAGTTTTAGAAACTTATGGCAAAAGATTTGGGGCAGAATGCCTAATGTGAAGCGTAAACAGTAGCGTGAAATGCGGATTTAGAGCTCGCGCAGAAAGCTGAACCGGTGAATCCAAAAGGTTCATCAAGTTAAGTTAGACAGCTATATCCCTTGTGATAGAGGAAAGCTGAGAGTTGTAACAGAACATTAAGAGTAGTGATGGTTCGCTTTTACAGCACGCGAACACAACAATTTTTTTCGGCTCCAACTATTAACCACTAACAAGGAAATCATTCATGCAATCACCGTCTACTGATCTATTCAAACGCTTCGACCTTACCGAGCGCGTCTGCGCCCTAATCCTTGGCATTCTTTTTTTAGCAGTCGGTTTAGCTGGGTTTATTCCCAATTTCATGAGCCTTCCAGCTGCCGCTCCTAACGTTTCTGTTGATGCCCCACGACTCATTTTTGATGACGGCTACGGCTATGTTTTGGGTCTATTTCCCACCAATTTTTTGCACAATGCGGTCCACATTGTCGTCGGTATTTTAGGCATTGCAGCCGCCACAAGTTTAAGCGGTTCGATCGTCTATAACCAGATCTTTGCGATTACGTATGCCTTGATTGCGCTGATGGGTTTGCTGCCGTTGACCAACACCACATTTGGGCTAATGCCAATCTTTGGTAATAATGTCTGGTTTAATGCGCTGACGGCGCTAATCGCGGGTTACATCGGCTTCGTTAAACCCACGATCGTAAAAGACAAAGTCGAAGCAGCAACGCCCAGCATTTAGTAGTGCTACTACTGAATAAGAACGCAGCAACCCCGCTGAGTGAGAGCTTAGTGGGGTTGCTAATTTTTGAACGATCGGGCCGCTTATTTTCGCGGGTTTGGCTCGACGATTGCGTAGGTGATGCTGACCTGACTGCGAACTTGTACTTCCGGCTTATCTGCCGGATCGTAAGGTGGAGCCGTTTCTTCGCTTGCAAGCGGTAGTAGAGAGTTCTGTACTCCGACTTTAGTGCCACAGCCAATTAAGGATGGAGAGCCCGCGATCGGATAAGCGGTCACAGACAGCAACTCGCCCAGTTGCACCTGCACATCTTGCGCCAGCGTTTTAGATTGATTGAGAGCATCGCGCAGCGCCAATCGGCGCGCTTGACGTTCTAGAGGTTGACAAATATTAATGCGGTAGGTTGCCCCAATACTTTGCAGAAATAGTTGCTGGTTGCCTTGGAGAGAATCGTTTACTGCTAGCACGATCGTTTGGAGCCGCTCTTGAGTTGGTTTCTCGACCTGAACTAACAGCTTCGGACTTTGCAGCGAACTGGTCTGTACGGTGATGCTGCGGCTAGGAACATCAACTTTGGCTAGAGCATCGCGCGTCGGTTTCAGTGCCTCTTCGGTGAGTTGCTGGGTAGCGCGAATCGATAAGCCGGGAGTCGTGGGTCTGGAATCATTGAGCGCAGCGGCGTTGCCGAACCGAAATTCTAGTGTTGCCACATCCGCAGGCGCAGTGACTTGCCCTTGCCCAACAACGGTGAGCGATCGTCGCCCATTCACTGTTGCGCCACACTGTTGAGGCGTGCAAATTGGCTCTATTTCGGTTGGTGAACGCATCTGCGCGGAAGCCGCTTGGTTTCCTATCCAGACGCTAGTAAGGCTCAGGGCGGATAGCAGCGGAAGAACGATCGGGTTTACCATCTGAGCAACATCCCACTGACAATAGAACGGCATTATTAGACTTCATTAAACTTTATGACGTCATCCGTAGAGCAGTGTTTCAGTTACGATTGGTCGAAGTCTCAATACTATTCAGTAGTGTAAAAATCTGATGAATAATTTAGGAATTTTCCAGACTTTGAGGAAATATTTGTGAATGTTTTCTCCACTTTTTAAGGACTACTGAATTATCTTAAAAACAAAATAAACAAATCCGCTTGGCGTGTGATGGCACTACATAGTGCTTTGGTCATTAAAAGCCTGTAGAAGGAGAGGGCGTAGGAAGCTTATTAAGCATTCCTTACGCCCTTCAACTTAATCGGAGATTCTGGTTGAATCCGTACTAATCGCTATTAGATATTAGCCTCTACAACTCTTTCACCGCCGATGCTAGTTGCGTCACGACATCTTTCGCGCCGCCAAACAGCATCATTGTTTTGTTCTTGTAGAACAGCTCGTTCTCCACGCCAGAGAAGCCTGCGTTCATGCCACGCTTGATGACGATCGTGTGCTGCGCCTTATCCACCTCAAGAATCGGCATTCCATAAATCGGACTGCCAGAATCATGTCGAGCGGCGGGATTCACCACATCATTCGCGCCAATTACCAGCGCCACATCCGTGCGATCCATGTCTGGGTTGATGTCATCCATGTCGTAAAGCTGCGTGTAAGGCACATTTGCCTCTGCCAGCAGCACGTTCATGTGCCCCGGCATCCGTCCAGCAACGGGGTGAATCGCGTACTTCACTTCCACGCCCAAGCGCTCAAGCTGATCTGCCAGTTCTCGCACCGCGTGCTGCGCTTGCGCCACCGCCATACCGTAACCAGGGACAATGACCACCGATCGCGCATAGCCTAGCATCATGGCACCCTGATCGGAGTCGATCGATCGCACCGTCTTGTCTTGAATCTCTGCCGCCGATCCGCCTGCTGCCGTGCGGTTGGAACCAAAGGCGCTGAACAGCACGTTTGCCAGCGTTCGGTTCATGGCGCGACACATCAACTCAGTCAGGATGATGCCCGATGCGCCCACCAGCGCACCTGCAATAATCAGCATGTTGTTCATCAGAACAAAGCCCGCCGCGCTCGCCGCTAGACCAGAGAACGAGTTCAGCAGCGAAATCACCACGGGTGTATCAGCACCGCCGATCGGCAGGACAAACAGCACGCCCAGCACCAGCGAAATTCCGACTAACGCTAGAAACGTGGTGGGGTCATTCGGATTTGCAACCAAAAAGCCGCTGCCCACAAAGAACGCCAGCACCAGCGCCAAATTAACTAACTGCTGCAATGGAAAGGTGATTGGCGCACCGGGAACCAACTCCTGCAGCTTGGCAAATGCAAGCAGGCTTCCGGTGAAGGTGACGCCACCAATCAAGACGCTAAGGATAATCGTGATGCTTTCGTCCAGCGGAACTGCACCAGTGCTGTGAATCACCCGCCAGAATTCGCCGACGGCTACCAGTGCCGATGCCGCACCGCCGAACCCGTTCAGCAAACCAACCATTTGCGGCATGGCTGTCATATCCACCTTGTACGCCATTACTGCGCCCAAGGCAGAGCCGATCGCAATTCCCACCGCAATCATTTCGTAGTTCAGCACTTGCCGATCAAGCAGCGTCGCTACCACCGCAATCAGCATCCCGATCGCGGCTACGACGTTCCCCTGCCGTGCTGTTGCTGGAGACCCCAGCTGTTTTAGACCCACAATAAACAGCGCCGACGCCACCAAATAGCTGAGTTGAATCCCGGTTGGCAGAAATTCGCTCATGCCTTCACCTCTTTCTTCTTGAACATTTGCAACATACGATCGGTTACGAGAAATCCGCCCACGACGTTAATTGTCGCCAGCACCACCGCCAGCAATCCTAGAATCACGGTCAAATTCCAGTCCCGTGGTCCAGCAACTAATAGCGCCCCGACCACAGCAATTCCCGAAATCGCATTCGATCCCGACATCAACGGTGTGTGCAGCGTAGGTGGAATTTTGTTAATGACTTCAAAGCCGACAAATGACGCCAGCACAAACACAACCAACCCTGCAATGAGTCCTTCTGCCATCGTTAAAAGCTCCTTGAAATAAGCGGTTAGTTATCAGTAATGAAATGAGTCGTTCGTTAGCCTTGACTTACTCAGAGCTAATCGCTAACCGCTAATGACTAACGCCTACTGTCTCCACTAACAAGTCCTTCACTCGCTGATTCTTCACCTCGCCTGCATGGCTGACACAGGCACTGCTGATGATGTCGTCCTCAAAGTTGAGGGTTAACGCACCGTCTTTCAGCAGGTATTGCACCAGCGTCAGCACGTTTTTGGCGTACATCTGACTCGCGTGGACGGGCATCGACGAGGGGAGATTGATTGGACCAATCATCGTGACGCCGTTGCGAACCACAGTGCCGCCTGGTTCCGTGCCTTCGCAGTTGCCGCCTTGCTCTGCTGCTAAATCAACGATCGTCGAGCCAGGCTTCATCTGAGCAATCATGTCAGCAGTGACGAGACGCGGAGCCGTCCTGCCGGGAACTTGCGCGGTGGTAATCACCACGTCCGCCGATCGCACGTGCTCCGCGATCGCCTGCTGCGTCCGCTGCTTTGCGATGTCCGACACTTCCTTGGCGTATCCCCCTGCGGCAACCGTGTCTTCCTCGAGGGCAACCTCAACAAACTTAGCGCCCAAGCTCTGCACTTCTTCCTTCACCGCTGGACGAATATCAAAGGCTTCCACAACAGCACCGATGCGGCGAGCCGTCGCGATCGCTTGCAGTCCTGCGACCCCTGCGCCGATCACAAACACTTTCGCCGGGGCGATCGTGCCTGCCGCTGTCGTTAGCATTGGGAAGAATTTGGGCAGCCCTGACGCTGCAAGTAACACAGCTTTGTAGCCTGCGATCGCTGCCTGAGACGATAGCGCATCCATGCTTTGTGCTCGACTGGTACGCGGAATCAGCTCCAGTGAAAATGCTGTAATGCGGCGGTCTGCAAGGCGCTTAACGAGCTGGGGCTGTCCCAA
>NZ_JACJPG010000232.1 GCF_014695955.1 Leptolyngbya sp. FACHB-36 | reverse complement strand
TCCTTACCCGACTTGCCGATTCAATACGCAGATTTTGCCCACTGGCAGCGTGAGTGGCTACAGGGACACGTTTTAGAGACGCAGCGAGCCTACTGGCGATCGCAGTTGCAAGACCTTCCCGTGCTGGATTTGCCGACAGATTACCCCCGATCGCCCAGCCAAACCTATCGGGGTGCCGTTCAGGCGATCGTCCTGTCTCAACCCCTAACAGCAGCGCTAGAAACACTGAGCCAACAGGAAGGCGTTTCTCTGTTCATGGTCTTGCTGGCAGCGTTTCAGACGTTGCTCTATCGCTACACGGGACAGACCGATATCGTCGTGGGGTCGCCGATCGCCAATCGCAACCGCAGCAAGTTAGAAAACCTGATTGGCTTCTTTGTGAACAGTTTGGTGCTGCGCACAAATCTAGATGGAAATCCCACGTTTCGAGTGCTCCTGCATCGCGTGCGAGAGGTCACACTCAGCGCCTACGCCCATCAAGATTTGCCGTTTGAAAAACTTGTTCAAGATCTGCATCCGCAGCGCGATCTCAGCCGTCATCCGCTGTTTCAGGTGGCGATCGCGCTGCAAAACACGCCGATTGAGGCGCTGAAATTACCAGAACTGACGCTAGAGCGCTTTGATGTTGAGATAGGCACCACGCGATTGGATTTGGAATTTCACCTGTGGCAAAGCCCAACCGGACTGCGCGGACAGATCACCTACAGCACGGATTTATTTGAGCCAGCGACGATCGCCCGTTTCCTAGGACACTTCCAAACCCTTCTAGACGGCATTATTCAGCAGCCCGATAGCCCGCTTTCAGATCTGCCAATCTTGACCGCACCCGAACGACAGCAATTGCTGATCGAATGGAATCAGCCCGCTCAGACTTCAGACCTCAGACTTCAGACTTTTCCCTGTCTGCATCACCTGTTTGAACATCAAGCAAATCAGACGCCGGAGGCGATCGCGCTGGTGTTTGAAACCGTTCAATTGACCTATGCAGAATTAAATGCTCGAAGTAACCAACTGGCTGATTATTTGCAGCAGTTGGGCGTCGGTCCAGAGGTGCTAGTGGGAGTTTGCCTTGAGCCATCGCCCAACGTGATCGCGGCAATTCTTGCTGTTTGGAAAGCGGGAGGAGCCTACGTACCGCTCGATCCAGCCTATCCGCAAGAGCGATTGACGTTCATGCTGGAGGATACGCAGCTTTCAATTCTGATTACACAAGCGGATGGAACGATCGCCACCGCCGGACTGCAAACAGTGTGCCTTGATCGTGACTGGCACGCGATCGCTCAGCACAGTCCGGCAAATCCCAAACGCACGGCAGCAGCGGACAATTTGGCATACGTGATCTATACCTCCGGCTCGACTGGACAGCCCAAAGGCGTGCTAATTGAGCATCGCGGCTTAGCGAATTTAGCGCAGGCGCAAGACGTTTTTCGGCTGAAACCGAGCGATCGCGTGCTGCAATTTGCTTCACTCAGCTTCGATGCCTCAATTTTTGAAATCGCGATGGCAATTCAGGCAGGCGCTGCGCTCTACCTCGCCCAAAAAGACGCGCGGATGGGAGCCGCCCTAGACGCCTTTTTGCGGAATAACGCCATTACCGCTGTCACGCTGCCGCCCACGGTCCTGCGATCGCTCACAGAAAATCTGCCTGCCCTGCATACGATCATCAGCGCTGGCGAATCCTGCTCCTCCGAAATCGTCGATCGCTGGCTAGCCCCCAATCGCCGCGTCTTCAACGCCTACGGACCCACTGAAGCCACCGTTTGGTCTACGATCGCGCTCCTGCAAACCCGCGACACCCAACCCACGATCGGTCGAGCGATTCCCAACACGCACATTTATATTTTGGATGCGCATCGTCAGCCTGTGCCGATCGGCGTTCCTGGTGAACTCTACATCGGCGGGATCGGTGTCGCACGCGGCTACCTGAATCGCCCCGATTTAACGGCTGAACGATTTATCACCGTTGAATGCTCAAGTTTGAATTCTGAATTAGACGATGCGGATAGCCATTCAAAATTCAAAATTCAACATTCAAAACTCTACAAGACGGGCGATCGTGCCCGCTACCGTCCCGACGGCACGATCGAATTTCTGGGTCGCACGGATGAGCAAATTAAGCTGCGCGGTTACCGAGTTGAGCTAGGCGAAATTGAAGCCGCACTCGTTCAGCATCCAGCCGTTCGAGAAGCAGCGATCGTGTTGAGCGCAGAAAATCCACATCTGGTGGCTTATGTCGTCTTTCATTCCAATCACTCCTCCACGACTCAAGAGCTACGCGGCTATTTACAGGCAAAATTACCCGCGTATTTAATTCCATCTGCCGTGGTTGTGCTGGAGTCGTTACCGCTGACGCCAAACGGTAAGGTAGACCGGACTGCGCTGCGGAGACAGAATCCTCGTTCCACCACGGAGTGGGTTGCGCCGCAAACGCCAACTGAAAAAAAGCTGGCAGAGTTGTGGACGCAGCTTCTAAACGTGGAATCCGTTGGCGTGACCGATCACTTTTTTGAATTGGGAGGAGATTCGCTGCTAGCCGTGCGCTTGATCGATCGCATCGCGCAGCAGTTCCAGCAGTCATTGCCCGTATCGACGCTGTTTTTGGCTCCAACGATCGCTCAGCTAGCCACTCTGCTAGATCAGACTGCTGCCTGTTCAACGCCTGCGGCATCATCTTGGTCGCCGCTGGTGCCGCTGAAAGCTAAAGGAGCAACGCGCCCGTTTTTCTGCATTCATCCGATTTTCGGCACCGTTTTTCCCTATTGGGAACTGGCGCAGCAGCTCAGTGAGGATCAGCCGTTTTATGCCCTGCAACCGATCGGTCTGGACGCAAAGCAGCAACCGCTGACCCGAATCGAAGACATGGCTGCGCAGTACATTCAGGCGGTCCAGACGATTCAGCCGCGTGGACCTTATCTGTTAGGCGGTTGGTCGTTCGGAGGCTTGGTTGCCTTTGAAATGGCTCAGCAGCTTCAACAAGCAGGAGAGTCGGTGGCGCTATTAGCGATTATCGACACGCTGGCTCCGATCCCTGCCAACCAGCCTTCTCTAGTGGATGCCCTAAAGTTTCTTCTGACGACGGCAGTTCGGTCATCGCTTCCGTTCCTGCTGGACTACGGCTCACTGCTTGCGGCACCGCGTAGATCGCGTCCTTCTTGGTATTCCCGGCTGCAGTGGTCGGCGATCGCGGCTCTGATGCCCGAAGACACTCGTCTCCGCATGCTGGACGAGGTGAC
>NZ_JACJPG010000231.1 GCF_014695955.1 Leptolyngbya sp. FACHB-36 | reverse complement strand
TCCATCAGCGCCGCCACGGGCATTCCGGCTGCAAACAGTCGCTCCTCAATCTGCCGCATCTGGTCAGCAGTCACGATGAAGTGTGAATCAAGCGCGCGATCGGAGGTCAGCATAGTGGGGCTAAGCGCTGCGACATCAACGACTGTAGTAGACCCGCGAATCCATGCCACTCCTCCGCAGGTAGCGACTTACCGTCTCTGCCTCGCCGCGTCCCGGAAACGGACCAATTTCTAGGTGAGGACCCAGAGGCGCCTCTTTAGGCTGAATTGCATCCTGGCGGACACCCAGTCGAATTGCCTGATCTGCTAGCTGCGGCAATTCATTTCGGCTACCTGGAACCACAATCAAATAGCGATTGATCGGCATAGGATTGGCGGCTGAATTAGCGGCCCTTGTCTCTGCGCGGATGCCTTGCGCCGCTAGCGCTGTTACCTGCCGTTGAGCATTGGTTTCCTCGTTGAAAGTTCCTACTTGAATCACCCGCCGCCCTTGATAGGTCTGAATAAAGGCGCGCGGTTCCACGGTCTGCACCTGTTGTAGTAGGTAGGAACTGTCGCCATTAACATAGACGAGATACTTTCCTGGCACTGCCCGTTGAAAGTCGATCGGTGCCTGAAACACGGTTTCTTGCGGAGTTGGTGCAAGCGGAGTCTGTGGAAGCGGAGACAGTGGAGCGGTTGGAATCGGTGCTGTTGGATCGATACCTGGATTAGCTGAAGCACCGGGAAGCGACGGTGGCGGTGGTGGAAGCAGTTCAGGAGCCGACTGCGATCGTCCTGCTGTGCTAATTCCTACCAGCAGCAACGCCAGCGCTGCGGAATTACTAACCATTCGAGCACTGCTAATCCAAGTGTGTTGTCCACCCCAAGTGATTGTTCCTCGGCTTCGACCTGCCATACCGTAACTCCTCCCGTCGGCTTTAATGCCAGCCATGTTACACGCAGACGTCAGTAGCGCACAGAAAAAGCGGTACAAGAACATGTCCTTGTACCGCTCTCCACTGAATCAAAACCCCTATCGTTGTGGAGCCTTACTAAACGCTATTTGCCTACGCGATGTGCTGTAGCTCTTGCTCTAGCAGGCGAACCAATGCCATATCGCCTTTCTCTTGGGCTACTTGAAGCCGATGCTGTACGTTGCGGTAGAGATTGCTACGATGAGCAGCGGCAACTTCCGATCGACTCCGCGCTGCACGGGGAGCAACGGTCTCAGCCACAGCAGCCGGAGTCCAACCGTTTAGCCCATACGCTACGCCACGGTAGGTAAGTTGAGCAACAGGCATTGCCGAATGATCGGGAACCTCTTGGTTGGGATCAATGCTGTAAGACACACCCCGATAAGTCAGTGTATATCCGGCGCGTGCAGCCCGTACCCGATTCCAGGGACGATCGCTTCGGACTGCTTGTGGGTCATAATCATACCCAACGCCTCGATAAAGAAGTTTCATAGTATTCGCCTCGTCAGTTGTAATGTATCGCTTGTCGAAATGAGGCGCGTTCCTTCGGGACTTCTCCCTACTTCCGTCTCTCCAGCTTCATCAAGAGAGATGAACGGTCTTTATTTGGCTCATGTCTGTAGTATAAGCTACAGAATAGAGAATAAACCGCTAGCTTATTAAAAATTAGTAAACTTTCTGGTGTCCTAAGGACGCCAGAAAGTCAAGTATTTTGAGGCTAAGGGCGATCGCTAACTAGGCAACAGCCCCTTCGAAGCTAACCACTCGCGGTTAAACAGCTTCGACTGATAGCGACTGCCGCCATCGCACAGGAGTGTGACGATCGTGTGCCCCGGTCCTATCTGCTTCGCTAGCTCCACTGCTGCGGCAACGTTAATACCCACAGAGCCACCCATGAAGAGCCCCTCTTTCTCTAGAAGCTGGTAAAGAACGCGCACAGCTTGTTTGTCGTCAATTCGGATTGCGTCATCGGCTGGAGCACCTTGCATGTTTGCCGTCACTCGACTGTTGCCGATGCCTTCGGTGATCGAACTGCCCTCGCTTTTTGGCTCACCCGTTTTAACGTAGCTGTACAGCCCGCTTCCCATCGGGTCTGCAATCACACAGCGAGTTGATGGATTCTTCTCCTTTAAGAATATGGCAATTCCAGCGTAGCTGCCGCCTGTTCCTGTCGCTGTCACCCAAGCGTCCACATTGCCATCCGTCTGTGCCCAAATTTCGGGTCCTGTAGTTTCATAATGAGCGCGACGATTTGCCAAATTATCAAATTGATTTGCCCAAACCGCATTCTCTAGCTCAGCAGCGATTCTGCCGGAGAGCTTGACGTAGTTGTTAGGGTCTTTGTACGGCACAGCAGGCACCGTTCGGACCTCGGCTCCCAAGGTCCGCAGCAAATCGATTTTCTCCTGCGATTGGGTTTCGGGAATGATGATGAGGCATTTGTAGCCTTTGGCGTTGCAGATATGTGCTAAGCCAATTCCCGTGTTGCCCGCTGTTCCCTCAACTACGGTACCACCCGGTTTCAGTAAGCCTCGCTCTTCAGCATCCTGAATGATGTACAGCGCTGCCCGATCTTTAACGGAGCCACCCGGATTAAGAAATTCTGCCTTACCAAGGATTTCACATCCCGTTTCATCGCTAAAGCTATTAAGCCGAATCAGCGGCGTGTTGCCAATCGTATCGACAAATCCACGTTTGATATCCATGTTGACCTGTTTGTTTCCCTATCCAAATTCTGGCGTATTGCAGCAACTGGGTGAATGGGCAGATGAACAAGCAGTGGGTATTGTATGAGCAGCAGCCACAGTGAAGGGGAATTGCTGTGCCTACGCTCCTGCTTCTTAACCGAATCGATCCGAGCAGTCCCAATAGCCTCTAAAAAAGAGGGTGGGCATTGCCCACCCTGTGAGTCACCGATTAACCAGATGTCTGGCGAATGTGATCCAGGATTTGCTGCTTTCGTTCACCGCTCGAGGTGGACGTGGAGCGTTTGATGTAGTCGCCGCTGCTGCGGGCAAGATGCTCCATAATGCGTTTCTTACGATCGTCGGTAGCCATATCTGAAAAGGTACGGTGCTGAATGAATACCTTCCCAGTCTAAAGGCGATCGTGGCACAAAGCCTGCTGTTTTCTTCAAGGAAACAGCAGGCTTGTGAAATGACACCGATGATTCAAGATAGCGATGAGCGAATCGCTCAGGACAACTACTTATTCGGCTGAGGCGTTGTCCGCAAGTAGGGCTTGACGACTGTTACACCTTTTGGAAACCGCTGCTGAGCATCCTCTGTGGAAATTGACGGCACCACTACCACATCGCCGCCGTCTTTCCAGTCAGCAGGCGTCGCAACGCCATAGCTGTCCGTTAGTTGCAGCGAGTCGATGACCCGCAGGATTTCCTCGAAGTTGCGTCCGGTGCTAGCGGGATAGGTAAACGTCAGGCGCAGCTTCTTGTTCGGGTCCACAATAAACACCGATCGCACCGTCAGAGTGTTATTGGCGTTCGGGTGAATCATGTCGTACAGATCCGATACGCTGCGATCGGGGTCTGCCAGAATCGGATAGTTGACGTTGGTGCTTTGAGTCTCATTGATATCACCGATCCAATCGCGATGGTGATCCGCAGTGTCCACGCTCAGCGCTAGCACCTTGACGTTGCGCTTATCGAATTCGGGCTTGAGCTTGGCAACGGTACCAAGTTCAGTGGTGCAAACGGGTGTAAAGTCCGCAGGGTGCGAGAACAAAACCACCCAGCTATCTCCTGCCCACGAATAAAAGTCGATCGAACCTTCGGACGAGTCTTGTGTAAAGTTGGGAACGACATCGCCTAATCTCAGAGCCATAGCGAATTTCCTGTTGAGTTGCAATTTCTGACAGTTTTCTATGATGCCACAAAACTCCCATTTCCCGGTCGGAGTTTGGATCTTATTTAGGATTTTAGCGCCAAATGGGATGAAGCAGTTTCAGCGATCTCACCGCACAATCAGCATTGAGTAGCCGTTGCCTAATTCATTGAACCATAATCGAGGATACGGAATGAACACGCAACAGGCGATATTCACAACGAATGTTAGCGATTGCTAGCAAGGCTGCACGGATGACGGAATTTACGGAGGAACCTTACGGAAATAGCCTGCTCAAGCAAATGCATGCCGAACGGCTACTGAATTTTCTCTGAGATTCTACGGAACTTTCACAGAGTTTGCACAAAAATTGTGCGAAGTGGGTGCAAAATTTGGGCACCATAGCAACAGGACGCTAGAACCTATCGGGTACTTCATGGACGCGAAAGCCTTACTTATTGTGGACGAACAGCCGCTCCCCCTGCGGCAGTGTTTGCGGTATCTCCAAGCAGCTGGAAAGCTACAAGCCTTTATTGGAGATATTTTGCGCCAGTACGTGTTAGAGCAAGAGCTTGAGACACGCACCGATCTAGAAGTCAGTCCGGCGATGGTTGAGCAAGCCGTAGTGGATTTTCGCTTGCAGCAGCAGCTAACCGACCCAAAAGCGTTTCAGGACTGGTTAACCCGTAACGGCACAAACTACGAAATCTTCCACAGTCAAATCACCAACAGCTTCAAGCTGGAGAAATTGAAAGCTCAGGTGACAGAAGCACGCCTGCAAGAGCACTTCATCGAACGCAAGGTGTTTCTCGATCGCGTGGTTCTGTCCCGCATCGTGGTTGAAAACAAAGACCTTGCCGAAGAACTCCACAGCCAGGTTGGTGAAGGTGCCAGCTTTGAACAGCTTGCCAAAGAGTACTCCACGGCTGATGAGCGAGTGGCAAACGGCATGATGGGTCCTGTGAGTCGAGGAACCTTGCCGGATACGTTGCGGGCAGCGATCGATGCAGCAAGTCCGGGTGAACTAGTGGGACCAATTGCGATCGAGAAGTATTGGGCAATTTTTCGAGTGGAGCAGTTTCTACCAGCCACTCTAGAAGATAACCAGTTGCGGCAGGCGATTCAAACTGAAGTATTTGACCGCTGGCTGGCAGAAAGAATCCAGACAATGACAGTGAAATTGCAGGTGAATGAATGATTGCCAACGACCCAACCATTGATCTCCCTTGGAGTGCCCCTCCACTCTCGCTGCTGAATTCTGAGCAGCAGGTACAGTTCAAGCGGGAAGCCGAAATCCGTCGCTGCAATCTAGGTGAGATGCTGTGGTCTACGGAGGTGACGGACCAGCTAATCTTGGTGATTTCAGGCAAGGTGCGGCTGGTTCCAGAAGAGGGGCCCTCGATCGTGCTGAAACAGGGAGACTGGTTGGGCAATGTGCTAGAGCTACCGGGCTACTGGAAGGCACGAACAGCCGACAAGGATGTAGTGGTAGCCATCTGGAAATCGAGTGTTTGGAGCACGATTGCTTCACCCGATCTCGAGCGGTTTTGGGCAGTCCAGCGCCAGCGTTACCAACCGCAAACGGTTGAATCGCGGCAGTCGATCGACGGCTTTCCCTTCGTCCCCGGTGTCAATACAGCAGCGGCGTGTCTGACCATGGTGGCGAATCATCTGCAAAATTCGGCGCAGCTGGACTGGGTACAGCGCCAGCTACGTGGCCAGCGCCCCCCCAATGTCGTTGAAGCCGCTGAAAAACTGGGGCTGCAACTTCGCCACGTCGAAACAACTTGGACAAACTTGCGCCAGCTTGCGCTGCCCGCCTTGATGCTGTGGAGTGGGACAGAAAAGAACCAAACTCCTCACTGGATGGTTGTCTATGCCGTTAAAGGGGAGCGTTTGATTCTTGCCGATCCCCTGAACCCCAATCTCACCTGCGAGAGTGTACCGCGTCGTGAGGTAGAGGCCGCATGGAACGGGCAACTTTGGCAGGTAGAACTGGTTCAGAAGCAGGAGCGCTTCAGCCTTGCCTGGTTTTTGCCTGCGGTAATGAGGTATCGGACTTTGCTAGCTGAGGTGCTGCTGGCGTCGTTCACACTGCAACTTTTGGGCTTGACGACTCCGGTGATCACTCAGGTTGTGATCGACAAAGTTATGGTGCAGGGCAGCATCTCGACGCTGGATGTGATGGCGATCGCGCTACTAAGCGTGGCGTTTTTCGAGGCATTCCTGGGATTCTTGCGGCTGTTCATTTTCACACACACCGCTCGTCGTCTGGATCTGAGCTTGTCGGCTCAACTGTTTCGCCACCTAATGCGGTTGCCGCTTTCCTATTTTGAGTCGCGGCGTGTGGGAGATACGGTCGCTCGGGTGCAAGAACTGGAGAATATCCGTCAGTTCTTGACAGGTACCGCACTCACAGTGGTGCTGGATTCCATCTTTGCGGTGGTCTACCTGACGATCATGTTCTACTACAGTGTGCCGCTTACCTGGGTGTCGCTGGCAGTGATTCCCCTGTTTGCTATGTTGACCTTGGTTGCAACGCCGATTCTGAGAACTCATCTCAACGAAACCTTCAATCGCAGCGCCGATAGCCAATCGTTCTTGGTAGAAACAATTACGGGCATTCACTCCGTCAAAGCACATACTGCCGAGAAAGTGTCCCGCGATCGCTGGGAAGGACTGTTTGCTCGCTTTATTCGCACTGGATTCAAAGCCTCGACCACTTCAAATGTCAGCAATAATATTGCCGACTTTCTCACGAATCTTTCCTCGCTGCTGATTCTCTGGTTCGGTGCAAAGTTTGTCATCCAGCAAGAACTGACGATCGGACAACTGGTCGCGTTTCAAATGCTGTCCGGCAGAATGACGGGTCCGCTGCTGCGCTTGGTGCAACTGTGGCAAAATCTTCAGCAAGTGCTGCTGTCGGTCGATCGTATTGGTGACATTCTCAATACGGCACCAGAAGCCGAAGCGGGATCGGGACTGGTGCTGCCGCCGCTGAAAGGACAAGTCAGCTTCGAGCAAGTCTTTTTTCGCTATCAACCGAACCAAGAACCTGTACTTCGTGGTATTTCCTTCAACGTGGAGCCGGGAATGCTGGTCGGTGTCGTAGGACGCAGTGGCTCTGGCAAGAGTACCCTGTCAAAACTGCTGCAACGCCTCTACCCAACGGAGTCTGGCCGTATTCTTGTAGACGGTTTTGATGTCAAGAGTGCAGACCTTGCTTCGCTGCGACAGCAGATCGGTGTCGTACTGCAAGAAGATTTTCTGTTCAACGGCACAGTGCTAGAAAACATTTCTCTCGGTAACCCCGACATCACTGCGGAGCAGGTTGTGGAGGCCGCTCGACTGGCAGTTGCTCACGACTTTATCAGCGACTTACCTCATGGCTACGAGACCAGCGTTGGAGAGCGAGGGACAGCGCTATCAGGTGGACAGCGTCAGCGAATCGCGCTTGCCCGCTTGTTTCTGTCGCAGGCTCCAATCTTGGTGCTTGATGAAGCGACTAGCGCTCTGGACAGCGAAACAGAACAGCAGGTGCTGCAAAATCTTCAGCGAGTGTCCCAGAATCGCACCGTCTTCTTGATTGCTCACCGATTTGCGCCGCTGAAGCGGGCAGATCTGATTGTGGTACTGGAGAAGGGCGTGCTGGTGGAAAAGGGCACCCACACAGATCTATTGCAGAGTAAAGGACTGTACTGGTCGCTTTATCAGCGCCAGCAAGCCTCGGTATAGGGGAGCCACACGCTCTTTAGAAATTCGTCACCTCCAGCAAAATAATTGAAACTCTTATTTCGGTGATAGCGTTGCTTATCACCGAAAAACTAGAAGCGCCGCGCATTGATTCCCAATTAACCGGAATCAATGCGTTTTTAGTTGAATAAAGCTCATCTCGATCGCTAAATTATGTTGCGGCTTAGAGTTAGCATAATCGCTCCGATCAGCTAAAGAACTCAACAAAAATACGAAGAGGCTTTCGTAGGTGTTTCTACTTCAAAGAGGGGTCTCTGCGCTCAAACTCGATCGCTAATGATTGACTAGATCACTAAAAATATTCTCTCAAGTTTGTACTGAGTCGATCGATTTGTTTCACACAAGTCCTAAAGTGTTATCCGTGAAAATCCTTAAGTTCTTCTGTATTACTTTCAAAAAATTCCGTATATTCCATGGAGTTTAGTCCGTTTAGCGCGATCGCGCTAAATACTTGGATAAAGGGCATGAAGATTACAGAAAGATGGTAGTAAGCTTATACCTCCTGGGCAAACTAACTATGCCATTGTAGGGGTGATAAGAATGCCCGATAACGTAGGAAATACACCAAACACTGCATTAGATATTAGTCTTGCACCGGTTGTTAAAACCTTCACAGACTCGGTTAATTTTGGCGATAATGACTATTATCGTTTTACGCTATCTGAACGCAGTAGCTTTGCCGCATCGCTACAAGATTTGAATGCGAATGCAAATGTTGAACTGCTAAATAGTCTTGGGAACACGATTAACATCAATGGTGTGCCTCAAAGCTCGGTCAACGGGGGAACGCTGCTTGAGGCGATCAATGCCATTCTGGACCCTGGCATCTACTACATCCGGGTGTTTCCAGGCTCCCCCGCAGATCCAAACAATCCGTCTTCAACCACCCCAGATACATCGTACAGTCTCTACGCGATCGCCGATAACGACATCAAGTCAGGCATGCTGTGGCGTAACTACAGTACGGGTGAGAATCAAGTGTGGCAGATGGACGGTGCCACACTCACGGGTGTCAGTAACCTAACGCCAATTGCTCCTTCTGGCTGGATCATTGAGGCAGTAGCTGACCTCAACAGCGATCAGACCCCTGATATTCTTTGGCGTAACTACGATGGTGGTGAAGTGGCAGCCTGGATAATGAACGGCAATGCCATTGAACGAAGCGTGACGATTGACTTTATCGGTGATACAAATTGGCAACTTGTTGGTACAGCCGATTTCAATGACGATCGCAAAGCAGATTTTATTTGGCGCAACTATGCATCAGGTGAAAATCTAGTTTGGTTCATGAATGGCACAGCCCGTGATTCATTTACCTATTTGCTTGATCTATCAACTGAATGGGCGCTTCAAGGCGTCGGTGATTTCGATGGAGATCAGAACGCTGACTTTGTTTGGCGTAACTTGAGATCGGGCGATAACTTTATTTGGTTGATGAACGGGGTCGAGTTTAAGAAGCTGATTTCGCTACCGTCTGATCCTGACCAAAACAGGCAGATTCAGGGAACTGGAGACTTTAACCGGGATGGTCAAACAGATATTGTCTGGCGCAACTATGCTACTGGCGCGAACGAAGCCTGGCTAATGAATAGTACGGCTGTTGCCTCAGTTATTTCTCTGCCGTCTCAACCGGGTGCTGGCTGGGTTGCAAAAGCCTCCTACAACTCAATTCCCAATCCAGTCGGATTTGATCTTGCTGGCAACCAACGTCAAGATGGACTACTCATTGGTTCTCTAAACGGTAATGGGAGGTACCAAGATGCAATCAATTCCAACGATGGGGAGGACTATTACAAGTTCCTCCTTGGTAGCACGACTGATCTCGTTGTAACCCTTACTGGACCAACAGGCGGAGCCTTATCCGCTGATTTGGATATTGAAGTCTTAAGCGCCAGTGGTTCTGTCCTCGCCAGTGGAACGCAGTCGGGCAGCACGGCAGAAACCTTTTCAACCTCCTTCGATGCAGGTACCTACTACATTCGGGTCTTTCCGAAAGCGGTTGTTAACGCCAGCGTTCCCTACCAACTGGATCTCAAGGTCAACAACCGACCTGTTCTCGCAACGAATGCCCCGTTGACGCTGAATGAGGGAGCTACGAAGACGATCGATCGCGGCACCCTGCTCATCACTGATGAAAACAACACAGCGAACCAACTCACTTACGCCCTTTCTGCCTCGCCAAATTCGGCTAGAGGTGACTTGCTGTTTGACGGCAACCGAATTACGACTGGAAACCGCTTTACCCAAGCCGACATCGACAGTGGCAAACTCAGCTATCGACAAAATGGTAGCGAAACCACAACGGATAACTTTGTCTTCACTGTGTCAGACGGTCAGGGCGGCAGCATTTCTGCTACGACCTTTTCCATTAACGTTACTCCCGTCAATGATGCGCCAGTACTAACCACAAACGTATCGTTGACTTTGAGCGAGGGAGCCGTTGCCAACCTATCTAGCAGCAATCTCGCGCTGACTGATGCAGAGCAATCGACGGCTCAGCTTGTTTACACAGTCGGCGATTTGCCAACGAAGGGAAGTCTGTCGCTGAACGGTGCACTGGTCACGAAGGGCACGACGTTTACTCAGGCAGACATTAACAGCGGCAATAAATTCAGCTACCGCCACGACGGCAGCGAATCACTGAACGACAGCTTTACGTTCAGCGCTGGAGATGGAGCAGGTGGCACGCTCACTCCACCAGTGAACACCTTCAGCTTGCAGATCACCCCCGTAAACGATCTGCCTGTGTTGGTGACAAATCAAGGCGT
>NZ_JACJPG010000230.1 GCF_014695955.1 Leptolyngbya sp. FACHB-36 | reverse complement strand
CCGTAGGGACTGCCGATCGCGCAAACGCCCTGTCCTGCTTGTGGCTGCAACCCTGCAAAGGGCACCGTAGGAAAAGACTTCTGCGCGGCGAGTTTCACCAGCGCTAGATCGTTGCGCGTGTCGGTACCCAGGATCTGACCTGTATAGCGATCGCCACTGGCAAGTTTGACGTAAATTTGCTTGCGTCCCCCGCTCCGAACGCTTTCTTGCACCACGTGATGATTGGTAATGACTACTCCATCAGCGCTAATGATGCTGCCCGAACCAATCTCCCTGCCTGAATAAATTGTGACAACGGCAGCGGCAGACTGCTGGCAGTTGCGGTACGTATCCGAGGCGTTGGATGCGGCGATCGATCGCGGTGCAGTCTGTGTCGGAAGACTGATGGACGGCGAAACATCAGCCAGCAAAATTGGAGCAGCAAGCAGCAAAAAGTATTTGAAGTTCATAGCGCGTCTGAGCAAGTGTGAGGTAGAACGACGGGTGCGGTGAACGGCTGAACAGCGATCGGGCATCTGGTGGGTAGGGCTGTCCGGAGTCGCAGCGGTTGCAGTTGAATTCCATAGGAGCGTGCCAGATTATTCGGCAAGATTCTGTATCAGCGCTTCACACCGCTGGTACTAGAAGCTTCATGAGTTTTCGGAGCAAGGGTTAGTGCGTCCGGACGTTTCCGTCTGAACGCTTGGTCGTGCGCGATTGTCAGATTGCGGTAACAAATTAAGGAACTCGCACGGATTAAAGAAGGTTCACCGATGCGACGCAAGAGCCACGTCATAAAAGTTATTTCCGTGCGGTAGAGATTAACTAGCCAGAGTATTCCCGCTTCTGACAAACGCGGCACATGGCTGTGAAAAAAGAACGTCCTTGACGCTTCTTCCCCGGTCATTTCGCGCCAGAATGGAAATAGCGATCCCGCTACTAACGTCTGCGATCGCTCGCGCTCATTGATGCAGTACTCCGTCCACAGCCCTAACGAGTTTATTGCTACTCATCGACCGAAGCTGCTACCGGACTGGTCTTGTCCAGTGGCCTCAGTTTTGGTCGTGCTACAGTCGTGTCCCTGCGAACTGCTACAGCGGACTCAGCAAGCAGAAGTTCAGAAACAAACGCTGCGGCAACGCTTTCTTAGCGTTGGCTACGAGGTTGCTACAAAGCTAGAGCGCATGGGCTATCTAGCCGACGTGTTTGACCCAAAAACGGGACGCCCTCTCCGCTCTAGACCGGGACCGCTCCGGTTAGACGATGTTGCGGTGGTGCGATCGTGCTTGGGCTACCCAATCCTTGATCGCAATGGCTGCTCGGTGCTGCTGCATCCAGCATGGGGCAGTGCGGTTTACCCGTCCACGATCGTCTCGTCTGCCGCACCGGACGTGCTAGATGCCGTATTTGAACGGAGTTTGTCGGAGTGCCACCAGCTTTTGACCTCAGGTGGCAAGTTGACTGAGTAAAGCGTGATCACCAGCGGCTCAACCAACCCCTGCCCTAAAATTTCAACGCTATAGGAAGGGTGTGCCTTAGTGGCGAGATCGGGAGTAAACCGCCGCCCAATGCGCCGCCAACTGGGTTCTTTACCGCGCCATTGAATCCGGCAGCAGGGCCACGGAAGCTGCTCTCGATCGAACAACCGACAGCAAGGACCAATTACCCGGTAGCTAAAGTGGCAACCAGGACTGGAGAAGAGTTGTCCGTGCGTCAGCGGATGCGTTGGTCGATCGTCCTTGAAATTGCCCATCCGTCTAACGCAGTGTGCTGAATACTGCGGTTACGATGCAAAAGAAAATGAGTCCCCATAGAACGGAGCCAGGAATCACCGTTAGCACGCCAAATCCGCGCAGTAGCCAAACAAAGACGGTAATAGCGAGAACAATCAAAAAGATGAGAGTAGTGAGTTTGATTGAGCTGCCCATGCGCTACCTCCCTCTGCTGGTGCGAATACCACCAAGAATCCCTACGCCGATAGAGAGAAGAATGAGCGCCACAATGATATCGTTTGGCAACGTCGTTAGCAGTCCCAGTCCTTTAAGTAAGATCAGCACTGCTATCAAAACCAGCATGACGCCAACGATATACAGGACGATGGAGATTCCAAGGTTGGGAGTGCCGTTCACGAATGTTGGCTCCTATCGATCGAAGGGTCATCGCCCCTATTGTGGCATGGGATGTCTTCGTGATCGTACGGATTGAGTCTGCTAAAGTTATTCAAATCTTCATGGTCTTCCCTCATCTGTTTTCATCAAGCGAGAGTTATGGTTCTGAATGACGACTCAACGTCACAGGCATGACGCACCTCTGTCACATGGTTAACGGTTAGTGGCGCCCCGTTAGCGGTTAATGGTCTACTAGCGCCTGACTGGACCGACGCAATAGGAGCTCAGACGTCCCAATGACTGCATTCTTCTCACCAAATCGCCTCCACCCTTCATCCTCCCAATTGGTTTGGAGTGATGCTGCGGCTCTGCAACGGGGTGAAATTTTACTAGAAACTCTGCCGCATACCGCTTGGGGAGCAGCTGTGACAGCGCGGATGTATTTGCCGCTGAAGCGGGCGATCGTGTGGCAGCATGTGATCAACTATCCCCGCTGGGTCCAGTATTTTCCAGCGATCAGCTGCAGTGAAGTCCTAAGTGCAGAAACGGCAACAGATGCGACCAGCAGCAAGCGGCTGTATCAAGTTGGCAGTAAAAATTTCTTGTTTTTCACGGCTCACGTTGACATTTATTTGAACGTGGTAGAAACGGCTCAGCAGCGCGTGCAGTTTCGCTTCGAGTCCGGCAGCTTTAACGATTTTGCGGCGGATCTGCGGCTGCAAGACTGCGATGATGGAACGCTGCTAACATATTTTGTCCAAGCAACGCCGACCATTCCAGTGCCGTCGCTGTTTATCCAGCAGGCAATTCAGCTCGATCTGCCCAGCAATATGCGGACGATGCGAACGGTGATGTGTCAGTCCTAACCGTTACTAAGCGTAGCGAGTTACACAATTTCAATCTGACAATTTATCAATGATGGTCTGGGTAGGCGCACTTAGCCAGGGGTGGTGGGATTTCCAGCACGTCTGGTTCTCGTTTGTGCGTCTATTTACGGGTTCTGCCTGCCGTAGCAACCATTGTTTTTAGGAGTGCAACTTCCGTGGTCAATGTGATTCCCCTGTCGAGTCCAAAAACCTTTAATCTGCTTGAGGCGACGATCGCCGAGATCAACCAAGCCTTAGAGTTCGGAGCACTCACCTCCGAAGGACTCGTTCAACTCTACGTCAACCGAATTGCCACCTACGACTTCAATGCGCCTGTGGGTGAAGGTGCCCAACCGCTGAACTCGATTTTGGCGCTGAACGAAAATGCGCTGGCGATCGCTCAAACTCTTGACTTAGAGCGGCGACAAGGCATTATCAAGAGTCCACTGCACGGAATTCCCGTGCTGCTGAAAGACAACATTGACACCGCCGATCAGCCAACAACTGCAGGCTCGGTAGCGCTGGAAGGCTCCGTTCCACTGGATGATGCCTTTATCACCGCGAACCTGCGGAATGCAGGAGCCGTGATTCTGGGCAAAGCCAGCCTAACGGAGTACGCCAACTACTTAGCCAACGGCATGCCTGCGGGCTACAGCTCCCTGAATGGCTACACATTCAATCCCTACAACCCAACGCTGTCAACTACTGTTCCCGACGGCAGACCAGCGTTATCTCCCGGTGGATCAAGTGCAGGATCTGCGGCAGCAGTGTCCGCTAACTTGGTCACGGTGGCGATCGGCTCCGAAACGAACGGCTCCATTCTTAGCCCCGGTAACCAGAATGCGGTTGTTGGCATCAAGCCCACGGTTGGACTGGTCAGCCGTGACGGAATTATTCCGATCGCGGCTAGTCAAGATACGGCGGGACCATTCGGACGCACGGTTGCGGATGCAGCGGCTCTCTTAGGGTTAATGACGGGAGTAGACCCGAACGACGCCGCCACCAGCACCAGCGACGGTAAGTTCTTCACAGATTACACGCAGTTTCTAGACGCCAAAGCGCTGCAAGGGTCTAGAATTGGTGTGCCAAAAACGGTGTTTTGGGACGGCTTGACCGATGAGCAACGCGCGATCGTGGAGCAGGCGATCGCCGTAATGGAAGCGCAAGGAGCCACGATCGTCTATGAGGACATTCCAACCGCCCAGGAGCTAGCGACTGCACCCAACACAACGGTTCTGGATTACGAATTCAAGCGCGACCTGAATGCATACCTCAGCAGCTTAGGACCAGATGCTCCGGTTAAAACGCTGGCGGACGTGATCGCCTTTAACGAAGCGAACCCAGAAGTCGCCTTGAAGTACGGACAGGCGCGGGCGCTCTCTGCCGAGTCGAAAGACTTGAGCCCCGATTCGGCAGATACGGCTGCCTATCTTGCGGCGAGAGCCACCGATTTACGTCTGACAAAAGATGCGCTGGATGCCTACCTCAGCACCTATGCGCTTGATGCTGTTCTGTTTCCCACCACGCGCGGAGCCAACATTGGCGCACGGGCTGGCTATCCCAGCGTCATTTTGCCAGGGGGCTACTTGGCAAACAGCACCCCGACGATCGCAGACGACATCCCCTTTGGCATTTCGTTCTTGGGAACTGCGTACAGCGAACCAACTCTAATCGGACTTGCCTACGCTTACGAGCAAGTGTCCCAAGTCCGCGTTGCTCCAGCTAGCACGCCTGCTTTACCGGGTGAATCGTTCCAATACCTGACTGACGTTTTGGTCACGGGCACTGACGGCGACGATTTCATTGATGCAGCAACGGTTACTGGATTCGATGGCAACAGCGATGTCGTCTACGCACTGGCGGGAAATGACCTAATCGACACGAACCAAAGCGTCTCCGGTGGCAGCCAAGTCTACGGCGGCGAGGGCGATGATGTCTTTATTGTGGGCAAGCTCGATCGCGTTTCCGGTGGCGAGGGCAACGACATTCTGGACGCGAGCTACGGTCGTGGCAGCAACGACATTTCTGGGGACGACGGCGATGATGTGTTTTACCTGGGCAAGAATGACACGCTGTTCGGCGGCGCAGGGGATGACCAGTTCTACGTGCGGTTCGGTGGCGATAACCTGATTACAGGCGGCGAGGGCGCAGACCAATTCTGGATCGCCAACGCTGAGTTACCTGCCTCCGCTAACACGATCGCCGACTTTGAAATCAGCACCGATGTGATCGGAATTGCGGGTCTTGGAATTGATTTTTCAGCTCTGACCCAAACTCTGAGCGACTCCGGTTTAGTATTGAGCGCGCTGGGATCTGATCTGGCAATTCTTCAGGGCATTACAGGTCCCCTAAGTGCAAACAGCTTCGCGTTTGGCTAAGGTTTCTGACTAAGGTTCCTGACATGGGGGCATGTCGATCGATTAAGACTCATGCCCCTTTTCTATCCGTTCTATAATGATGGTAGGTAGTGAAACCCCAGTCCAATGCGGCAAGTAAGGTGACACAAACAACTAGACGATCATGCCGTTAACCGTCTACAGAATTGCTCTAGGTTCTGCAATTGCCTGCGACAAAGCCGATCATTACGTGGGCGTTTAGCCTATTAGCTGCTAGGGAGCCTCTTGTAGCTGACCTAGATGCTCTACCTTGAGGAAGAGATTTTTGTGTTGTAGAGCACCTAACAAGCTGCATAAAACCGCGAAAACCAAGGCACTGTATTCGTTCCCCAACTTCCACAGCTTTTCGCTGATGGATAGAAAATTCTTATCGATTTCTCAGCTTAACCTAGTCTTTACGGGCAGGATGTAGCGTTAGGAGGTAAGTGTACCAAGCTACAAAAGTCTTATGTTTTGGTCTTTTAAGGCAATTCGTTGGGCGTTCCCTGCCTCCGCGATCGCCCTTGCTCTAGGTCTGGTGTCGTGTGCTCCCCAAACCACCAACGCACCTCCTGCGGGTGGCGACTCGGCAACCAGCCCCGCGGCAACGAGCGGTGGCGGCACAGCTTCCATTAGCGGTGCGGGCGCGTCGGCTCCGCGCCCCCTGTATGAGCGCTGGTTCCAAGAGTACAATCGGCAAAACCCAAACGTTCAGATCAGCTACGACTCTGTTGGTAGCGGTGCTGGCGTGAAGCGGTTTTTGGATCAGACCGTTGACTTCGCTGCCTCGGACGATCCCTTAAAGGAGGACGATCGACAAAAGCTGCCTGCCGATCGTGGCAAAGCCGTTCAAGTTCCCTCAACGGGCTTGTTTGTTGTATTTGCTTACAACCTTGAGGGCGTCAATGAGATGAAGCTGTCGCGCGAAGCCTTCTGCGGCATTGTTGATGGCTCGATCAAAACCTGGAACGATCCGAAAATTGCCAAGGACAACGCAGGCGCAAAACTTCCTAGTCAGCCTGTGACGTTCGTTCACCGTTCGGACGGTAGCGGTACGACTGCAATCTTTACGCGCCACGTCGCTAAAGCCTGTCCCAACTGGAAAGTGGGTTCGGGCAAGACGGTTGAGTGGCCTGTGGGCACGGGTGCGAAAGGGAATGAGGGCGTGACCGCTCAAGTTCAGCAGACGCCTGGCGCGATCGGCTACACTGAGTACTCCTTTGCTAAGGAAAACAACCTGCAAATGGCAAGCCTGCAGAATAAGTCGGGTGGCTTTATTCCGCCGACGCCTGAGGCAGCCGCAAAAGCGCTGGAGGGTGCCCAAGTACCCGCAGATTTCGCAGTTTCGGTTCCCGATCCTGAGCAGAAAGATGCGTACCCGATCGTCAGCTTGACCTACTTGCTGCTGTACGAGAATCCTAAAGATCCGGCGAAAGCAAAGGCATTCAATGACTTCCTGAAGTGGGCTTACGGCAACGGTAAGCAGTTCACCACAGAACTGGGATATATTCCTCTGCCAGAAGAGATCATCACGAAAGTGTCCTCGACGTTGGATACGATAAAAGTGGCTACCAAGTAGGCTACCTCTGTAGTCAAGGATTGCCTGAATAGGGTTGGCGATTTGCTCAGCACGATCGTCAGCCCTTACGGCAATTTAGACCGTTTAAGCTAAATGACTGTTGTTCCCCAGTTATCCAGTCTTCGCATCTAAATTTATGGCTTCACCCACGAATGCGTCTTCGTCGATGTCTTGGCAACGCACTCAGACCTCACGCCGGGTTGACCAAGGGTTTGTGTGGTTAACGGCTGCCTTCGCAATTGGTGTGGCTCTGCTGCTGCTTGCGATCGCGTTTCGAGTTGGAATAGATGCCCTACCTGCAATTCAGAAATTTGGGCTGAGCTTTTTAGTCACCAGTCGCTGGAGCGTCAATGAGGGAATCTTCGGCGCACTGACTCAGATTTACGGAACGCTGGTTACATCGTTTATTGCGTTGCTGTTGGCAGTGCCGATCGGCATTGGAGTGGCGCTGTTTTTGAGCGAGGATTTTTTGCCGCCCCAGGTTCAGCAGCCGATCGTGTTTCTCGTCGAGCTATTGGCAGCAATCCCCAGCGTGGTCTACGGCTTGTGGGGAATTTTCGTGTTGATTCCGCTGCTGCGACCGTTTGGCATCTGGCTAAATGCGACCTTCGGCTGGCTACCAATTTTTAGCACCGCTCCGGCAGGTCCCGGTATCTACGCGGCTGGCATCATCCTGTCGATTATGATTCTGCCAATCATTGCCGCGATCGCGCGAGATGCGCTGGTGGCAGTACCGTCTGAACTACGGCAGGCGGCCTATGGGCTGGGCGCAACGCGCTGGGAAACGATCTTCAAAGTGATTCTGCCTGCTGCATTCTCTGGCATTGTCGGCGGAATCATGCTGGCGTTGGGTCGGGCGATGGGCGAAACAATGGCAGTGACGATGCTAATCGGTAACTCTGACACCATTAAATCCGCCTCAATCTTGGCGCAGGGATCTACGGTGGCGTCGCTGCTAGCCAATCAGTTTGCCGAAGCCAGCGGACTGCAAGTGTCTTCGCTGATGTACGCGGCGCTGATTCTGTTTGGGCTGACTCTGGTGGTGAACGTGCTGGCAGAACTGGTTGTTCGCCGCTTCAGCTTAAAGCTTTAGGGTTCGTGACGGATTGACCTTAGGAAGACATCAACATGACTAGTCAAGATGCAGCTTCTCTCTCGGTAGCACGCAGCATGAAGCGTACTCCGTCCTCTCCCCGGACGCTGTTTTCATCAGTGATGACGGGAGTGGCGTGTTTGTGCGCGGCGATCGCGCTAATTCCCCTGGTTGCCGTGCTCACCTACGTTGTGATCAACGGATTCTCTCGTCTCTCGCCAGACATATTCGTGCAGTTACCGCCTGCGCCTGGACTGAAAGGTGGAGGATTTGGTAATGCGCTGGTTGGCACGCTGCTGACGGTAGGGCTTGCCGCAGCATTCAGCATTCCCTTTGGCGTGATTGGAGCGATTTACCTGTCGGAGTATGCCCGAGACACCAAACTCGCCAATGTGATCGACTTTTTCACCAACGTTCTCAGCGGCGTGCCGTCGATCGTGGTAGGGGCGTTTGCTTACTCGGTCGTGGTGCTGACAACAGGTACGTTCTCAGCCGTAGCAGGTGGTGTAGCACTAGCAGTGCTGATGCTGCCAACGATTGTCCGCACGTCAGCCGAAGCGCTGGAAGCGGTTCCCAACGATTTTCGTCAAGCGGCAGTGGGGTTGGGGGCGACTCGGACTCAAACGACTCTACAAATTGTGCTTCCAGCGGCGGTTCCTGCCATTACCACTGGAATTATGCTGGCGATCGCGCGGGCGGCGGGTGAAACGGCACCGGTGTTGTTTACTGCCTCGTTCAACCGCTTCTGGAATACAACGCTCTGGCAGCCGACTGCAACCATGTCGCGGCTAGTGTTCGATTTTGCCACCGCTCCCTATAAAAACCAGCAGGAGCTTGCTTGGGCAGGTTCACTTGTGCTAGTGGCGCTGGTATTGGTTACAAGCATTCTTTCCCGCATCATCATCAGGCGCAGATAAGCCTTTGTCTGCTTAGGCTGCGCATACCTGAAACCTACCCTGAACTCCATCTATGACTAATCTTCAAACCGCTCGGCAAACTGAAACGGTTTTTCAGACTGAGAATCTGAACATTTACTACGGCAATTTTCTAGCCGTTCGGGACGTCAATATTGCCATTCCCAAAAACTCAATCACGGCATTCATCGGTCCTTCTGGCTGCGGTAAGAGTACGGTGCTGCGCTGCTTCAACCGTCTCAATGATCTGATCAAGACTTTCCACATCGACGGCAAGGTTTACTACCGCGACCAAGACCTGTACGCACCAGACATTGATGCGGTGGAAGTACGGCGACAAATTGGCATGGTGTTCCAGAAGCCGAACCCGTTCCCCAAGTCGGTTTATGACAACATCGCCTTCGGTCCCCGCTTGCTGGGTTACAAAGGCGACATGGACGAACTCGTCGAGGGCGCACTAAAGCGGGCTGCGCTGTGGGACGACGTGAAAGACAAGCTAAGCGCTTTGGGAACGGATTTGTCCGGGGGACAGCAGCAGCGCTTGTGTATTGCGCGGGCGGTTGCCGTCCAGCCAGACGTGATTCTAATGGACGAACCCTGCGCCGCGCTCGACCCGATCTCGACCCTGAAAGTTGAGGATCTGCTGCAGGAGCTAAAGGAGAACTACACGATCGTCATCGTGACTCACAATATGCAGCAGGCGTCGCGTGCCTCCGATCGAACTGCCTTTTACAACGTTGAGGCAAATGCTAAAGGACAGCGGACCGGATTCATTGTGGAGTACGATCGCACCGAAGTGATCTTCCAAAGCCCAAAACACGCCGCCACGCAAGAATACGTTAGCGGTCGCTTCGGTTAACGCTCGGTAGAAGCAGTCAAAGCGCTAACAGCTATTCCGCGAATAGCTGTTAGCGACCCTTTATGCCATGTTGTTTTCCAGCGCCCACCGCGCTAGCTCTGTGCGGTTGTGCAGCCCCGTTTTGCCCAACATGTTGCTGACGTGGCTTTCGATCGTTCGCTGGCTCACATTAAGCTCCTCAGCGATTTCGCGATTTGCCATTCCCCGCGCCACGTATTGCA
Source organism: Leptolyngbya sp. FACHB-36 (assembly GCF_014695955.1). Taxonomy (GTDB): domain Bacteria; phylum Cyanobacteriota; class Cyanobacteriia; order Leptolyngbyales; family Leptolyngbyaceae; genus FACHB-36. The sequence goes on along the minus strand of NZ_JACJPG010000230.1, from coordinate 3,511 downwards.
CGACTCGCAGCTCTGTGGGAGTTAGCTCTACATCAAACGGCACTTGAATTTTTGGACCGCTCTCTGTGCTGCCGCCCTTACCCGGACGTTCGGCAATCCGAGCCGCCTGCTTCAGGGAAGATTCCACCTGAGCTACTAGCTCTTCTGGCTCAAACGGCTTCACCATGTACACGTCTGCGCCAGTGTTCAGCCCTTTTACGCGGTCCTGGCTCTGCCCTTTTGCAGACAAAAACAGTACCGGAATCCAACTGGTGCGTGGATTCTCTCGCACATGCTTGACGAGCGAGTACCCATCCATTTCCGGCATCATTACATCGCAAATAATCATGTCTGGAAGATCGTTCTCTAGAACCTCTAGCGCTTCCCGACCGTTCTCTGCGGTAACTACTTCATAGCCTCGAAATTCCAGGTAATCCTTGACGAGCAGAATTAAATTAGGATCGTCATCAATCAGCAGCAATCGCCTGTGATTTCCTACGCTGGCTTCCTTCATGCTGTGCTCTCACTAGTCCTGGATATAGCTTTCTGGGTATCAATACAAATCCCGAGGTAGGATTCAAATTCCGTTACATTATACTCAATACGGCTCGATCTCTTACCCGGAGCCTAGTCCAACTTTCTGACATTATTGTAGGTAGCCTCAGGGTATCTGCTGAAATCTCAATAAATCTAAATACTTACGGAGCCAACCGTATAAGTTGGATGACAACGCTCTGGGCTATTGTAGTGTGTTCCATTCAAAACGGTGCACTGCATTTCAATTGCTAGTTTTGATCGCATCGCGTCGGGTCTAATCGCTCTTACATCGGCGCCGATGCCATCGCAGTCGTCGGCAACGGATGCACCAGAAAGGCGTATTCCTGCACCACTCGATCGCCCAATAAATGCTCTTGAATAATGCGTTCGATCACGGGGGGCGAGGCGTTCCGGTACCAGACGCCATCGGGATAAACAACCAGAATGGGACCCTGAGCACACACGCGCAGGCAGTTGGCTTTGGTCCGAAAGATACAGGTTGGACGGGTTTCGATCGGCTGATCAAGCTGGAGTTCTTTCAGTCGCTTTTTCAGGTACTCCCATGCTTCCAGTCCCGCCTCTTTAGAGCAGCACTTCGGCTTTGTTTGGTCGGCACAGAGAAACACATGGCGCTGAATCTGAGGTAGCCCCAAGGTTTGCACGCACGCCATTAGCGCATCCAAGGGAGCCGTAGGTTCAGCCGGAGAAGTCATGGTAGTTATTAAAACCGTCTCTTCTACTCTACAAGGATGGGGAGACGATCGAGGGTACGATGTCTCCCCGTCTCCTGACCGCTCTAGAAACTGAACTGCGCCCGCAGGTTGCCGACAAACACCGTTGGGTTGCTGTCGAAGTTGTTGGCGTTCCAGATTGCGTAGAACGCAGGAACCAGCGCCACATTGTTCGAGAGTGGGTAATAGTACGACGCTTCTAGCTCATACTGGGTACCGCCATCGCCGCTGCCAGACAAGAGGAACTCCTGACCGTTGATGAAATCATGTGGAACCAGGAAGGAAATGACGCCCAGTGCGCCCTTCTTGCCCAAATCTGGGAAGCCCAAACCAATCTGGAACGACTGCACATCCACCTCGCCTCCCGACCGCAGCGGATTGACTGGGTCAATATTCGTGCTGCCGTAGGAGTAGCGCCCAAAGATACCAAAGCCGCGAGTAATGAGCCAGTCGAAATTCGCCACAAACGCATCTGCTGTCGCATCGTTTACCTGCCCGCCGAAGCCGTCGTCCGCAAACCCGTAGGGCAGGGGTTCCCCAACTGAGCCGCCAATAAAGCCGTTGTATGCCCGTAAGTTAGAGCGGGTGTAGAGCAGCCGTAGATTGAAGCTAGGGCTGGGCGAAAAGGTAAGTTCACCTGTGATCGTATTGGTGGGGTTGAACAAGCCGATCGCTGGATTGTTGGACGTGTTGAACACAGCTGGGTTGAGAAACTCTGTGTTCTCTGCCAGGTAGGCGGCGGCAAATCGAAGCTGCGGGCTGATGTTCCAGATCAGAGCCGCTCCGGAGCCGCGATCGATCGCGTTCATCAACGTGCTGCCGCTGGAGTTAAAGCTGCCCGACCCCGTGAGGAAGTTGGTGAAGCGGTTGCCGTCGAAATAGCGATACCAATTCAGCCGAGGACCGACTGCCAACCGGACGCTACTGCCAATGGGAAACGCATACGCCAGTTCCCGAATTACAACGCTACTTTGGATCGGCGTCCCGCTCTGATCGGTGAAAGGGGTGCCCCAACTGTTGTAGAAGCCTGCTGACACCAGTTGATTAGCGGGAGAGTCCCCGTTTCCAACCGCAAACTGCGTAATCAGCGAATCTTTGCCGGTGAACGAGGTGTTAAACGTCAAAAAGCTGTAGTAGCTGAGCGTGACTTCTGGCTCATCTCGCAGCACTCGGGATGGAACCTGTGTCGCTGGGTTGCGTCTGGGTGGAGCAAACGCGCTTCCGGCTACGCCTCGTTCAGTTAGGACACGATCGTCCCCGCTAATGAAGGCACCCGTCAGGTTAAACCACATTAACCCGTTGAGTTTAGTTGTTGCCGAAAACTGCTGGCGTTCTAGCGTCGTGGCACGGGTTTCCAGCACATCAACGCGACCCCGCAGAGCCACAAGTTCAGCAGCGAATTCTTCTTGCAGCCGTTGCAGCGCCGTTAGATCTTCTTTTTTGACTAAGTCTGCAGTCGATGCCGCAATCAGTTCATTCACGCGATCGATACACGCATTTAGTCCTGCTGCAAACTCATAGCGGGTTAGCGCACGATTGCCCCGGTACGTGCGATCGGGATAGCCAACAATGCACCCATATCGCTCTACTAGAGATTGCAGTGCTTGAAACGCCCAATCGGTCGGTCGAATATCGGTTAGCTGAGACACCGACGTGACTTGATCCATAAACGGTGTAATGTTTCCGTCCGCTGGATCTAGTGAGCTAACCCCCGTTACCGAATCGAAGGGCGCTGTCGCCGTGGGGTTATCCAAACTATATGGCTGTGTAGCATTTATGACTTCAGCGGCGATCGTAGGGGACGAAGCGACGATCGGACTAGCAACCGCGATCGGCGCTGCTAGCAAAAGACTCCGGGCTAGTTTTAACATGACTCCTCACACTGATTCGACAGCAGCAAGCTGTATACAGTCGCGATGGTAACAAGCGTTACTTTCGTAGAATGTAATCCACAAAACATTTTGCAGCAGACCCAGAGCGATGTTAGGAAGGGGTAACAATTCTACTGAGTTGGTCTACTGAGTTGGAGCGCCGTAGCCGCCACCGCCCGGCGTTTCGATGACAAACGCATCGCCCGCCTGCATTGCGACCTCTGCTTGACTGCCCAGACGATCGATCGTGCCATCGGCTCGCTCGACCCAGTTGCGTCCCACCGTACCAGAGTGTCCGCCCTCCAAGCCAAAGGGTGCAACACGGCGATGCCCAGACAGAATTGCGGCGATCATGGGTTCGCGGAACCGTAGGCGACGCACGACGCCGTTGCC
>NZ_JACJPG010000023.1 GCF_014695955.1 Leptolyngbya sp. FACHB-36 | reverse complement strand
ATCTGAACCGCGTTGTTGGACGAGGTGACGACGACTGCTGCAATGCCGGGAGCGGGGTTATCTCGCTGAAAGCTCTGTCCCTGAGGAAGCCGAAGCTGCGCATTGGGAATCGTGGCAATCCAGTCGTTTCCCTGGCTCATGGTGAACACCTGGGGACGATCGGTGCCAGCAGACGTTCCAACCTCCAGAGCAATCTCAATGCCGTTGGGGCTAGATTTGACATTAACGGCGGTGATCGACGTAACTGCCCAAGCGGGACGACCTACCAGCAGCACAACTGCGCCGATCGCTAAACTGCCGCTCAACCGATGATGACGTTGCAAGCTTCTGCCCTCCCTGGAACCGCTAAATATTCATACACGCTTTTTGCGAATTGCAACATTAAAGTTCTTAAGGAGATCTGGATCAGAATGACACGATCGCGGGTGCCTGTACCCACCACGGGAAATTTAACGGCAGGTTAACGCAAAACAGCCTGAAATTAGCCCAAATCTACTGCCCCCAAAGCATAGAGCGTTGCCTTTTGTGCCTCGGTCAGTCCTTGGATTCCGGTGATATTGAGGTCCTGATAGGGTCGGGGACCGCGCAGCGTTCTCAGGCATTCCCCAGTCGAGCTGTCCCAGATGCGAATTGTTTCATCCTCGCTGCCGCTAGCCAGCAGCAGGCGATCGAGCGTGCCAAAGGCAACGGACCAGACACGATTGGTGTGACCGGACAGCGTGTGGAGGCAGTCGCCCGTATAAGGATTCCATAACTTTACAGTTCCGTCTGCGCTGCCGCTGGCAAGGCACTGCCCATCTGGACTAAAGGCAACGGACTGCACCCGCTGCGTGTGTCCTTCCAGAACGCGGATGCACTCCCCGGTGTGGCTATTCCACAGCCGCAGGGTGCGATCGTCCCCCGCGCTCGCCAGCAGTGGGGCAACGGGGCTAAACAGCACCGACCAAATGCGCCCGGTGTGCCCACGCAAAATCTGTAAGCACTCGCCCGTGTCAGGATGCCACAGCCGTACGGTATGATCTTCGCCTGCACTCGCTAACACATCGCCATCTGCTGAGTATGCCACCGACCAGACACGCCCTTTATGCCCACGCAAAATCCCCAGACACTCGCCAGTTTGTCCATCCCACAGCCGCAGAGTTTGGTCAAAGCTGGCGCTGGCAAGCGTGCGATCGTCCGGACTGAACTTGACCGACAAAACCCAATTGCTGTGTCCCCGCAGCACGCGCTGGCAAGCACCGCGTCCGGTGTCCCACAGTCGAATGGTGTGGTCTAGGCTGCCGCTGGCAAGACAAGACCCATCACGACTAAACGCCACCGAAAGCACCCACTTGGTATGTCCCTGGAGGGTTCTGAGGTAGTCTCCAGTGTGAGCGTTCCAGAGTTTGATCGTGTGGTTGGTGCTGCCACTAGCGAGGAGGGGAACGGCGGGATCAAGCTTTGTTTGATCAAGCTTTGTTTGGGTTAAGGCGATCGCCCAAACGGCGTCCAAATAGCCTTGCAGCGTAGACAAGCACTGTCCGGTGCGGAGGTTCCACAGGCGCACCCGCTGATCCACACTGCCGCTGGCAAGCAGATGAGGACGGGAGCACGCGATCGACCAGACCGCGCTGCGATGTCCGTGCAGCACGCGCAGGCAGCTCCCGCTGGCGCTGTCCCAGATCCGCACGGTCTGGTCTTCGCTACCGCTAACCAGGTGGAAGCCATCGGCGCTGTAGGCAAGCGATCGCACGCAGCCCGTGTGCCCTCGCAGCGTTCGCAGCCATTGCCCTGTGGCAATGTCCCACTGTTTTAGGCTGGCGTCCGTACCTCCCGTAGCAAGCGTGTGTCCGTCAGGGCTGAGAACGATCGCCCAAACACCCTGGCTCTCCGCCCTCCAGGTTTGCACACAGTCACCTGTGTCCAAGTTCCACAGCTTGATTGTGTCATCCGCACTGCCGCTAACCACGAGGCTCTGCTCTCCCACGCGCACAAACGCGACGCCGCGCACCCAATCGTCATGTCCCTGCAACCGCCACCGCAGCGCTCCAGTCTGGGTGTCCCACACGCGAATGGTACGATCGGCGCTGCTGGATGCCAGCCATCGTCCATCCGGGCTAAAGACGACCGAAAGCACCCAGTCCTCGTGTCCCTGAAGCGTATGCAGGCAGTGTTCGCTATGTACGTCCCATAGTTTAACGGTGGTGTCGGTGCTGCCGCTGGCAAGTCGCGAACCATCGGCACTAAAGGCAAGACCGCCGCACCAGTTCGTGTGCCCTCGATACGTCAGCAGCTTTTTTCCATCCGAGACTTGCCAAAGGTGAATGCCATTTAGCGTGTCGCTGGCTGCCAGTCGGGTCCCATCCGAGCTGAGCGCTACAGCCCAAATGTCTCCGATCGATTCCAGAAAGACAGAGCGGCTCAGGTCTGCATGGGCAAAATTGACGCGATGCAGCGTCACGCCTTGCAGGTACGCTTGCCACACCGCGAGATGCGAAAAATCGTAGCCAGTCAGGTCTACCTGAAGGTGGCACAGCAGATTCAGCACGTTTCCCGCCGCGTATCCCGGTGTGTGTGGACAGTCGGTTTGCAGCGTTGCCAGAACATGCTGAAGGTTGCGTTCAACCTGTTTGGTTGAGTGCCAGTGATCGCACAGACGATCGGCGATCGGCTCCAGAATCAGGCGAATCTGGCTGTCGCGCACGTAGCTTTTTGCCTGCGCCTTAATGAACGCATGATTCACCCACAGGCGAATCTGACCGGCGCACAACTCCGCTGCCGCTCGCTCAACCAAGCGATCAGTCAAGTATTCCATCACTACGGGTTGCAGCGTAAATCCCTTCGCGGTGCGATCGATTAAACTGCGGCGTCCCAGCGACTTGACGGCTTCGAGCGATCGCCGCTTCAGCACAGGCGACACAATATCTGCTTGCAGATCCGCCAGCGACACCACCTCACGATTGATCGCCAGCCAGTTCAAAATCGTTTCTTCGTCGTCGGACAAGCGATCGAACTGCCGCTGAAGCAGATCGCGAATATCGTCAAACACAAGAGGTCCCTGCTGAAGCTGCGTCAGAAATTTCGCAACGTCGCGATCGAACAGGTCTTGAATCGTCGCGGCAACGATTTTGAG
>NZ_JACJPG010000229.1 GCF_014695955.1 Leptolyngbya sp. FACHB-36 | reverse complement strand
GCCTCTAGATACCGCGCCAGCGATCGCGCCTCGGAGGTCACCTGCTTGAGCGTGTCTACGTCTGGGTGCTCGGCAATGGCGGCTCGAATCGGCTCCTGATGTGCTTCTGGAAGCCTCTGCATCTCGCGCACCAGCGGAGCCAGATAGCGCGCTGGAATTGACTGATCAGCAGCTTTCTCTTTCAGCGCAGGCGGCAGCAGATCTGAGGTAACGGCAGTCCACTCGTCATTCAGCTGGCGGACTTCGCGACGGGTGATGCGATCGCCGCGCTGGGCTGCTTCACTAACCATCTGCTGCACTTCCGGGTTAGCTTTGGCGGTTTCGACAAACGCCCGCTTGCTGAACTGATTCACCGTATCGGGTTCTAGATAGCCGTCCTCCAGCAGCACATCGGCGCTGTTCGCCAGTTCAATCAGCGCATACGCCTGACTCTTGCTGATCTCTCGGTCCTTGAGCCAGTTGAGAAATCCAGTCCCTCGCGCATCGCCATACCACTTTTCACGATCGCGCACCGTCCGCAAAATCCGTCCGCGCCAGAGGTCGGTTTGCAAGGTGACGCGATCGCACACTTGCCAAGCGCGATCGAGCTGCTGCTGAAAGTCTGTCTCAGAAATTTGGGCGTCTTCGGGGTCAGGTAGCTGGAAGTCCAACGCTAGGCTCGGTCCAAACTCAACCGCTAGATGTGGCGTAGCAACAGTGGGTAATGGAGGTGACTGTACCATAGGTGCCTTTCCGACAAGAGTCGCATCATTATGGCACGCGATCGCCAGATCCTCCTGCTTCGTGCGATCAATTCATCAACTTGTCGCTTGCGTAGGAGTTGGCAACGGCGTTCCTAACGCGCTTAGGTTCAGGACATAGCCTCCCGTCACTAAGTAAACTTCATCTGCGATCGCCCCAATTTGCCGCGTCAGCGAGCCGAGGCGATCGCGGAAGGTGCGCCCGATCGCATAGGCAGGCACCACGCCCCACCCCGTTTCTTCTGCCACGATGACCACGCGACAGGTGGCGTGCCGCAGGGTCGTTAGCAAGTCCTGTACAGTCTGATTCCAGGCTGTGTCGTCTTGCTCCAGCCCGTTCGCTAACCAAGTTCCCAGCGAGTCGATCAGCAAGCAGGTTGGATGGGATGCTGTGGCGATTGTGTCAGCAAGCTCGATCGGAACGTGCAGCGTTACCCAGTCCGACGGACGCCGCAGACGGTGCTGCTCAATCCGCGCTTGCCACTCTAGATCGGTTGGGTCAATCTGAGCAGTTGCCACGTAGGTGACAGATTGGCTCGACCGACTCGCCAGCGTTTCTGCCCATTCGCTTTTTCCCGATCGGGCAGGACCTGTAACCAGAATCACTCGTGGCGCAGCGGCAGAGGTGCTCATGGGAATTGCTCAAAAGAAAGTTGCGTGCGATCAAAAATCTAACGGATAATCTCTGAAGCTAGCCCTTGCACCGGAAAGGACCTGTCGTTTTCGCACCTCGCACACGGGATTTATGAAACGAGATCTTCAGCGGATCGAAGCAACGCTCGATCAATTAGCCAATTCATCGCCTCCGAGCAGCCCTCATGGCACGGCATCCAAGCCTAAGGCGGCAGAGCAGGTTCCCTCGTTTGAAGTGCGAAAGACGACGGAGGCGATCGCAGATACCCCAATCCTGCCACGGGTAAAATCGCCCAGTTTTACCAGCCACCGCAATGCCGCGAATCCTGCCCTTGCAATGACCCTGCTGAAAGACATTGAGGGTGTGGTGTCCGGTTGGCAAGCCGAACTTCAGGAGGTTCTGCGGCAAGTTCAGGACGTGTACCTGGAAGGACCGATTATCGACGGCTGGCTGGAATCCTACGGACAAGACAACGGCAGCGTTCCTGCTCTGCGTCACACCGATGTGGAATGCTTGATGGATTACGTCGAGAAGCACTGGGGAGCGGCAGACGCTAGCCTACCTCCGACGGTGCCGCCAACTCCGGAGCCGAATACGCCAGGCTACCGTCTGTGTGGGCTAAATGACGATGGGCAACTGTGGTTCCGGCACTGTCCCGTTGACCAAGTCGCTGCTGTGAGCGTGGCGATCGCCCGCTTCCAGAAGCTGCGGCAGCTACTGGTCCGCAAACAGTCCCTCGAAACTCGGCTGGCGCAGCTTGCTGAAACTTTAGTGCGGCTACACAGTCAACTTGTACACGAGCGGGATGCATAGTCTGCCACTGTTGCCACTGTCACTGTTGCCACTGTAATCGTGTGTAGGCACGGTTGCTGACGGGTCCGATCGTTCAGTTTAATGGGTGTACTATCCGGCTATCTGCTAGGCTATTTATCTCTGGCTAAGCTGCTTCAAGGCTGTAATTTCGTTTATGGAAGGCCCGATCAACTCTATACGATCGGAACAAACTGTCTCCATTTATGAAAAGACTTTGATTTTTTGGGGTCGCGTCTTTGCATTTCTCGCCCAGTCATATATCCTTTTGCCAGATATTCGTCTTGTCTTAGGTCGTGGGTGTCACGCAATTTAGGCAAGACGGATACGAGTCAAGTGCTGGTGTGAGGGAGTTTGGGTTCTCGCCTGTGCGATCGCTGGTTTAATTCGTTCAGTCTGCATCGACTTGGAAGCTACTTGCTATGACCGTAACCTCAGCCGCATCTCGATCCAGTTCGTCTGTGTCCATTCGGTTTGTGATCCAGGACGCCTACAACCGAGGTGCGACCAAACTGTATCTTCAAGCAGGGCGTCCACCCTTCTACGGGATTAGCGGTAAACTCCTTCCTCAAGACCACTTTCCCGCGTTGACACTGGAGCAGTTTCACCAGTATCTCCATGAGATTCTCACTCCTCAGCAGCTTCAGCACTACCTGACTCATCGAAAACTGGATGCCAACGTTGGCATCGCGGGCTTTATGCAGGGGCGCATCAACTGCGGACCCACGGCTCAGGGTTCAGAGGCGATGAGCCTGAACGCGATCTCGCTCGATGGTCCCAGTCAGGTGATTCTGCGGCAGGGCACTATCCGCGGCATGGTCGAGGATGCCCGTCGAGCAGGAGCATCGGATATTCACCTGCAAGTTGGCGAAATCCCGCGCTTCCGTATTCAGGGCAAAATTGTGCCGCAGGAAACCTACGGCAAAGTGACCGATCGCCAGTACGAAGAATTTGTGAAAGAAGTGCTGACGCCCGAGCAGCAGGAGCAGTTTCACGCTCGGCAAGAACTGGACACTGCCGTTTTGTACGAAGGCTTGGTGCGCTGTCGCGTCAACTGCTCTCAGTCGCTTCGGGGCGGCGCAATGGTGCTGCGATTAATTTCCTTGGAAGTGCCAACGCTGCAAAAGCTGGGACTGCCCGAAATTCTTGGCTATCTGGTAGAGGAGCACCAAGGCTTGATTTTGGTTACGGGTCCGGTGAACTCTGGTAAGTCCACGACCTTGGCGGCAATGCTGCGCCACCTCAACGACACGATGCCGCGCAAAATCGTCACGATCGAAGACCCAATCGAGTACGTCCACACCTCAAATCACTGTTTATTTACGCAGCGGGAAGTCGGACTGCACACGCAAGAGTTTAAGGACGCGCTGCGAGCGTCGCTGCGGCAAGACCCGGACGTAATTCTGATCGGAGAAATGCGCGATCGTGAAACCGTGGATACGGCGATGCGAGCCGCGCTGACTGGGCACCTCGTGCTCGGCACCCTGCACACGAAGGGATCGGTGAACGCCTTCAAGCGCCTGCTGAATTTCTACACGCCCGAGGAGCAAGAAACAGTTCGGATTCAAATTGTTGATGCGCTGCGATCGGTGATTGGTCAGGCGCTCGTTCCCACAAATCAGGGCGGACGCACGGCAGCCCTGGAGATTATGATCAACACCGACGCGATTCGTGACTATCTCCAAAAAGGGCACACTGACGAAATTTACCAACTAATGGAAGAAGGTAAGGACGGCAGTCAAACCATGAACCAGGCGCTCTTTGATCTCTACGAGAGTGGTGTGGTGAGTCCTGATGCTGCCCTTGCGGCGTCGCTCAATCCTGACGACCTTGCCTACATGCTGAAAAACTACACGCGTCGCTCTAGCCGATCGGGGTTAATGACAGCCGACTACATCAATACGCGATCGCTCTAAAGCGCTCACGTGTGGTGGGTAGGACGTGGCAAGACAGGTCGGTTAACCTCACCCTTGCGATCGAGATTCAGTTGGTGCAGTTGAGCTAGAATAACAGCAAAGCATAGCGTTCTTTCGTTTGCGGCAGGTGCCGCCCTTCTATGCCACCACACCCCATTTTGGTCATATGCAGGTTGGGAGTTTCTCGCGTTGATGCGTGAATCTGTTCAAGGGTTGGAGTCGTCGTTTGGAGATGCCACGCATCTGCAAGCTCTCCACC
>NZ_JACJPG010000228.1 GCF_014695955.1 Leptolyngbya sp. FACHB-36 | reverse complement strand
GATGAGGATCGAGAATTAATCTTGGCGCGTCTGCGTGAGCGAGTGCGCGGTTTGGTAGCTTCCTTCGATGTGATTGCGGTAGCAGCGCGTCCTCAAGCCGTAATTCTGGAAACAGGCGAACTGTTTCAGCCCGAACCGGACATTATGCCGCTGATTCGCCGCATGGCAGCCGTTTTGCGATCGGAAGGTGAAGACTTAATCGCCGACAATATTCTGCTGCAGTCTCAGCAGCTGGGTGAACGAGCACGCAAGCTGATTGACCTGCAGCGGCGGCGGCAAGCAGAGAAAATTGTCGATCGCTTTCAGTGGATCGGCGCAGGCGTGATTGCAGTAACGCCGCTGCCTGTGCTGGATTTGTTGGCAACTGCGGCAGTAAATGCCCAGATGGTAGTGGAGATTGGGCGCGTCTACGGCTGCGAAATTAATATGGAGCGCGGACGGGAGTTGGCGCTGTCGCTGGGCAAAACGCTTGCCAGTTTGGGCATCGTCAAGGGAGCCGTAACGCTGGTTTCAACAGCGCTGCAACTGAGCGTGGGAGGAATGCTGGTTGGTCGCGCTATCCAGGGTGTAAGCGCGGCGTATCTAACGCGAATTGCAGGCAGAAGTTTTATTGAATATTTCCGCCATGATCAGGACTGGGGAGATGGTGGCATTACCGAAGTGGTGCAGCGCCAGTTTCAGCTCAACCGCAAAGATGAGTTTGTCAAATCCTTTGTGCAGGACGCGATTACCCGTGTAGTAAAACCCCTGAATCTCGATCAAATTGTGCCTGCGGAACCGGAACTAGAGGCGGTGGAGCTTCAGGCAGAACTGGAAGAAGACCAGAAGCTATTTCGTGCCGTTGATCCTGACTTAGAAGAGTGGCATCGATCGTAATTTCGACACTCGTAATCTCGACAATTGTTCGAATGGAGACAGGTGTTGTTAAGCGATCGCCTATGCGCTTTGTAGAATGAAAGTCTAACGATCGTGCCATTCAACCCACAGGCTACTGCCATGATGCTGCAAACTCAAACAACCCTTGATACCTGGCTACCTGCAACTTGGGAGGAGTTTGTCAAAATCGCGGATTCGCCAGCTTCTGCCAAGCTCAAGGGATATTATTACAGCGGCAGGATGAGATTTGAACGCATGTCTACTGGCTCCGATCATTCTAAAGACCACACAATCATCATCCTGAGCGTTGGGCTATATGCGGCACTGCAAGGCATCCCCATCAATGGACACGATGGCTGCTCTTTTCGCAAAGTTGGATTTGATGAGTTTCAGCCCGACGCTTCTTACTATATTGGCGACAGTGCAGATGCAATTCCTTGGGGAACACGAGTAATTGATTTAGAGCAGTATCCGTTGCCGAATTTGGTGATTGAAATAGCCGATACGTCTTTGGCGGATGACCTGGGTGAAAAGCGACTTCAGTATGAGGATTTGGGAATTCCTGAATATTGGATTGTGAATGTGCAAGCGATGCAGATTTTGGCATTTGCGATCGCGCCTGATAGCAGCATTCGTCGCATTCGTGAATCTCAAATGTTGCCCGGATTGAAGCTGGAAATTTTAGAGCAGGCACTTCAGCGTAGCCGTCAGGAAACTCAGTCGGCAACGACAGCGTGGCTAATGAAGCAGTTTCGAGGTTAAGTTAGCGCGGCTTC
>NZ_JACJPG010000227.1 GCF_014695955.1 Leptolyngbya sp. FACHB-36 | reverse complement strand
AGCGCCGTTACATAGGTAGGATCAACTTTCAGCGCTTCTTTGTAGTTGCGGATTGCTAAGTCGTACTGCTCTTGCGCAAAGTAGGCAAACCCCAGTGCGTTGTAGATCAAAGGGCTTTCTGCTTCATCTAGGTCATCGGCTTTCAGTGCTTTTTGAAACAGCCCGATCGCCTGAGCAAACACCTTCTTGTCTAAATAGATGCCGCCTAGTTCGTAATATTCCTGTGCCGTTCCCTTCTCTTTGGTTAGCTTTGCCTGCAAGCGTGACAAGGCATTTTCAGTGCGGCGTGTCTTAAGAACCTGACGAACAATTGCTACGGCTGCAATAGCAAGCAGCACCAGTAGCAGTGAAAGATAAATCGTGGGATATGCAGTGCTCATGAAAACGGTGGTTGACTCAACAACGATCGGACAGTTACAACCAACTTATCGCACGGGCGACCGTCGTGGATCTACGGGAGACCCCAAAACGCCGATCGCTGCTTCAGCCAACCTTCTCGCTGCCAGCGTTCCAGCAGGAAATCAATCCGTCGTCGCAGTGCGTCGTACTGGAGTCCCTTAGGAACCACGATGCAGAGCGGCTCCACCGAGAGCGATACAGCGACAAGGCGATAGTCGGGAAAGGTTTGCACCCAACCGCTAAGCACACTGGCATCTGCGGCAAAGGCGATCGCCCCCTGCTTCTCTAGAAGAACTCTGGCGGCATCGTAGGAGTCTACGCCAACTAGAGTCGCCGTAGGCAATCGGTAGCGCAGCGTCTCTGCTGTGCTAGATCCCTTGAGAACTGCGATCGTCCGGTTAGCCAAGTCCTCCAAGCGCTGCACCTGAGAAGTGCGGGTCACCAGTGCCGTTCCATCAAGGTAGTAGGGTGCGCTAAAACTGACAACGCGGGAGCGGGCATCCGTTGCCGTGACCCGCGCGATCGCAACGTCTACCTGTCCATCTGCAACGGCAGCAATTCGGTCCTGATTGAGAACAGGCTTGAGTTCCAGCGACGCTGGACGATCGAGCAATTCTCGCGCCAGTCGCTGAGCAATATCAACTTCAAACCCTTGAAGTTGACCATCCGTCGATCGAAATCCCAACGGTCGTAGATTGTCCTTCACCGCTACGATGAGGCGTCCCCGCTGCTGAATTGTTTGTAGATCCGCAGCAAAAAGTGGAGGCATCACCAATAATGCCCCCACTAGGCTTAAACCCGCAGCCTGACGAATTTGAGCAGCAAGGCGTTTCAGCACCATGCGTTTCAACATCCTTCGATCGTGCTTTTAAGCAGGCTGCTTGGCTTGAGCCGCGAGTTCAACAACGCGGTTGAAGCCTGCCGGATCAAGCACTGCCATTTGCGACAGCATCTTGCGATTGATCTGAACGTTCGCCTTCTTCAGGTTTCCGATCAGTTGGCTGTAGCTCATGCCGTGCTGGCGTGCTGCCGCATTAATGCGCGTGATCCAAAGGCGACGGAAATCCCGCTTGCGCTTGCGACGATCGCGGTAAGCATTCCGCAGCGCCTTCATTACCTGCTGGTTTGCTGTGCGGAACAGGCGGGAATGAGACCCCCGGAACCCTTTTGCCAGCTTTAAAATCTTCTTGCGGCGTTTCCGAGCCACATTTCCACGCTTTACCCGTGCCATCTCTACAACGTCCTCTACTCAAATTTGTCTTGTCTACTCGTGGCTAGACCCTTGTCACGCGCCCAAGCGTCTAGTCCTTAAAGATAAGGAAGCATCAAGCGAACATTTGCTGCGTCTCGCTCGTTCACCACTGCCATCCCTGCTAGACGGCGCTTCCGTGCAGAGCTTTTGTGCTCCAATAGGTGGCTTCTGAACGTTTTCCGGTGCATAATTTTACCGTTTCCGCTGACTCGTAAACGCTTAGCGGCGGCTTTGCGGGTTTTTAGCTTAGGCATGGGTCGCTTTGGGTTCGTTTTTCAACACAGCTTACCATAATACTATCAACCGACCTTCTCCTGCAAGCAACGAATGTCGGCTTGTCGGCTGGCAAGTTGGACGTTGATTCACACAAAGCAGGCGCGATCGCAAACCCTTACTTCGACCCTATTCACACGGTCAACCACTTTTACGCTACACTGGGGGAGCGCCTGCGGAGTTTCTTCGCAGGCTACTGGGCTTTTGTGAAGGCAATTACTTCATAAGGGGTGGGGCTGACCCACTTTTTTATTTGGGACTTTCCGATGGCGCATCCATTAATTCCACAAATTCTTGACCTAGCCGCGCCGGTAGCAGAATCGATCGGCTTAGAAGTAGTCGGTGCTGTATTTCACACAAATCAACGTCCGCCAGTGCTTAGAGTGGATGTCCGCAACCTAACACAAGACACGGGCTTAAGCGACTGTGAGCGCATGAGCCATGCGCTGGAATCGACGTTAGATGCCGCAGGCATTATTCCAGACGCTTACGTGTTAGAAGTCTCTAGCCCCGGCATTTCTCGTGAGCTTGCCACCGATCGCGAATTTGTCTCGTTTAAAGGCTTTCCGGTCATTGTGACGCTGGCTGAACCCTACACAGGGCAGCAAGAGTGGATTGGGCAACTCATCGGTCGAGACGAAGCGGCGATTCACCTCAGCCAAAAGGGACGTATGATCACTCTTCCCCGTGAGCTCGTCGCTAAGGTTCAGTTGGACGATCGCCGCCCTTAGCGTCACAACAATTATTTCTCTCGTACCTTTCCAATGGAGTCTGTCCTATGTCAATGGTCGCTTTGCCCGGACTCAGAGACATGATCGATGGCATTAGTCGCGAACGAAATTTACCAAAACCTGCTGTACAAGCCGCGTTGCGGGAAGCGTTGCTCAAAGGTTACGAACGCTATCGCCGTACTCAGCGGATGGATAGTTCCAACTTCGACGAGGAGTATTTCTCAAACTTCGAGGTTGAATTAGACATCGACGAAGAGGGCTTCCGGGTCTTAGCGACTAAGACGATCGTCGAAGAAGTCGAGAACCCAGACCATCAAATTGCCTTACTTGAAGTGCAAGAAGTCGCTGCCGAAGCGCAAGCGGGAGACACAGTGGTGCTGGATGTCACGCCAGACCAAGGTGAATTCGGTCGCATGGCGGCAATTCAAACGAAGCAGGTGCTTGCACAAAAGCTGCGCGACCAACAGCGCAAGCTAGTTCAAGAGGAGTTCCAAGACCTGGAAGGAACCGTTTTACAGGCGAGGGTGCTGCGCTTCGAGCGGCAGTCTGTGATTATGGCAGTCAGCAGCGGCTTTGGGCAGCCAGAAGTCGAAGCGGAACTGCTGAAAAAAGACCAGCTTCCCAATGACAACTATCGGGCGAATGCCACCTTTAGGGTTTACCTGAAGCGCGTGCTGGAAGGCTCTCATCGGGGACCGCAACTGTTGGTATCTAGAGCCGACGCAGGCTTGGTCGTGTATCTGTTTGCGAACGAAGTCCCTGAAATCGAAGATGAGATTGTCCGCATTGTTGCCGTTGCTAGGGAAGCAAACCCGCCCTCGCGCCATGTTGGTCCTCGTACTAAGATTGCTGTCGATACGGTTGAGCGTGATGTAGACCCGGTGGGTGCGTGCATTGGCGCACGCGGCTCTCGGATCCAAGTTGTGGTTAATGAGCTGCGCGGCGAAAAGATCGATGTGATTCGCTGGTCGCCGGACCCTGCGACCTATGTTGCTAATGCGCTCAGTCCAGCGCGGGTCGATGAAGTCCGACTGATTGATCCAGATGGACGGCAGGCGCACGTGCTTGTGGCGGAGGATCAATTGAGTCTGGCGATCGGCAAAGAAGGACAAAACGTCCGTCTTGCGGCGCGCCTAACAGGCTGGAAAATCGACATCAAGGACTCGGCGAAGTATGACTACGACGCAGAAAATCGCAGAATTACTGAAGCATTAGAAGCGCGTCGTCAAGCACAAGAAGCCGAGGAAGCCGAGTATGAGGAGGAGTATGAGGAAGAGTATGAGGAGGACATTGCTCTAGACGCCGTAGAGGTAGAAAGTGACGCCCCACTAGATGAAGAGGAGGATCTAGCACCAACCGGACGATCTGCAGGCGCAGGCTCAGATGGGTCTGGTTCGGAGTCAGAAGCTGCACTGCGGCGTCCGTAGCGACTCGGCGCTGACGTCACTCGTCGAGCAAACATGGATGCCTCTCTAGCAAGCGGTGAATTCAATGGAACCGAACTACCGACGCTGCCTTGGCTGTGGCAAAATTGCCCACAAATCAGAATTCTGGCGCGTAGTTAGGACACATCCCTCACACGCGATAGAATTAGATCATGGGTTTGGGCGGTCTACCTACCTGTGCCCTCAGCCTACCTGCCTACAACTCGTGCAAAAGAAAAACAAGCTGAGCCGCGCACTGAAAGCTGCCGTTCCTAAGCAAATTTATGAGCATCTGTGGCAGCAACTCACTCCAGACTCACTCAGTAGCAACTTGTAACAGGCGTCTTTACTACAAACTTTGACTAGAGCCGACGAAACACGTCCCAGCGTTCAAAAATTTGTGCAAAATTAGAAAAGGTAGCTGTTTGCTGGCGAGAGCAGTCCAAACAATGTTGGAATTGCTCCGTAGAGAGGTCGAAAGCCGTCTCTAGCTAGTAGTGGCGCTTGCAACTCAGAAACTAGGGAAAATGCTGGACCGAGTGTAGTTCACGAGAAAGCAGGTAACTATGTGACAACGCAACTGGACTTAGGCAGAGAGGAAAGACTGGATGAACAATGGCAAAGTCAGAATTTACGAGCTATCAAGGGAATTAAATTTGGATAACAAGGATCTATTGGCAGTTTGTGAGCAGCTAAACATTTCGGTGAAGAGTCACAGTAGTACCATTACGGACTCTGAGGCTGAGAAGATTCGCGCGGCTGCCGAGAAGCAGTCTGGGCAATCCTCTGTTAAGTCTGCTCAGGTCCGTCAGCAAGGACCTCAGGCTCAGGCGGCAGACGCCAAGCCAAGAGTTCCTGCTCCTGTTCAGAAAAAGCAGCAGATTTTGGAAATTCGCAAGCCGATCATCCGCCAGAATGCCAGTTCTGAATCGTCTACTGCCTCCAGTGACAGCGTGTCTCCACCAGCGGCGCCTCCGTCGATCCAGGCACCGTCGAAGCCAGCTTCGCTAAACCGTCCGGCTGCTATTAAGCCTGAGGCGCCGACGGAAGCTGTCAAACTGCCTGAAGTGCCTCCTGAAATACCTGAGGATACGTCTCCTCCTGTGGAAGCTGAGACCCAGCCTCCTGCAGAACTGCAGGAATTGACGTTGGAGACGGTGTCGGAGAAAGCTCCAGAGCCAGAACTGACAAGACCTCCGGCAAGACCGATCGCAGAGGCGGTAACCCCGAAGCCAGCCTTGACGACCCGACCCCTGATTAAGCGGTCTCAGCAAGAGTCAGCGCCTTCAGAGGCAAAGCCTGCCCCAGAGCGGGCGGCGCGGCGCGATGGTGCACCTAGACCACCTGCTCCAGGGTCGGTCAATCGGCAGCCCGGTGCGAAGCCTCCGGAGGACCGTCCGACGCCACGACCTCAAATTATGGAACTGCGGCGTCCCCGTCCCGTTCGCCCAGATTCGGAAGAGGCAGTGCCAGCACCCGTTGGACGCACAGAAGGCGGCGTGCCGGGCGTGATCAAGATTAACCGTCCCAAGCCAGGTGATCCGGCTGGGACGGCACCAGGGGCACCAGAAACGGTGCAGCTGCAGGAGCGACCGTCTCTCCCTCGTACCCTCAAGAAGGGTAAGACTCGGCAAGAGGAGGAAGAAGAGGCACGGGACTTTTCCGAGAAGGTGGCAGCTAAAGCCGCTGCTAAGACTAAGCGGCGAACGCAGCCCAACTTAGATGATGAGGATGAGGATCTCGATAACCTGCTTGGCGCTGAGGGGCTCGATGGCGATTCTCCAGCACAGGTAAGTCTGTCGCTCATGCGTCCGGCAAAGCCCAAGCAGTCGCGTCCGCCGCAGGTTAAGGCACCTGTTGCAACGGTGACTCCGAAATCGAAAAAATCGACGAGCTTCCGCGATCGACGCGATCGGCGCGAACAGGAAGTTAAGGTTGAGAGGCCCGAAAAGATCACGCTAATGGGTGGTTTAACGGTGCAGGAATTGTCAGGGCTGCTGACAGTCCCCGACACCGAAATTATCAAAACGCTCTTCATGAAGGGCATTTTGGCAACGGTGACCCAGACGCTAGATGTTCCCACTGCCACGATGGTGGCGCAAGAGTTTGGAATTGAGGTGGAAACGGGCGAGCGAGAAGCGGAAGCGCGGAAAGTTACCGAGATGCTGGACGCGGAAGACTTGGAGCACCTGATTCGCCGTCCGCCCGTTGTCACCATCATGGGACACGTGGATCACGGTAAGACCACCCTACTGGACTCAATCCGCAAAACAAAAGTGGCGCAGGGCGAGGCAGGCGGTATTACGCAACACATTGGTGCGTACCACGTGGATGTCGAGCATAACGATCAGATGCAGCAGGTTGTCTTCCTGGACACGCCTGGTCACGAAGCGTTCACAGCGATGCGGGCGCGAGGAGCACGAGTCACGGATATTGCAATCCTTGTGGTTGCGGCTGATGATGGTGTGCGTCCTCAGACAGTCGAAGCCATTAGCCACGCTAAAGCGGCTGAGGTGCCTATCATCGTGGCGATCAACAAGATCGACAAAGAAGAGGCGCAGCCCGATCGCGTGAAGCAGGAGCTCACCGAGTACGCCTTGGTGCCCGAGGAATGGGGCGGCGACACCATTATGGTGCCTGTTAGCGCCATCAACGGCGAAAATCTTGACACGCTGCTGGAGATGATTCTGCTGGTGTCGGAGATTGAGGAACTGTCGGCGAATCCCGATCGTCCTGCCAAGGGAACGGTGATTGAAGCGAACCTCGACAAAGCTAAGGGACCTGTTGCCACACTGCTGATCCAGAACGGAACACTGCGCGTGGGCGATACCCTCGTCGCAGGTTCGGCGCTGGGCAAAGTGCGGGCAATGGTGGATGATCGTGGCGATCGAGTGAAAGTCGCGTCTCCCTCATTTGCCGTTGAGGTATTGGGCTTGGGTGATGTCCCTGCTGCTGGAGACGAGTTCGAGGTCTTCCCCGACGAGAAAGAAGCCCGCGCCGTTGCGTCTACTCGCACCGACGAGCAGCGACAGTCTCGCCTGCTTCAGGCAATGTCCTCTCGCCGCGTCAGCCTCAACACCCTGTCTGCCCGTGCTCAGGAAGGCGACCTGAAGGAGCTCAACCTAGTGCTTAAGGCAGATGTGCAGGGTTCCGTTGAAGCAATTCTGGGTTCGCTGAAGCAGCTACCTCAAAACGAAGTGCAGGTACGAGTGCTGTTTGCGGCTCCAGGCGAAATCACTGAAACGGACGTAGACTTAGCCGCTGCCAGTGACGCTGTCATTATTGGCTTCAATACCACGCTGGCAACAGGGGCACGCCAAGCTGCCGACCAAGCAGGCGTCGATGTGCGCGAGTACACCATCATTTACAAGCTCCTGGATGACATCCAAGGTGCGATGGAGGGCTTGCTGGAGCCAGAACTCGTTGAAGAAGCGCTGGGTCAGGCAGAAGTGCGAGCGGTGTTCCCGGTGGGTCGCGGCTCTGTGGCTGGCTGCTATATCCTGTCTGGTAAAGTGATCCGCAACTCGAAGGTACGCGTGCGTCGAGGCAGCAATGTGATTCACGAGAGCAACCTGGATTCGCTCAAGCGGATGAGGGAAGATGCTCGCGAAGTCAATGCTGGCTACGAGTGCGGTATCGGTGTGGATAACTTCAATGCCTGGGAGACTGGAGACATCATTGAGGTCTACCGCATGATCACCAAGCGGCGGACGCTCTCACCTGCTAAGTAAGAGCAAGGCCTAAAAAAGCAAAAGCCCAGTGAACTTTTCACTGGGCTTTTTTGGTCTTAGAAATTTTGGTTCTAGTGAGCCTTCCTTAACCCTCACCCCCTAGCTCGCTCTGTGTATGCACATCTTTGGCTTCGTTGAGCAGACCGCAGGGGGCTTACCCCGTACCCTGTCTTTTGGGTTTCTAACTCTTATCAGGTATCAGGCGTAGCTGCCATGATTCAACTTTGACCGTTAAACCCTCCTGGAGGGGATGCTGCCCCCCAAGTCAGGATTGCACATCCAAAGACTCAAACGATCGAGAACTTGTGTATATACCGTAGACCACAAGGAGAAGGGACAAGAGTTCTAGCTCCTTTTTCCCTGGAAAGAAAGTTGGGGATGAGGGCAATTCATACCTACCTTCAGCAACGCCAAAAACCGCTTTACCAAAACGTTGGCTGATGCCGAATCAAATTCAGAAACTCCTCGCGGGTCTTCTGATCGTCCTGGAACACGCCAACCATCGCGCTGGTCACAGTCCACGATCCCGGCTTTTGGACGCCACGCATCACCATGCACATATGGGTAGCTTCCATGACAACCGCAACGCCCTGTGGTTCCAAGATGCTTTGAACCGCTTCGGCAATTTGGCGAGTCAACCGCTCCTGCACTTGCAAGCGGCGGGAGTACATCTCGACAATCCGCGCCAGCTTGCTGAGTCCTACCACCTTTTGGTTTGGAATATAAGCAACATGCACTTTGCCCATAAACGGTAGCATGTGGTGCTCACACAGGCTGAACGCATTGATGTCGCGTACTAGCACCATCTCGTTGTGCCCTTCGTCAAAAATGGCTCCGTTGACAAGCTCTTCTAACGATTGCTGGTAGCCGCTGGTAAGGAAGCGCATTGCTTCAGCTACTCGCTTCGGCGTTTTCAGCAGTCCTTCCCGCTCCGGGTCTTCACCAACGCCGAGCAGCAGCGTTCTCACCGCCTCTATCATGTCATCCTGAAGCTCCTTGGGCGGCATCTGTAGATTAGGTTCCTGCTCGCCGTTGAGTGTGTTGCGATCGGGTCGAGTTTCTAGACGCTGAGCGCTGGTGGTCGTAGACACTGGTAAACCATTCGGAGAAGCGGTAGTCATAGTTGAGTCAAAAAAATGTAGGATGAACAAATTTCAACACGAATCCAATCCAAACCCCTAAAAGGTGCCAGCATTGGGCATTAAGGTCAGCTCTTCAACCACTGCCTGTTCTGGTAAAAGAGCAGTGTAAAGAATGGATTGGGCAACGGTTTCGGGAGTGAGCATGCGCGATCGATCAAAATCAGCTTGAACCGTTTCTGTGTCCCAAATCGGAGTATTCACAGATCCTGGCGACAAAATGACAACCCGAATGCCGTGAGTGCGCTCTTCCGCCGCTAGGGTTTTGGAAAGCGCCACCAAACCAAACTTGCTAACGCAGTAAGCTCCCCAGTCTGGAAATACCTGTTGTCCCGCGATCGACGCTACGTTGATGATCGTGCCTCGCTGACGCTGACGCATTCCCGGCAGGATGCCTTGAATACACTGGAACACACTAGTGAGATTTAGATCGAGGACCCGCTGCCAATCAGACAGCGTGGTATCCAACAAGGCGTTGGTGTAGCCCATACCCGCGTTATTGATCAGAATGTCGATCGGATCAAATTCAGCGGCAATTTTGGCGACTTGGTCACGAACCTGGCTCACCTGCGCAAGGTCAACAGGATACACCTGCACCTTGACGCCGTAGCCTGCCACTTCCTCTGCCACTGCGTCTAGCTTTGATTGAGTCCGGCTGACGAGAGCTAGATGAATGCCCGCCTGTGCAAAGGCGATCGCCGTAGCCCGACCAATTCCGCTACTCGCTCCCGTAATTAGGGCGCGTCGTTCTGCTTGACTCATGAAATAGCCTAAAATTCTGTAAATTAGTGCAGCGCAAAGACTTAGCAAAGCCTAAGCGAGGTCGCTCATCAGACAGTCAGAGGAAACTCGACCCAGCGCTTAAACGTTATGGATTGACAAAACAAGGTACAAAGACCTAAAGCACAACCTCTATACAGAGGCACAGGCA
Organism: Leptolyngbya sp. FACHB-36; assembly: GCF_014695955.1. Classification (GTDB taxonomy): domain Bacteria; phylum Cyanobacteriota; class Cyanobacteriia; order Leptolyngbyales; family Leptolyngbyaceae; genus FACHB-36. Next base: position 1,150 of record NZ_JACJPG010000227.1, on the reverse strand, counting down.
GAATGGGTCCTCTCACAGCGATGGAGCTAACGGTTGGGCAGCGACAGGCAGTAAACCAATTCGCTGACGGAAGAAATACGCCCACGAAGAGAAATGTGAACAAATATTTCCTAAATGATTATACCACTCAGAATTTGCGCTTGCGGAAGAAAGCTGATCAGATCGGCGCTTCTGCAAACATTCCGATCGCCCGAAATTTCTGATAGCGCAATTCCTGCCGCTGCGGACCCGTCATCTGCGTCAGTTCACTCAGATGGCGCAGGAGAGCCTCTCTCAGGATCTCGGTGGTTCTCAACGGGTCGGCGTGGGCACCACCGATCGGCTCTGGCAAAATTTCGTCGATGATGTCTAGGTGCTTTAGGTCCGGAGCCGTAATTTTCAGCGCGTCTGCTGCTTGAGGAGCTTTTGCGGCATCACGCCAGAGAATGGACGCACAGGCTTCTGGACTGGCTACAAAATACACTGAGTGCTCAAACATCAGTAGGCGATCGCCGACGCTGATGCCCAGCGCTCCGCCGGACCCAGCTTCTCCAATTACCGTACAAACAATCGGCACCTCAAAGCGAAACATCTCCCGAAGGTTATAGGCAATCGCTTCACCCTGCCCTAGCCGTTCACTTTCGGCATTCGGGTTCGCTCCAGGGGTATCAATAAAGGTGAGGATCGGCATTCCAAATCGATCGGCGTGTTCCATTAGCCGAATCGCTTTGCGATAGCCACTGGGAGACGCCATGCCGAAGTTGCGGGCGATGTTGTCTTTAGTATCGCGCCCCTTCTGCTGACCAAGCATCACCACAGGTTGCCCTGCTAGGCGCCCCACACCGCCAACCAGCGCGGGATCGTCTAAGCCGCCGCGATCGCCGTGTAGCTCCATCCATTCGTCGCTAATCGCCTGGATATAATCCAGCGTGCTGGGGCGGCGCGGATGGCGCGCAACCTGAAGCCGTTGCAGCGGCGACAGACTGCTGAAAATTTCTTGGCGAAGCTGCACGGCGCGTGCCTCAAGCTGACGAATCTCATCAGAGACATCGACGTCATTTTCTTCGGCAAGTTCACGAATCTGGATAATTCGTGCCTCTAGATCTGCCAAGGGTTTCTCGAAGTCAAGGAGAATCGGTTTGCGTTCGGTCGTTGCCACAAGGATCTCGCT
>NZ_JACJPG010000226.1 GCF_014695955.1 Leptolyngbya sp. FACHB-36 | reverse complement strand
TTTGTCTTTAACAAATTGCCCTAAGTTTGGGGGTTCAGGAATCGATACGGTTTTGAGTGAGGCGAGCGGCTGAGAAGGGGGTTCATCAGCAAATTGGGCTGAGGCGGCATGTCCAGCTAAGACAGTAGTGGCAACAAGTGTTAGAATTGCTGCGCTTTTCTTCATCCGCTTCAACCAGCTCGCTAGCAGGCGAAAAAGTCTGGTTAATAATGTGAGCATAAGGGGATTAGGATTTGCTTAAATTCTTTTGCTCAGTGTCTATTAATATCTATTAAGTAGAGGGACTGAGCAGGCTTAAAACGTCAGCCTACTAAGGTAGTAGCTTTTCAAACACTTTGAATCTACCTTGGTGGGGACTCTATTAACGCAGCGAAAGAGTGAATATAAAACGTTATTTTATTTCGCATAAAATCCTTAAAATCCTAATTCCCTCTCAGGAGCATTTAAGAAGCATTAAATACACTCAATGTGGTTGACACAGCTCAAAAGTTCGCGGGCAATTGAGGGGCGGTAGCGAAGACTGAGGCAGCGTTGTGAAATCGATCGTGCCCAAATCCGTTTGAGTCGTGTCCAATGCAACCACATCGAATTAGCACTTACTGAAGTCAGCACTTACGCAGTTAATCTCAGAAGTTGCGTGTCCTTCGTAACTCATAACGCTTACGCACTCACCACTCGTGATTAATAACTTAACGATCGACGTCAGCAAATTTCCTGAGATTAAGGGCAGCCTGTATCTACAATGGAAGCCAGTCTGGGCACTTTAGGACTGTCTTTTAGGCAACATCATTCGTTTGATGTCGCTATGTAAAGACCATCAGGAACAGACTACGACATCGAAAACACAAACTGAATGGAACTCAAGAACCCGTGGTTAGCGAACCGTGGACAACTTCTCCAGTGGGTAAACCTGCGTCCCGAAGAGAGCGAACGGACGTTTCTCATGTTCGCGTTCTATACAACAACGTCGATCGGTCTAGTGTGGCTCGAAGCCAGCACGATCGCGCTGTTTCTCGATCGCTACACTGCTGAAGACGGTCTGCCCTGGATCTACATCGCCAGCGCTGGAATTGGGGCAGGTCTGGGCTTTCTGTACTCGCAACTGCAAAAGCTCCTACCTTTGCGACGGGTCACGGTCAGCATTGCCCTGCTGATGGCGGCTCCGCTGCTGCTGTTCTGGATGGGAGTCGAAGCAGAAACGGTTGTTCCAATTAAGGTTTGGGAACTCAGCTTGGCGGGCATAACCGTGTTTCTGATGCGGCTGTGGCTAGAGGCAATCTACGTCCTCAACGATCTCAACACGTCGATTACTGCCAACCAGCTATTCAACATTCGAGAGATTAAGCGTACCTATCCGCTGATCAGCAGCGGCATTCTGGTAGCGGATGTGATCAGCGGCTTTTCTCTTACAGTGCTAATTGGTACAGTCGGGCTAAAGAACGTGGTGCTGCTAGCGTGCATCATGATGACGATCGGCGCTGGCATTTTGTTCTACCTCAGTCGCGCCTATCGCCAATTCTTTCCAGACTTTCGCCGCCGCCTCAATGAGGACCGATCGCCCGATTTCATCAATCGTCGCGTACAGGGACCGCTGAAGCGCTACGTACTGCTGCTGTTTGCGTTTTTTATTTTGGCGCAGGTCGTGTTTCTGCTGGTGGACTTCCAGTTCCTCAGCCAGTTGCAGCAGCAGCGATCGAAAGACGAAATTGCTGCCTTTTTGGGCGTGTTTAACGGCGTGCTAGGCGTGTTTGAGTTGGCGATGCAGTGGTTAGCTTCCAGCCGCGTCATTGAGCGAGCAGGCGTGTTTGCGGCTGCCGTGCTGCTACCCGGCGTCATTGGGATCTTAGGAGTGGTGTCAATGACGATCGCGGGGCTGTCCTGGGGAAGTGCCTTGTTCGTCAGCCTCGTACTGCTCAAGTTTCTCGATGAGCTATTCCACTACACCCTGTTTGCTAGCGTGGGTCCGGTGCTGTTTCAGCCGATTCCTGCTGCCGTGCGTGGTCGGATTCAGGCAGTTGTGCGCGGAATCGCTGACCCGCTCTCTACCGGAGCAACTGGGCTAGCGCTGCTGAGCTTGGTCTGGCTGAGTCGAAACACCACGTTTGGCACCCAGAGCTTGAGTTGGCTTCTGCCCGCGATCGTGGTGCTGGCGCTGATTTGGGTGCTGGTTATTTCGCTGCTGCGAGCCAAATACGTCGGCTTGCTGGTGATCAGCGCTGAGCGGGGGCAGCTTAAAGGCGATGTGGATTTGCTGGAGCTGAAGCGGGCCGTGGTTGAGGCGCTGGATCAGTCCGGCACCGAAGCGCACAAAGCCTCGTGCATTGAGCTACTCAGCCGATTGGATCCCAAAAATGCGGGAGAAGTGTTGGCACCGCTGTTAGAAAAACTGACGCCCTCGCTGCAACGGCTGAGTCTGGACAAAATGCTACTGCATCCAAATCCAGCTTATCTGGCTCAGGTGCAAGCGTTAATCAATCACTCTCCAACAGCAGACGTTCTGGCAGTTGCCCTCCGCTATGTTTGGCTGACTGAGGAAGACCCCGATATTCGGCAGCTAAAACCGTACTTGCGCCCGGAAGTAGACGCGGAAGTACGGGGAACGGCAGCCTCGCTGATGCTGCGGCGGGGAAACCCTACCCAAAAGGCGGAAGCAACCAATACGCTGCGGCGGATGCTAACCCACAAAAGCGAGTGGGAGCGCATCATGGGCTGTCGGGCGCTAGGGGAAGCCGTGTATCTGCAAGCCCTACGGCTGTACATTCCCAATTTGCTTCAGGATGAGTCGCTGCGGGTGCGGCGGGCGCTACTGGAGGCGATCGCTGCCACACATTTAGAAGAGTTTTATCCGTCGCTACTGAAAGGTCTGCACTACAAATCCACGCGCGACGATGCGATGAAAGCCTTAGTGCGTCTGGAAAACGAAGCGCTGCCAATGCTGTTGGAGCTAGCCGATGATGTCTACAAGCCTGAAGTGGTCCGTCTGCACGCTTGGAAGACGATCGGGCAAATTGGCACCGACGAGGCGCTTGATGCCTTAATCTCTAGACTCATGACTGCTTGGGGCACTACCCGCCGTAATATTCTGAAGATTCTGCTAGAGATGCCAGAAGAAATTGGGATTGAAAGCGTGCTAGAGCGGATGGGGCGCAGCGGCGTTGAGCGGCTGATCGATCAAGAAATTATGTTTATTGGACAAACCTACGCTGCCTCACTGGATCTGGCTGCGCGAGATTTGGATTGTCGAGAAGCGGAACTGCTGCAACGATCGCTGCAAGACATGCAAGTTGACGCCAATGAGCGACTGTTTATCTTGATGCGGCTGCTGTACCCGATTGAGGCAATCAAGGCAGCGGCGTTTAGCCTCCAGTCAAGTTCTAAGAGCAACATTGCGCAAGGACTGGAAATTCTTGACAATACGATCGACGTTCCCAGCAAGCGAGCGCTGTTGAGCATTCTGGATGCGGGATCGCTGCGAGAAAAATTGCAAAGCCTGGGAGACTTAGTGAGCTACGAGGCGTTAGACCCCAGCGATCGCCTGCGGCATCTGCTGGATCTGCGGCATTTTCTGTCAGACTGGTCGCTAGCGTGCTGCTTTCACTTGGCTCGGCAGATGCGTTGGCGGCTCACTGCCGAACAAACGCTCGCCTGCCTGCGGCATCCTAAGGGCTTTGTGCGGGAAGCCGTGCTGGAGTATCTCAGAATGGCATCGCCCCGTGCTCTGCGCCAGTTATTGCCGATGCTGAAAACTGACCCCGACCCGATCGTGGCAGATCAAGTCAGGCAAGTGCTAAGCGAGTTCGAACAACCAGCTTCAAACCCCTCAAAACGAGGCAATAATGTGATTGAGTTTCCAAAGCAACCTGGATTTAAACCGCTGTAAGTGCTTATCCTGTCCAGCGTCCTGCTCTTTGTAATGTTCCTCAAACTTTCTCAGTAGAATG
>NZ_JACJPG010000225.1 GCF_014695955.1 Leptolyngbya sp. FACHB-36 | reverse complement strand
GTGCAAGACTGTCGCGGTTGGGTGCTTGGACCCGGACTGGTAGATCTCTATAGCCATTCTGGAGAGCCTGGATTTGAGGAGCGAGAAACCCTGGCATCACTGCTGCAAAGCGCAAGGGCAGGTGGGTTTACTCGCTTAGCGATTCTACCTGACACGGTTCCTGCTCTGGATAATCCTGCGAGCATTGCTTGGCTGCATGATTTGCAGCGCGATCGTTACGGTCCTCACCTTTACATTTGGGCTGCCCTCACGATCGCAACTCATGGTCAGCAGATGACGGAACTGGCAGAGCTTGCTGCCCTAGATATTATTGGGTTTGCAGATGGCAAACCGCTGACGAATTTAGCACTGGTGCGGCGACTGTTGGAGTATCTGCGATCGCTGAACAAACCAGTGGCGCTGTGGGCGTGCGAACCTGTTCTGGGCGGCAATGGTGTCGTGCGCGAAGGAGCGGACTCGATTCGGTTTGGCTTACCCGGAATTCCTGCGATCGCGGAAACGTTGCCGCTGGCAGGTTTATTGGAGTGCATCGAAGCCACAGGCACGCCTGTTCACCTGATGAAACTCTCTACTGCTCGCGGTGTAGAGCTAATTCGCAGCGCTAAAGCACGCGGGTTACCTGTTACTGCTAGTGCAACCTGGATGCATTTACTGCTAGATACGAACGCTTTGGGCAGCTATGACCCAAATCTGCGCCTCGATCCGCCGTTGGGAACTCCCTCGGATCGCCTCGCGCTAATTCAAGCGGTGCAGGAGGGTGTGATTGATGCGATCGCCATTGACCATACACCCTACACGTATGAAGAAAAGACGGTTGCTTTTGCTGAAGCTCCACCGGGCGCAATTGGTCTAGAGCTTGCCCTGCCGTTGCTGTGGCATACCTTTGTCCAATCGGGAAGATGGTCTGCGCTCGAGCTATGGCGTCGCCTTAGCACTGACCCTGCAAGGTGTTTACAACAGCAAGGTCCGGCAGCGATCGCGCCCAATCAACCCGCTGAGCTAACGCTATTCAATCCACAGCAGATGTGGGCGGTGGAGGCACAGTCGCTCCACTGTCACTCCAGCAACACTCCATGGCTGGGACAACCAGTTGTGGGCCGGGTAATCAAAACGTGGTGTCCTTGAGCACAATGATCAAGGCACGACGATCAAACGTAATCTATCTGTAACTAAAAGCTAGGGACTATAAGCTGGGTCCGGGACAATTTCGCCCACGCGGTCGACGGGCCAAAACCGCACTACCGCACGACCAATAATGCGATCGCGAGGGACAAATCCCCAGTAGTGGCTGTCATAGCTATTGTTGCGGTTGTCGCCCAGCACGAGATACGACCCGTCCGGTACCGTCACTGGACCATACTCATACTGCGCTGCATCAGCAACGTAGTTCTCTCTCAACGCTTGGTCATTAATGTAGACCCGTCCAGCTTTTACCTGCACCTTCTCGCCAGGCAAGCCAATCACTCGCTTGATAAACGCGTCGTGAAAATTCTGCTTTTGCAACGCATCAGTCGGCGAGAATACAACAATATCGCCCCGCTGTGGAGTCTTGAAGTGGTAACCAATTTTGTCCACGATGAGGCGATCGTTAACTTGCAGCGTTGGCAGCATGGAACCAGAAGGAATGTAGCGAGCCTCGGCAACGAACGTCCGGATACCAAAGGCTAACACCGCGCTCAAACCGATCGTTTTGAGCACTTCAACAACCGGATTCTCAGACGATTGACGAGGCGGTTCGTTATCAGAGGCTTTACTGGAAACACGGGTCATAGGTACTCAACTGAGAAGTCGTTTTAACTAGTTTAATTCGGAATTTAAGTCCCGTCGTCAGCAGGCTGACTGGTCTTATCTAAAGGACCGACGTTCATGGATAGGCAATCGTTCCATCGCAGACAGTGCCTTTAACCTACCTCAGGCTCAATGTGATCTTATGACAGAACGACTAAAGACTTTCTAAGTAGCTCAGCAGGTCTGCCATCTCCTGGGGCGCAGGCTGAAACTGTGGCATTGGCGGTGTCTGCCCGCTGATGACTTGATGAATTAGGCTGACGCGCGACTTACGAGCGGAGACATCGCGCAAACTTGGTCCCACCCGACCTTCTGCTTCAATACCGTGGCAGCCTGCGCAGTTCATCTGGAAAATTGCGTGCCCGAGAACGGGATCACCGTTTAACGACAGAACATTACGCACGTAAGGATCAGAGTGCTGGAACCGGTGGACGCCCAGCAGCACGAGTAGGACAGCAAGTGCGATCGCCAAAATCGTTAAAGCGACCTGCAGCACTAAGTTCTCGTCGGTAACAAGCTGGTTATTCAAACGCTTTTACTAAAACAGTAATGAAGTTACGTGTCGCAGGAAACGGATCAACTTTTATCTTTATTTTAGTTTAAAGCCACTTTAGATAACTTTGCAATTTGCTGTCCGTGCCCCTGGTGTGCCGCTGTTGTTTTCCGACTAGAGCTTGTACCATGAGAAGTGGCAAAACGTTACGCATTATCTAAGAGATTAAGGAGACTTCACTTGATAGAACCCATCCTTGACGGCATTGTGCTTGGTTTAATTCCGGTGACGCTGGCTGGTTTGTTTGTAGCTGCGTACCTTCAGTACAGACGTGGCAACCAGTTGGGTCTCTAACGCCAACGACTATGAAATGAAGCTCAGTTACAGGACTGAGCTTCATTTTTGCCTAAGGGGAACCAAATCTTGCCCTGTGTTGTCTACAGTACAGACAGGCTTCTAGGTTATTAAATAAAGATAAAGATATTGCGATATGATATTCGATCGATGAGCTTTAGGACGCTTTCGTAACATCAATCGATTGTGGCATTACGGTACATTACTGTAGGGGCGCTGCCTTTCACTGGTCCAGTCAATTAAGGGGAAATCGTCATGGGGTTTTTGGTGCACTGCCAGTCGTTGGAGAAGGATCGGAACGCACAGTCTCAAGCTGGAATGCCGAAGCAGGTTGAGAACCTTACTGAAAATAGTGTTCCCTGCTTTTTCACTACAATCCCACCGGAACGGGTCGGATTGAATGGTGAGTATGATCACAACGGGCTAGCAAAGCGGGTTGAGCGAACGTTCCGTCAGCGATTTCCAGGTGCCTACCTTGACCAGTTGCGAATCAATCAGCGCGGACGGGTTGTCATCTTAATTGGTAAGGTTCTCAATCACGAAGTGCTCTGCCAGCTTGCTAGTACTGCACTTGAAGTCGCAGGGGCTAGCTCGGTAGAAACTCACGCCGTGGCGCTGCTGGATCGATCGCACTCCGACGTTGCTTAAGCCTCAGACTCTCAGATTTGACACCGTTGAGACCACGTAGATCACAGTGGTTCATAGTATTCGTGTCGTTTATTTCTAAATTGTAGAAGCCGACGCAAGGACTGTCGAATAAGGTTCTGCGTACTCCACTCAGGTGGCTTAATGAAGCAGTTGTGCGGAGCAAAGAAGCTAGCCGTCTGCTGCGTCGATCGATAAAGGTAAAACGAATACACTTTTGCTGTAAGGTGAGTGGTAGCGTTTTGAAGCAAATAAACAGCCTCTAGGGTTCCGATTTGAGCAGAGGACGCTCGAATGGCTGGTCCGAGAGAGGCGAGCTAACTCAAGTTTTGCAGCAAAGCTTAGTGGCAGCTACACGGCGGGACAAAAGCCCGGGAGACATGATTAAACCGCAGCGCGTTGGTTTTTTCATTGCTTCCGGGCTTCTTCTATTGAATTCCATCTAGTGAGTTGAGTAATTCAGATGACTGATAATCCCTTATTTCAGAGTCCAGATTCGACTCCTCAACCCCCGACCAGCCAGGGCGACCGCGCCTTAGAGCTAGAAGCGCGGCTGCCGATGACTGGATGGCAGCAGGAAGTGACGCGGGGGTTGGAATATGGGCTAGAGGCAGCCGACAGCATTCGGGATCGCCGCATTCCCACGTTTTCGCGCGGGGAACTACCCCACTTTGCGGGCATTAACACGTTTATGAAAGCGCCCTACCTAGAAGATGTCCGGCGCGTGGGAGAGTATGATGTGGCGATCGTGGGTGTGCCTCACGACTGCGGCACGACCTACCGTCCGGGTACCCGCTTCGGACCTCAAGGCATTCGTCGCATTTCAGCGCTCTACACGCCCTACCATTTTGAACTGGGCGTGGATTTGCGTGAACAAATCACCCTTTGTGATGTGGGTGACGTCTTTACCATTCCTGCAAATAACGAGAAATCGTTTGACCAAATTTCTAAGGGAATCGCCCATATTTTCAGTTCGGGTGCTTTCCCAATCATTCTTGGCGGTGACCACTCGATCGGCTTTCCCACGGTACGCGGAATTTGTCGGCACTTAGGCGATAAGAAAGTTGGGATTATTCACTTCGATCGTCATGCCGATACCCAGGAGACCGACCTAGACGAGCGGATGCATACCTGCCCTTGGTTCCACGCGACCAATATGGCAAACGCGCCTGCGAAGAATCTGGTGCAGTTGGGCATCGGGGGGTGGCAGGTACCGCGTGATGGGGTCAAGGTTTGTCGGGAGCGGATGACCAACATTCTGACCGTGACAGATATCGTGGAGCGAGGAATCGACGCGGCAGCAGACTTTGCCCTAGAGCGGGCGCTGGATGGTACCGACTGCGTCTGGATTAGCTTTGACATTGACTGTATTGATGCGGGCTTTGTCCCTGGAACGGGCTGGCCTGAACCGGGTGGTTTGCTACCACGTGAAGCACTGTCGCTTCTTGGTAAGATCGTGCAGCGCGCACCTGTCTGCGGCATTGAGGTCGTCGAAGTCTCACCGCCCTACGATGTCAGTGACATGACTGCCCTAATGGCAACTCGTGTCGTCTGCGACACAATGGCGCACTTGGTATATTCTGGACAGCTTCCCCGCCGCCAAAAACCTGCATACATTCATGCAGAGGCAAATATGCAAGTTGACCAAGCGTGGACGTAATCTACTTAATCTACTTTAGTGAATCAGCCAATGCTGATTCACTAAAGCTCAAGAGAGCAGTATGCACGAAGTAGACATGACAAAATCGCTCATTCTCACCCTGCGGAACTGGTGGGAGGAGCAGCCGGAGCAGCCTAGTATTTCCTGCGTTCACCTAATCGTGGGGCGGTTTACCTGTGTTGAACCCGCCAGTTTGCAGTTTGCCTTCGAGGTGCAGACCCGCAACACGTTTTTGGACAGCGCAACACTTCAAATTCAGGAAACGCCATTGATTGCCTACTGCCATCAATGTCAGCACGAATATCACCCCGAAATCGGGATTCAATACGCCTGTCCAACTTGTCGATCGCCCATGGACGATATCCGTTCTGGACGCGAACTCAAGATCGATCGCATTGAATACACCACCCCCTCCGAACAGCTAGAAGCTCGCAGCTAAAAATTCTCACTCTTGCCCTCTTCGCTTCCTCACTCTCATGCACCAAACCTTCGACGCTGCCCTAGGGATCAATTTGCTCCACGCCAACCAAACAGGAGCTGACCACAACCGCGCTCATTTTGACGCATGGGGCATCACCTGTTTCAACATCATGAGCAGCCCCGGTGCCGGAAAAACGGCGCTACTGGAAAAAACGCTGGCGGCACTCCGATCCAAGCTTAAAATTGCGGTGATTGAAGGCGACATGACGACGGAACTGGACGCCGATCGCCTACGGCAGTATGGAGTTCCTGTAATTGCTATCAACACAGGACGCTCTTGCCACCTTGACTCTAAAATGGTCGCGGGCGGCATTCATCGCTTAGAGCACGAGTATGACCCGACCAGTTTTGATGTGGTGCTGGTTGAGAATGTTGGAAACTTGGTATGTCCGGCAGAGTTCGAAGTAGGCGAACACGTGAAGGTTGCCCTCCTCAGCGTTACTGAAGGCGAAGACAAGCCGCTGAAATATCCCATCATGTTCCAGGAAGCGGATTGTCTGCTGATCACCAAACTGGATCTGGCCCCCTATGTAGACGTGGATGTAAGCCGAATCGAGGCAAATGTGCGGCAGATGAATCCGCACGTCACAATCCTGCCGATATCGGCTAAAACTGGCGAGGGTTTGGAGGCGTGGTATGCCTGGGTGCAGGCGCAGGTAGCACAGCTAGCCAAGGCGATCGCAGACTAATTGACACACTCACAGAACTCGTGACGCTCACTCCCAACGGGAGTGAGCGTTGCTTTTTTGGAAGCGGGGGCAGCTTAAGCGATCGACTAGAAGATTAAGCCTTCTGATGGCACGGAACTACGGCAGTCGCAGAATTGCAAGGCTAAGAACTGCTGACAATTTAGCCAAACGGATAGAATCAATACATTTTTTCTGAGGCTGGAGTAGTACGTTGGCAAGGGATACAACAAACCAATTAAGTAGCCTCTAGGGTTCCGGCTTAAGCAATGCAGCTGAAGTGACTGGTCCAAGGGAGGCAAGCTTGCTAGAAAGTTTTTGATGAGCTAGTCAGCAGCTACACGGCGGGACAAAAGCCCGGGAGGAGTGAATCAGTCACATGAGTGATTCTTCATGACCCCTTTATATCTCTCGCTTGCTGATGCGGTTGACGCTACTTTGGTTTCAGGATTAATCGTCGATCGTTGCTTAATCCGGCAAATCGACTGGGCGCGATCGAGTTGTGGCTCCAACGAACCGCTAGAAGTTCGTGCGTCCGTCGCATCTACTACTTATCTGGACCACTCCGTTAGAGTACCTGCCCTAGATAAGTTTTTCTTCATGATGAGCATAAACTGCTCCCGACAACCTCTTATTGCCTGTTGCAAGACAACATGATGAAGCTTCGATCTCTGTTTACCTACCTTGGACTATTTTTAGTCAGTCTCGTGCTGATTGTTAGCTGCACGAACCCAGCTAGCCAGATGTCTACAACCGCCAATAGCGCCTCAACGGCAGGTGGAACGACTGTCCGTCTGGGATTCAGCGCTTGGCCCGGTTGGTTTCCCTGGCAAGTAGCACAAGACGAAAAAATACTAGAGAAAAATAACGTCGCGGTTGATTTGAAGTGGTTTGACGGCTATTTGGAATCGATCAACACGCTGACCGCAGGACAGATTGACGCAAACTCTCAAACGCTGAATGACACAATTAGCGCGGTGGCTAGCGGTGGCGATCAGGTCGTAGTGCTGGTTAACGATAACTCTACTGGAAACGACAAGATCATTGTCCGGGACGGCATTAATTCGATCGCCGATCTCAAGGGCAAGAAAGTTGCCGCAGAAGAAGGAACGGTCGATCACTTCCTGCTGCTTTTGGGATTGAGAAAAGCAGGTCTGGATCCCAAAGACATTCAGTTTCAACCGCTAGAGACTGGAAAAGCCGCAGCGGCTTTTGTAGCGGGACAGGTGGATGCTGTGGGAGTATTTGCCCCCTTCACGACGCAAGCGCTCAAGCGTCCCGGCAGCAAAGAACTGTTTTCCTCCAAGGAGTTTCCGGGCGCAATTCCCGACCACTTAGTGTTCACGCGTAAGTTTGTCAACGAGAATCCCGATCGCGTACAGGCAATGGTTGATTCTTGGTTCGCCACGCTGGATTACATGAAGGCAAACCCTGACCGAGCTACGGAAATCATGGCAAAGCGAGCCGGAGTTTCTGTGGCGGAGTACAAGGAATACGCGGCTGGCACCAAGATTTTCACAGTTGAAGACAACCTGAAAGCGTTTAAACCGGGTAACGACATGACCTCGCTCTCGTATGCGGCAAACCTGATGTCGAACTTTTTAACGGAGGTGGGACTCGCGAAATCCAAACCGGATCTCAGCAAGATATTTGACGATCGCTTCGTCAAAGCTTACGCCGCTAAAGCTAAAAAGTCCTAACCGAGCTGTTCCTTCTCCCACGCAAACCATGAGCCAGCGTACTAATTCGCTCAGCGCAACCAGCGTTCCTGCTCCCGCTAAAACGCTTCAGCCAACCGTCTTCTGGCGGCTCGCTGAAGACATTCCAAAACCGTTGAATTGGGGGCTGATGGCAGCCTCGATCGGCGTGCCGCTGCTGCTGTGGTGGCTGATTACTACAGTGGGTTCCGTCGATCCCAAATTTCTACCGTCTCCCGCGAATGTGTTAGAGGCATTCCAGCGGCTCTGGAGCACTGGAGAGCTTCAGATTGACACGGTGGCTAGTTTGTGGCGAGTTGGGGTTGGCTTCGGCTTAGCTGCCCTTTGCGCGATTCCAGTCGGCGTGCTGATGGGCAGCTTTGCCAGCATTCGCGCTCTGTTGGAACCAGTGTTCGGGCTGATGCGTTATATGCCTGCCCCAGCCTTCATTCCGCTGCTGATTCTGTATATGGGCATCGGAGAGGGACCAAAAGTGTCGCTGATCTTCATTGGGGTGTTCTTTTTCAACGCGCTAATGGTGATGGATACGGTGAAGTTTGTGCCGAAGGATCTGATCGAAGCTACCTATACATTAGGGGGCGATCGCCTTCAAACGCTGCTTCAGGTTATCTTTCCTCATGTGCTGCCCGGTATCCTTGATGCCTGCCGAATTAATTTGGCAGCCGCTTGGCAACTGGTGATTGTGTCTGAACTGATTGCGGCAACGGAGGGACTGGGACGGCGAATCAGCGTCGCAGGTCGATTCCTCAAAACGGACGAGATTTTTGTTGGGCTGATCGTCATTGGCGTTATCGGTCTAACGTTCGATTTGCTATTTCAATATCTGCTGCGAGTTTCCTGTAAGTGGGCGGCTCAGAAGCGCTAATTTGGCTGTTCGTGATTTGTGGTTAGTCATCACTAGATACTCATACGGGCGATCGACTAGCCGCAAATCACAAATTCGTTGCTAGTAACTTCACATTTCATACACCTATCGCAAATTAAAGGGTCCACATATGTTTGTACAAATCAACAACCTGCATAAGCACTTCACCACTAAGAGTGGACCATTAGTTGTCCTGCGGGACATCACTATGGGCATCCAGCGTGGTGAATTTGTCTGTGCGGTAGGAGCGTCAGGGTCTGGTAAATCTACGCTGCTGCGGCAAATTGCTGGGCTAGATATGCCGACTCAGGGAGAAGTCAAAGTCGATGGCAAGCACGTGACCGGACCGGGACCCGATCGCGGCATGGTGTTTCAGCACTACACGCTATTTCCCTGGATGAGCGTGCAGGAAAACACAGAATTTGGACTGAAGCTTCAAGGTGTACCCAAAAAGCAGCGCCGCGAGAAAGCCAGCATGTATCTGAACGTGGTGGGACTGACTAGTTTCGCTAAGTCGCTACCAAAAGAGCTATCAGGCGGCATGAAGCAGCGTGTTGCGATCGCCCGTGCCCTTGCCTCAGAACCCAAGATGCTGTTAATGGATGAACCCTTTGGCGC
>NZ_JACJPG010000224.1 GCF_014695955.1 Leptolyngbya sp. FACHB-36 | reverse complement strand
CGCGACATGCGCTACGAAATTGTCAAAAAACGCATCGATAAGGCGCTGGACGATCAGACCAAGGCGCGCATCACTCAGCCCGGAATGCTGACGTTGGTTTACAGCACCGAGGAAGAGTGGGCGGAGTACGAGGCGTATTTCCGCTACCTTGCCCGCGAAGGTTGGGTTGACACGTCGATCGAGCGGGGTAAGGTGCAGCCACTTCAAGGCGTTAACGGCTTGAAATACGCTCGCGTTCGCGTTCTACCGCAAGCCGAGCCACGCGAGTAGCCCTTGATCGGTGATGTACTCGATCGCCAGCAGTAGCGCAAATCCAATCATGGCGGCGCGACCATTCAGCCGCTCGGCATAGTCGTTAAAGCCAAACTTTGGCTGGCTCAGCTTTGGAGTGACAGTGGGTTGAAGGGGAGTTTGAGATTGAGTCATCGATCATCACCTGTAACAGCAGCGGGAAGGAGCTATCAGCCAACAGCTGCTCCTGATTTACATTTGTTCACAGTTTACTACGCTTGACGGCGACAGTGCACCTCAGAGCAAGGTTTGCAGCAGATGCCACAGCTAAGCGCCGCTCGATCGCGGCATAATGGGGAATCTCTATTCAATGCGTACCTATGAACTGGTGGCAACGGCTCAAAAAGAATCCTCTGGCGAAATTCGGCGGACTGCTGCTGGTGGTATTTTATCTTGCAGTGATTGCTGCTGAATTTGTCGCGCCCTACGATCCCTACGCCTCTCAGCCAGACGGGGCGCTGTTGCCGCCGACGCAGATTCACTGGGTCAATCAGCAGGGACAGTTCATTGGTCCGCACGTTTACCCAACCACGCAGGGTCCGGTGGATTTGAACACGGGCGATCGTCAACTGATTGTTGATCGATCGAAGCCTTCACCGCTGCGGCTGTTTGTCCAAGGTCCAGAGTATCGCCTGCTCCAGCTTAAACTGCCACTGCCGACAAAGCTGTCGTGGAGCGATCCTCGATTCGACGAGGTAGAGCTATTTGGCGGCATTCCTGCCAGATTGCACCTGTTTGGCACGGATGGACCAGGAACGATCAATCTACTGGGCACCGATGAGCAAGCGCGGGACCAGTTCACCCGATTACTGTTTGGCGGACGCGTCAGCCTCAGTATTGGCTTAGTGGGGATTGTGATTTCGTTTCCGCTAGGAATGCTGGTGGGTGGCATTTCTGGCTACTTTGGCGGCGTTGCCGATACCGTTCTGATGCGCTTGGTAGAAGTGCTGATGACGATTCCCAGTATTTATCTGCTGGTCGCGCTGGCGGCGGTGCTGCCTCCGGGATTAAGCAGCGCTCAGCGGTTTTTGCTGATCATTCTAATCACGTCGTTTATTCGCTGGGCAGGACTGGCGCGGGTGATTCGCGGGCAGGTGCTATCGATCAAAGAGCGCGAGTTCGTTCAGGCAGCGCGGGCGATGGGGGGCAAGGCGCTGTACATCATCGTTCGCCATGTGCTGCCCCAGACGGCAACTTACATCATTATTTCAGCGACGCTGTCGATTCCAGACTTCATTGTGGCGGAATCGGTGCTGAGCTTGATTGGACTGGGAATTCAGCAGCCCGACCCTTCTTGGGGCAACATGCTGTCGCTGGCGACCAATGCGTCGATTCTGGTGCTGCAACCGTGGCTAATTTGGCCCCCTGCGCTGCTAATTATTCTGACCGTGTTGGCGTTTAACCTGCTGGGAGATGGTTTGCGCGATGCGCTCGATCCGCGCAGCATCCGGCGGTAAGGCAATCCGTCAGGGTGAGTACGGTTCTACTCACTCCGTATCTCTGCCTAAGTTGATACATTAGTTCATAGATGCATTGATACGTAGTTCTGATTGAGGTTCCCAGCGTGAATAACTCCTCTCGATCGACAGAATTTTTCAGCGGGGCAGAGTCCAGCAACCAGTTGTGGAACTATGTCCAATCCCTCAGCCCAGAGACGATCGCCCAACTGTCTCGCCCGACGTCTCAAGAAGCGTTTCAAGTGATGGAGCGCAATATTATTGGATTACTTGGCGCTTTGCCATCTGAGAACTTTGACGTGGCGATCACAACGAGCCGCGAAAGTTTAGGTCGTCTGTTGGCGTCTGCCATGATGAGTGGCTACTTCCTGCGTAATGCCGAGCAGCGCCTGACCTTTGAGCAGTCTATTACGACGACAGAAGAGCAAGTTTAGGTTAGCTGATGGCTAGTCGCTGCCTGCTTGAGGCTTAGATTTTGGACTGAGGTATGGGTCGAGCAACTCCAAAATCTAACCGTAGCCAGCAAAAATTGACGAGTTCGGCGAGCGATGCTAATTGCTTGCCGAATTTTGCTGTTGAGGAACTGCGATCGTCACTGCTGGACTGGTATCGGCAATTTGGGCGCGATCTGCCGTGGCGACACAGCCGCGATCCCTACACTATTTGGGTGTCGGAGATTATGCTTCAGCAGACTCAGGTGAAGACCGTAATTCCCTACTATCACCGCTGGCTGGCGACGTTTCCTACAATTCGAGATTTAGCCAGCGCTACACAGCAGCAAGTGCTCAAAACATGGCAGGGATTGGGCTACTACGCCCGTGCTCGTAATTTGCATCACGCTGCGCAGCAGCTGGTCGGTCAACACAACGGCGAATTTCCGAACGACTTAGAAGCAACGATCGCACTTCCGGGAATTGGACGCACCACAGCAGGTGGCATTCTGTCGGCAGCGTTCGATCGTGCTGTGCCGATTCTGGATGGCAACGTTAAGCGCGTGCTGGCGCGTCTAGTCGCGCTTCCGGTGCCTCCGGCTAAGGCAATGCCGCGTCTGTGGCAGGTATCAGAGTCGCTGCTGGACCCGCAGCAGCCACGCGATTTTAATCAAGCGCTGATGGATTTGGGCGCAACGATTTGCACACCTCACCAGCCTGCCTGTTTGCTCTGCCCGTGGAATCGGCAGTGTCAAGCGTACAATTTAGGCATTCAATCCGAGCTGCCTATGTCTGAAGCACGTGCTCCGCTGCCCCACAAACTGATTGGTGTAGCCGTTATCTGGAACGATCAGGGACAAATTTTGATCGATCGCCGCCGCCCGGAAGGCTTGCTTGGCGGGCTATGGGAGTTTCCCGGTGGCAAGGTGGAAGCGGGCGAAACTATTCCGGACTGCATCCGGCGCGAGATTCAGGAGGAATTGGGCATCGACGTGGAGGTCGGCGATCGCCTCACCACCGTGGACCACACCTACAGCCACTTCCGCGTCACGCTGGAAGTGCATCACTGCCGCCATCTCAGCGGAGAGCCGCAGCCGATCGAGTGTGACGAAATCCGCTGGGTTACGCTGGCAGAGCTGGACCAGTTCCCGTTCCCCAAGGCGAATGTGCAAATTATTGAGGCGCTGCGGCAATCTAGGGATTAGTCCCGATAATCGCTGTGTCTTACAATAAGTGTCTGGATAGTTAAAGTTTCTGGATAGTTACTGATCTCTGCCCATGAGCTACTTCCGCCCCGCGATCGAGGCAATGACGGGTTACATTCCTGGTGAACAACCTAAACCGGGAACCCGCATCATCAAGCTAAACACAAACGAGAACCCCTACCCGCCGTCGCCTGAGGCGATGGCGGTGCTGCGGACTCTCGATGGAGAGTGGCTACGCCGCTATCCCGATCCATTTGCGCGGGAGTTTTGCTCGGCGGTGAGTGAAGCACTGGATGTGCCTCCCGA
>NZ_JACJPG010000223.1 GCF_014695955.1 Leptolyngbya sp. FACHB-36 | reverse complement strand
CCGTTGGGAACGCGCGGATTAATCGGACTGGGTGCAGTCGGACGCGGCGGTACTGGATAGGTTGGGCGGGGAGCAGCCGGAACGGGAATGGTGGCGATCGGCGCAGTGGGTGCGACCGCCGAACGGCTCGACTGAAGCTGCAACGCTAGGGTCTGCCCCAGCAGATTGGGTTCTGCGATGCGGATGCCTGCGGCAGGTTGAATCAGGATCACGACCGTGTTTGCGTCTTCCTGACGCAGCCGCAAGCTCCGAATTGGACTGCTGGAATTGAACTGCGGTCCTTTAACGTTGCTGGCAAGCTTCGCTGAGCTAATTGACAGCCGATAGGCACCCGTGGCGCGATCCCAGCCAGTAGAGTAGCGCAACGTCTGACTTGCCCGAATCAAAAGCTGAGTGCCGCCACCCGTTAGCTCGATCGCCTCGATCGTGGCAGGCTTAAACAGCGGCGGCAGCGTCGAGGGAACCGGGGGACGCGGATCGATCGTCGTGCCTACAGGCGGTGGAGTCGGCGTAGTTGGAACGACAGTTGAATTATCGGGTGTAGAAGGCGGAGTAGAAGGCGGTGTCGCAGCGATTGGCATTGGCATTGGCGTCGGCAACTGCACGGTCCACTGCCGCGCCGTAATGCCACGGAACGTCACTCGATCAGGGTCGATCGTGTAGCCCGGTGCTAGTTCTATAACCACGCGCGTCGTGCCACGATCGAACTGCCCAATGCGGACTGAGCGAATGGTTCCGCCGACTGATTCGGTAAAAGCAGGGCGTCCGAGCACAATGCCAGGGAGGTCAATCACCAGTCGGGTGGGATCGGCGATGAGTTGTGCTTTGGGCTGAACGTCTCCGTCCGTCGTAAATTCCAACCGATTTTGAGCGGCATCGAATCGCCACGACTGAATTCCAGCGGCGTGAGCAGGAGAAGATAACAACAGTAGCGGCGCTGCCACCAGCAGGGAGTAAGGAAGGTGTTTCACGGTTTCTCGTTGGGTTCTCAGGAAGCTGGACAACAGCCAGGACAATTTCACAACCTATGTTCTCCTCACACACCAGATCGGTTGCCCACAAGGAAGCCTGACGCCATTAAACGCCAAGTCCATGAGCGAAGCACGTAGACAAACACAACACTTTGTGATGGGATTAGCGGTTTTTGAATTGTGAACCGCGACCCGTAAGCAAGGGGAGCAGGGTTAGTCTTCCCATTCAGCTCCTCTGGTAGCATGCACCCGATCGATGCTTCACCAGCCTGCCGTGCCATCGAGTCCTTCAACACCTCCGCACCCTCAACCGAGAAATCCGGTTAGTTTTGCAGCGGTTAGACCCGACTCACCTCCATGCAGGCGATGTAGCGCAGCCGCCAAGCGAAGCAGCCCTCGCAGCTCCACAGACGGATGGATAGAACCTGACTGTACAGAAGCCTGACGCGATTCTGGCGGATTAGTTTCATCATCGGTTAAGCAGCGCTCAAACTGTGAGTGACGATCCCTGAAGAAGGGCGTTAAGAGTATATACCCGATGGTGAGATTGAGCGCTGTAAATTCGGGAGTGGGGAAAGCG
>NZ_JACJPG010000222.1 GCF_014695955.1 Leptolyngbya sp. FACHB-36 | reverse complement strand
CACGGGACGATCGCGCTTCTTGGACTGGTCACGTGGCTGCTAATGACGCTGATGTATTTTCCTAGCGTGCGGTTCTACAAGTGCTCGCCCGCGTTTGCGTTTTGCCTGCCCGCGATCGCGTTTCTGTACACGCTGATGACGATCGACTCGGCAATTCGCCACTGGCAAGGACGCGGCGGAGCCTGGAAAGGGCGGGTGTATTAGTTCTAATGCGCTCTTCCGCACCAGTTGAGTTCGCCGTTGAGTTCAAGGAGCAATGAATTCCAGCTCTTCGATTGCTTCGACAGACAGCACAGACTCTCGTGGGTTGTAGAACGCCAGAACTGTTGATTTAACGCATTTTAGCTGACCATCTTTGCAGATATAGCGCTTCTTGTTTGCTGAATTAGCGTTAAACTCAGCGATCGAATTTTTGCCGCTGCCTATTTACGATCGGTGATGTTACGAGCAAGGAACTACTGAACGGCTAAACAATTCTCGTACTCAATGGCTGCTGTATTATCTGCCCTAGTCGTTAGCAGCGATAACCGCCCCGGCACTTGGTTCAACATTTCTGTTACTAGAACACTCGGTTCTAGCCTAAACTCAGCAGCTCGACATTCAATGATTTGGGCTAGCTCCTCTGGCAATTGGAACGAAGCGATTCTGCCAGTCATTCAGGATTTCTGGTGTGGACAATGAACGATCCTCTGGCACGACTTCTGCCGATCATAATGGCAAAGAAGGCTACTTTTGCGCATGAGTCAACAGCTTTTATCAGCAAAAACCCTGAGAGATTTTCGCCAAATAGAGCTATTTTTCGGTTGTAAAAGCAGTAGCATTTCTGTCACTCTAAAGTACTGCCTGAAGTAACCATGCAAAACTCAGAGACGTCGTTCTGTTGTTTTTATACGGCTCATTCCCGTATCTTTACTTAGAAAGGAAGTTCTTGAAGTTCTCATGAAGCTTAACGCAGGAATCCGCTCTACGAGCGCAATTCACAATAGTATCGAATTGTAACGCGCGTGTTGCATCTCATTTAGAGATTGATTATGGTCCAATGTTGCTGCTTTACGCCTGTACATTTTTATACAAGCATCAACCTGTACCAGTACAGCAGCAACATTGAATGGGTGTGTATTGTAAGCTCTACCTAAGGCTTTGTTCTCGAGAAGAGTCAGCCTATTCCAGGACGGTGCATTGCCACTGTAACTATCGTCATAGCCAAGCGACCCATTGAGGGCAGGCAAGCTATAGTTACTTTTTGGATAAATTTATCGTTTCAGTGAAGTTTAATTGAGACCTGCTGTGAAGCAGGTCAGCTTCATTGGTTGGTTCAACAAGCAGCTTCAAGTTTCATCACCATGAGTTCTCTCAATAATTCTGAGCCTACTTACAGACATTCAAACACTCAAACGCCTGCCTTCATACATCGTGTGGGAGTACCCGCGATCGAGTTTGAGCGTGAATTTGAGAAGCTTGCACGCTTTGTTGCTGAAGCTTGGAGAGATGATCATCCGCACTCACTAGCTGATTTTGATGATTGTGTCGCTTATGTAGTAGCTGAAATGGTTCAGGCAGGAACCGCAGTAGGAGGTCCTGCCGGTCTCGAATTATTGACCGGGGGAGCCTCTACCGCAGCTTGCAAAGCCTGTAGGCAAATGCTCTCTAGCCTGCGCAACAAAACATGACTGATAGATCAGTACCTTGTGTTGAGAGTCCGTATTTGAACACAACACAGATACTGGTCTAGCTTCAAATCGCTATCTCTAGCACAGCTTGAAGCAGCACTTGTCCTGCTTCTGAGGTGCTTGTCGGTTACTCATGCTGAATGAGTCACCAATGTTTCACGTTCACAATTAGTTTGGAGCTTTCTCGTGGTTGATTTAAAAAACATTGCTGATGACCGCGGTTATCAAGAGCGAACTAAGCGAACTAGTCTCAGTTCCCGCTCATCATTGATGTCTCAACAGAGCAATGCACACGATGGCAGTAGCCAGAATCCACACAGCGTTTCTCCGACGATCGAGGCTGCTTCGCAAAGCTCAAAACAAGTACACCGGAGAAGATCTAGCCTCCGACGCTGGCTGCTAAAGGCGGTTCTACCAACGGCGCTCCTTCCGTTAGCAATCGCAAGCGTGCTGGAGTACAACACGCTTCAGCAACAGAGCAAGGAGCAACGCAAACAGCAGCTAAAGGACCAATCTTTGTTTGCCAGTCAGGGAGCCGCCAGCGCAGCGAAACCGACAGTCATACAGCTTCCAGAGACGATCGAGCCTAAGCCTTTAATCAACAGCAGAGCGGTGCAATCCGAGGAACTGGCTCAGCTTGCAGATTATTTGAAATACAGCGGGATGACTGGCTCCCAACAAGTGCAACTTCTCAACACAGCAAGTGGAGCGCTCATTACAACGATCACCGCTCAAGGGTCCAGTAATGAGCAGCAAGTCACGGGTAGTCAGGCAATCAGGGACATTGCCAGTTCTTTGGTTAAAGCCTCCCAGCAGGGATTGACTTCCGACCAGTTAGCAAAGCTCAAGGAGCAGTATTCCCTTGAAGAAATCACTCTGATTCCGTCCCGACAAGCAGAGTCCCAAACTTTGACGGCTTCGTTTGTCTATGACAACAAGCAGTATGCCCTCGCGACCGTTCCTACAACGAACTGGGTGTCGATCGCCTCGATCGACCTAGCAGACATTACCGCCGTGCAGCAGGCAGCATTCCTTGCGTTTACCGCGCCAATTCTGGCTCTGGCGATCGTCGCGGTTTTGGCGCTTCTGTATATCACTCATCGGGCATCTGCTCCGCTACGGTACCTAGAGGACACGGCTGAGCAAGCGGCTTCAGCAGCCAATTTGATCGCGCTACCGCGTGGCACTAGGGAAACAGTCGCCTTAACTCAAACCTTTAACGGCTTAATCGCACGAGTAAAAAGCCTGCTAAACGAGCAGACAATTGTGGTTGAACAACTCAATCTGTTGTCAAAAATCACCAACCGGCGCACGTTCAACGAGCAAGACATTGAGCAAGTGTTTAGTGAAGCGTTGGATAGTGCTCGCCAGATTTTAGGAGTCGATCGCCTGGTCATTTACCGCTTCAAGGCTGACTGGAGCGGCTACATCTCTCATGAGGCAGTTACTTCAAGCTGGACGCGGGCGCTGAACAAGGAAATTGAAGACGCCTGCATCCCGACATCTCTACTGGATGCCTATCAGAAAGATCGGGTTGTACCAACCAGCGATGTGTTTAATGCTGGGTTCCATCCTGACCACCTGAAACTCATGGAGCGTTTGCAGGTTAAAGCCAATCTGGTGGTTCCAATTCTGCATGAAAATCACCTGTTTGGGTTGCTGATTGCTCATCACTGCGCCACAACGCACGACTGGCGGCAGACAGAAATCAGCTTTATGAAGCAGTTAGCGGTGCAGTTGGGGGTCATGCTCGATCGCGTCACGTTTATTCAGGGGCGAGAGCTGCAAGCGGAGCGATCGCAGCTGCTGCGAGATATTACACTGCAACTGACCCAGGGTGACACCTCAGAAGCGGTTTTAGCTCAACTGCCACTCGTTCAGATTCGACAGATGCTGAGAGTCGATCGCGTCATCGTCTATCGGTTCGATGAAAACTGGAAAGGAACCATCACGGCTGAGTCGGTCGGAGCCGATTTTCCTCGTGCGCTTGGGGCAGAAATTCACGACCCGTGCTTTGAGAAAGACTACGTGGAAAAGTACAAGCGGGGGCGGGTGCAGGCGACCCCCAACATTTACGAAGCTGGGCTGACGGAGTGCCATTTAAACCAGTTAAAGCCGTTTGCAGTACAGGCGAATCTGGTAGCGCCAATTTTACAGGGAAAGCAGCTATTGGGCTTGCTAATTGCGCATCAATGTTCTGCCCCTCGCAACTGGAAGCAGTCGGAAGTCGATTTGTTCTCTCAGGTTGCAAACCAGCTTGCGCTGGTGCTCGATCGCAACAATTTGCTGGAGCAGAAAGAAGCCAGTGCCAAGCAGGCGGAACAGCTGGCAGAAGAGCAGCGGCAGCAGAAGGAAGCCCTTCAGGAGCAGCTAGTTGCTCTGCTGCAACAAGTTGAGGAAGCCGCCAAGGGCGACTTGACTGTGCAGGCAGAAGTGACGGTTGGTGAAATCGGTACGGTTGCTGACTTTTTCAACTCGATTGTTGAGAGCCTGCGGGAAATTGTCACCAACGTCAAGCAATCCGTCCTGCAAGTGAGCCAAGCGATCGGAGAAGACGAAGCTGCCATTCGGCAGCTCACAAACATCGCGCTTGAACAAGCTGAAGAAACAACCCGAACGCTGCACTCCGTTGAGCAAATGACGCTTTCCATTCAAGCCGTTGCCGAGGATGCTCATCAAGCCGCTGTCGTCGCAAGTCGTGCTTCAAGCACGGCTGAGTCAGGCAGCGCAGCGATGGATCTCACCGTGCAGAATATTCAGAATCTGCGCAGCGTGATCGGAGATACGTCCAAGAAGATGAAGCGCCTGAGTGAGTCTTCCCAGCAAATCTCTAAAGTGACTTCGCTGATCGAACGGATTGCCCTGCAAACCCATCTGCTAGCGATTAATGCTGGAATTGAAGCAACCCGCGTCGGAGAAGAAGGACAAGGCTTTGGAGCATTGGCAGAAGAGATTGGTGAGCTTGCCACTCGATCGGCTAATGCAACTAAGGAGGTGGAAGTGATCGTCAGCGCCATTCAAAGCGAGACTAGTCAGGTCGTCGAGGCGATGGAGCAGAGCACCGCGATCGTGGTTGAAGGGACGCAGTCAATTCAGAACACAAAGCAGAGCCTCGATCAAATTTTCAGTGTGTTTCAGCAGATTGACCAGCTAGTCAAGTCAATCTCAGAGGCGACGATCTCTCAAACTGAAACGTCTCAAATCGTTACCGCGCTGATGGAAGAGGTCGTTCAGGCGTCTCAACAAACGTCTGATTCCTCTAGCAAAGTGTTCAACTCTTTGCAGCACACGGTAGAAATTGCACAGCAGCTTCAGACAGCCGTAGAGCCGTTCAAAGTTTAACTGTAGCAACACGAGCACCACCGCCAGCATCAAACTCAAGCTGGCAATGGTGCTCGTCGCACCCGCGATCGTAGCAAGACGATCAGCGGCAACAGGATCGTGGCAACAGGCTAAGGAGCCAGCGCATTACCGCGCAGCAGGCTTCCGATCGTCTTCGCCGTGATCTTCATTTGGATCAGGGGATTTGCCGGAACCACGGTTTTGTAGAGGTAGCTGTCAAACGTCAGCTTCTGCACATCGATGTCCGCACACATCTCGACGAATGCTTCCCGCGTCGCGTCGGAGCGGTAGAACACTCGCTGTAGCAAATCCAGCACGAGATAGGTTGTGCCATACTTGCGGTCCCAGCGTCTCAGGTACACCTTCAGGTCTGCCTCGGTGGGAATGCGCTCACCCTTGTGGGAGAACTCGACGATCGTCTCCGCACACATCCGCGCCGACTTAGCCGCAAAGTAGATGCCCTCACCAGAGGATTTTGTCACGGTGCCTGCGGCATCGCCCACCAGCGCCACGCGACCCACCACCCGGCGAGGTCTGGGATGTTCTGGAATCGGGTGTGCTTCTACGCGGATAATCTTGCCACCCCGCAATTTTGCCGCAGCCCGCTCTCGGATGCCCGCTTGCAACTGCTTAATGCGTGCCTGATTGGGCTTCATGGTTCCCGTTCCCACTGCCACGTGGTCGTATTTGGGAAAGACCCAGGCATAGAAATCCGGAGAAACATCGTCTCCAACGTACATTTCGGCGAGGTCGTCGTAGTACGCCATCTTGTCGTCAGGGAGCCGAATCCGCTCCTGAAAGGCGATCGCGTAGTTATAGTCACCTGCGTCGATCGCCTTGGCAACGCGAGAGTTGGCGCCATCCGCACCGATGACCAAATCCACCTGTAGCGTCTTGGTTTCTCCTTCCAGGCTGCCATTCGAGTGATCGGCATAGTGCAGCGTGTACGGCGCATTGTCGCGGCTGGGAATTTCCAGCTTGTGCATCGTGCCGTTGATCACGGTTGCGCCCAGCTTGGCAGCGCGGTCGCGCAGAAAGCCGTCTAGCACTTCGCGACGGCACATGCCGATGTACTCATCGTTTTTCAGCGTGCTGCCAATGTTGACCTCGATATTCGAGGGCGAAATCATCTTCATCTTGCGGACGCGACGATCGATGATTTCGGGGGGCAGTTCAAACTCGCTGACCATGCACAGCGGAATGGCACCTCCGCAAGGCTTCACGTTGTCTAACTTGCGCTCGATTAAATAGGTTTCAATCCCTGCTTTTGCCAAAACTTCTGCGGCAGACGATCCAGCTGGACCCCCACCAACAACTGCAACCCGTAGAGCCAAAGCTGTTCTCCTAAAGTTCGTTAGACGCTACGAAATGCATCGTATCACGGACATTTTGCAGGCAAGAGCCGTCAGGCAGCAGATCCGAACAAGTTGAAATAGAGCTTAACAATTTCCTGCATTAGAGCTTCACTCAGAGGAAATTCGGAACTCTTGAATTCACTCATTTCCCAATCCGAGCAGGCGTGGGAATGCGCTCTGGAAGAATGCCGCGTCGTGGTCTGGAGACACTGGGAGTTGCCGTAGTTCTGGAGGAAGCAGGTTTAGTTGTGGGGCGTGGGGCGACTGGACGCGATCGCCTTGGTTGGGTTGAGGGTGCGACCGTGGGTGCTGATGCCGCTGTCGCTAGAGGCACGGGATTAATTTTTAGGAGCGCTTGCGCGGTGCGGTAGTACGTTGCCCACACCTGCGGGTCGGGTCGGCTTTGCCACTGGCTGCGGGAGACGTTAAGCGACAGAACGGGCACGATCGTGGCTCGATTTTGGGCGCTGACGGCAACCGCAACGTCTGTCACCAAAATGTCGCGATCAAAGCTGCGCTGCGCGGCGGCTCTAGCAACGGCTTCTGCTCGTCGCAACAGCGTGTCATAGCTTTCGTCCGGCTGCACGTCCAGCGCAAAGCTGACATCAGCCGTGTACGCCTGCGCGCTTGGAGACACGATCGTGGACGCAATCAACCAGCTGCCCGTCAGACTCAGCAGCACACTCAGGCTGGTAGAAATTAGGGGTCGTTTAGCTGGATGGAGCAGGCGAGAAGTCAGGAACGATCGCATCAACATTGGCACCTCTAACAACGGGGTTTGCAGGTTTTGCACGTCGTCGAGCAGGGTTATGACCCGGAACTCCCGTAGATGATGCCTCGAATTCTAGAAAAGCAATCGCTCAATTGAAGAATCTTTATCAAGAATTCTGTAGCTAGGCTGAGAAACGGCTAACTTGCAGGATGAATGGTAGGGCAATGCTTAGAGTCAGTGAAGCAAGTCTGTTTTGGATCATGCCTGAAACCACTATGTAATGCGGTCTTGATGTCCGCTGATAATCCCTCACTGGATACTGCCTATTGGTCAGTGAGTTGCAGTATAGTCCTATCTGCTGCCCCAAGCGGTATTTAGATGAGTGTGAACCTGAATTGGCTCGGCTTTAAGGGGTCCAGTCCTACTCCAGAAAATACGGTGCTCGTATGTCTGTGCAAAAAATTCCTCTGGAAACGGTTCAAAAGATTCGGCAGTATATCAAGACGTCCCTGACGCTGCCCGAATCAGAGAACGCTCCCAAAGCATGGACGCTGCTCGATGAGCTTGAAGAACTCCCAGAGCCAGCGTCTTTGAGTGCGCTGGGGGAGTTGTTCAATTTTGGGGGTCCGGTGGAGGACGCGACCAATGCCCCCAATAATCGCGGGCGATGGTTTATCAGCGTCATGAATCCAGGAGCCGCACTGCTGAAGCTACCAGGACTGCGGCTGAAGCCGGACATGCGATTAGTTAGCTACCTCTACCGCAACGAAAATGATGGGATGGGAGTCACGTGGGCATTGCCAGAGGAGTTAGGCACGACTGCCCAGCTAGAGCAGGCGTTAACTCACAGTGGTGGTCGCTCTCATCCGCCTCAGCCTGCGGGAGCGCTAGAAAACGTGATGCAGGCGATCGAGGGCGATCGCTCCGTCGCGTCATTTGTGGTCGCTTCGATGCTGCGACGAGAACTGCACGAGTTTGGAGCGTTGGGCAAGTTCTGTAACTGGTCACATCATCGTCTGATTCAGACCGTTCCAGGAAAGATTCCCTGGAAGTGGCGCATAGACGTGCCCAAAGATCTCTCGCCCAAAGTGCGCGTGCTGCCGGATGGTAGAGCCGCGATCGAATTCTTTACCTGTCGGGTTGCCGCGCCGATCGGGCTATTCCAGCATGTAGACCAGTACCCCGCTGATCACTACGCACCGGCTAGCCTTGACCGATCGATCGCAACGGCTCAGGCACCACCATCCCCATAAGCCTCGACCACAATTGATTTGGCACCAGTTCTCTCAGTACGACGGAGTATCACAGCCGACTGCGCCCTAGAAAACGCTTTGCCATACCCCAGGGATTTGTCTTGGCTGGTGTAGGTCGTGTGGCAGTGAACCAGAAGGCAAAGGAGAAAATCTTGCTCCCTTCCCGAAGCGGCGAGGGTTGGGAGGGATTGAGTGTAGCTCGTTTGATAGGATCCTAGTCCGTCGGGGCTGCTTCTGCGTGATTAATGAAATCGCCCCGCGTCTTCTTCACGAAGCTAGTTGAGGCAGCGAGGCACTGCTCCATTACCCCCGATCGATCCACCTTATCTCCTAGCCACTGCCAGCGACCTTTGGCATCCTTTAGCTCGGTGTAGGCGTGGTCAAACGTCAGTTTTTCCTGCGTCGCGTCAATCGTAGTACCGCTGCTATCCAACGATAGGCTGCTGGTCGTGACCTGTTGGTAGCCCGACACTGGAGCGATCGGTCCGTTGACAATTCGGATACAAAACCGACCGCTGCGGCTGGCGATTTCGCGCCGGGACGCATTCAGCAAGGAGTCCACGGCGTAGTAAATTCCAGTTTTGGGCGCTCGCAGGTAGATTTCTTGAGGTTCGCCCGCGATCGCCCCCGAACGATCGGACGTAGGCATGGGCTTGGTAGCAGAACGATTTGGCTTGGGTGAAAGCTTCGGCGAAGGCTTCGCCGACACAGATACTGGAGCTTCTTCCACCATCTGGTAAGCCGCATAGCCCAGCAAGCCAGCGACCAGTACACTGAGTCCTGCTAGCTCTGCCCAGAACGCCTTTCGTGACGGAGATGGACTAGCAGGAGGACTGTCAAACGGCTTGGAGTCGGAATCGGGCAGGCGGCGGGTAGGCTGCTCATCATTGCCAGTGGCAGGATCGCGATCCATAGTAGCTGTCAGGTTGCGTGCGTGAGTCGGGATAACTAAGGCGGAGGAGC
>NZ_JACJPG010000221.1 GCF_014695955.1 Leptolyngbya sp. FACHB-36 | reverse complement strand
CGACTCAGCAGAGCAAGAATTTCGCGGCGTCCATCGCGATCTGGTACGCGAAAGTGAATTTCGCGATCGAAGCGACCGGGTCGCCGCAGTGCCGGATCGAGATGGTCGGGACGGTTGGTTGCCGCCAGAACGATTACGCCCGTTGTCTGGGCAAAGCCATCCATCAAGCCGAGCAACTGTGCCACGAGGCGCTTTTCGACTTCGCCTTCGACTTTGCCGCGATCGGGCGCAAGACTGTCAATCTCATCGATAAACACCAAACAGGGTGCGGCGTTTGCTGCTTTCTCAAATACGCCCCGCAGTCGCGCTTCCGCCTCGCCGTAGTATTTGCCCAGCACTTCAGGACCGACGATCGCAATGTAGTTCACGCCCAGATCGTGCGCTAGGCTCCGCGCTGTCAAGGTTTTTCCAGTTCCCGGCGGACCCACGAGCAGCACACCGCGCGGTGGCTCTAAGCCCAGCTTCTTCAGCAGTTCTGGGCGCTTGAGCGGAATTTCTACCAGTTCCCGTAGCTCTTGTAGCACATCTGCCAGTCCACCCACGTCCTGCAAGCCTGATCGCTCAGCAGACGGTGGCATCACTTCGCTCAGAGCCGCAGAGGACGGTGGATTCACCGATTCAGTCCCTCCCGTACGAACTCGACTGCCCGCCGTGGGAATGTTGCCTTGACGGGGAATACTACTTAACGGGCGGGAATTAATTTGAATGTTTGCCCTAAGTTCTCCCTTTTCTGCTTTTGCTTCCAGCGCTTTTGCCAATTCCAGTAGTTGTTCAAATCCCTTAAATAATTCGCTCATTTGTTGTCCTACGTTGCGTGACCCGTCATGAGTATTCCCACGACCCTACAGCCGCTCGACTCTTTGCGCCTAACGCTGTTTAGCGGGAAGGGAGGCGTCGGGAAAACAACGCTGGCGTGCGGGTTTGCTCGCCGCTGGGCGCATGAATTTCCGCAGGAGTCGATTCTGCTGCTGTCAACCGATCCAGCCCATTCGCTGGGAGATGTCTTGCAGCAAACCGTCGAGGATACCCCCCGTGCTGACGAGGATCTGCCGAATTTGCAGGTGCGATCGCTCGATGCTAAACGGCTGCTGCAAGCGTTCAAAGCTGAGTATGGACGAGTTCTGGAGCTGCTCGTCGAGCGCGGCAGTTTCGTCGATCGAAGCGACCTTACGCCTGTGTGGGAACTCGGCTGGTCCGGCTTAGATGAGCTAATGGGCATCTTAGAGATTCAGCGAATTCTGCGCCAGGGAGATGCCGATCGCGTGGTTGTGGATATGGCACCGAGCGGACACACGCTGAATCTGTTCGCGCTGATGGATTTTCTCGATGAGTTTCTCGATGCGCTGGAACTGTTTCAGGAGAAGCACCGAGTGATTAGCCAGCGCTTCACCGGACGCTACATCGAGGATGCTGCGGACGCCTTTTTGCGATCGATAAAGGCAGACCTTACAGACGGTCGCCAACTGCTGCAAAACCAAGAGCAGACAGCTTGTTTAGTTGTGGCGATCGCGGAACCGATGAGCCTGCTAGAAACGCAGCGATTCTTGCGGGCGCTGGAGGAACTGCGGATTCCCGTGGGCGGCATTGCGGTGAATCGATGTAGAAGATTTGGGGAGCCGGGAGATCGAATTACTGAGCAGCAGCGGCTTTTGGCAAATTTTTTGACGCTGGCGAATCAGCTGCCAGTATTTCAGGTGCCGCAGCAGAAACGCGAACCGGTCGGAGCGATCGCGCTCGATCATCTCATGGCTCAAGTTCAGCCAGTGCAGACCGTAGAACTGATGCAGGATCTAGGCAGGACGCAATTTCCGGATCGCGTTCCGCCCGGATTTGAGGATTTTGCTGCCGCAGGACGATCACTGCTGCTGGTCGGCGGCAAAGGAGGCGTGGGTAAAACAACCGTAGCGGCTGCGATCGGGTGGGCAATGGCGCAGCGCTATCCAGACCGCAAAATTCGCGTGATTTCAATCGATCCAGCGCATTCATTAGGCGACGCGCTAGGCGATAGTGTCGGACATGTACCTGTGGCGATCACGCCCAATTTAACCGCGCAGGAGATTGATGCAGAGCAAGTGCTAGAGCAGTTCCGCGCGGAGTATTTATGGGAACTGGCAGCAATGATGGGCGGAGACTCGAATGACGCCGACGCGACGATGACGATCGCCTACGGACCTCAGGCGTGGCGCAAAATCGTGGCACAGGCGCTACCAGGCATCGACGAGTTGCTGTCGCTGGTCACAGTGATGGAGCTGTTGGAATCTAAGTCGCAAGACGTGATCATTCTGGATACGGCTCCCACCGGGCATCTTTTACGCTTTTTAGAAATGCCGAACCTGATAAGCGACTGGCTTGCCTGGATCTTCAAATTGTGGATTAAGTATCAGAGCGTGTTGGGACGAGTCGAGTTTATGGGACAGCTGCGATCGCTCAGGCAGCGTGTGATTCAGGCGCAGAAAAAGCTGCAAGACCCACAGCACACAGAGTTTATCGGGGTGGTGCAGGCGCAGTCTGCCATACTAGCGGAAGCAGCGCGGCTGACTGAATCACTGGCTGAGATGCGCGTGACGCAGCGCTACATTGTGCACAACCGCTTTCAGGCGGAAGACAGGATCGTCTCAGATCAGTTTCCTAACCAGACGATCGTTCGGCTGCCAGAATTGCCGCGATCGATCGCGCCGCTACACCAAATTGAAGTGGCGGCAGATTTACTGTTTGAGCCGCGTTAATACACAGCTATTAGCTTTTGTTCATTGAACGGGAACTCTTCGCAGGCTGTAAACAGGGATTTGCGGCTCCAATACCCGATGGAGACTGATTGGATGCGGCAACGAGGACCACCTCACCCCGCGAGTTAGTCGTCCAGCCTGTAGCAGCAATGGGTGCAGGAGGAGCGGGACGACGTGGCTCAGTGCTGTGGCTAGAGGACAGCAGGCGGTTATCCTCCCACAGTGCGTCGTTGCTGAGTGGGTCGTTGGGGCTAGGGGGCAAACCGCCCCGTCCGGTCACGACGAATTCGCTGGTTGTTTCAGTGGCAGCAGTGCAGCCGCGATCGATCAATCCTGATGGATCGATCAGCCTCGTTGGTAACGGCACCAATCCGCGGCTGGGATCGACATTGAGCGTATTCAGGACAACATCGCCGCTGATACCGAACTGGGAACTGGCAGTAATGTCGCTGCGGGGCGTATTCACTTGCTGCGGCTGGATGCCAAAAATCGACTGAGCGGTGATGGTGACATTGCCGCCTCGACCTGTGAAAGCGTTGGCGCGGATGTCACTGTTCTCGGAAAGCACCGCAATCACGAAGGGAGCCACGATCGAAATGTTGCCGCCGTTGCCGCCTGCCTGTGCGGTTCCGGCAGTGGTAGAAATTAGGCTACCGCGACGTAGCAGCAGCAGATCCCGTAGCTGTAGCGCAATGTCGCCGCCCTGAGCGCTGCTGGTCTCAGCCGATAGAAAGCCGCGATCGAGCAGCAGCGTCCCCGCATTGACTCGAATGTTGCCGCCTTGTCCGGTACCACGACTGCCCACGGCGACTTCGGCTCCGTCCTGAATTTGTACGGTTCTGGGATCGATAAAAATACTTCCCCCGCTTCCGGTTGAGCCTGATTCGGTGTCAGCAAAAAAGCCTGTCCCGCTTCCTCGCAGCCGCAATCGATCGCTGACTTGCACGGTGATATTTCCTGCC
>NZ_JACJPG010000220.1 GCF_014695955.1 Leptolyngbya sp. FACHB-36 | reverse complement strand
TCAGTGCTTCACGTACTCATTCTAGCAATTAATACATTTTTGCTATTTAAGCTATATGTCCGCTGGGAAGCCGCGCTGTTTTTGGCGATCGCGTTTGCTCTAAGTCCACTCACTTTCGCACACGTCAACATGGTGCATTATCGCGTATTTGTGTGGACTCCTCTCATGGTTTGGGCAGCCATTTCAATTGCAAGATCACAATATTCTCTTTATACAGCTCTAGCCTTTGTTTGGGCGATCGTTTGTTCTTTGACTGCTGGAAACCCGCAAGAATCTTTTTTTGGAATCGTAGTCACTTTCGCTATTTTCATTTTTGAGATTACCGTACGGGGAACTCTAAAAAAAAGCTCGCTTCTGACATTTGCACTTTCGCTAGCATCAGGATTGTGTTTAGGCAGTCCTGGAGTAGTGCCCTATTTGGTAAGTCGATCGCAAGGGCTACTCAATTCAGTTGGCAACTCAGTAGAACGTTCCACATCGCTGATTAGTATTCCCTGGCTGTTTGGCTGGATCATTCCGTACATCAACGGTCCCCATCTAAGGTTTTACAGAACCGGATCTCTAGTACAAGATGCTATGGCAATAGGTTTCATCAATCCAATTATTATTTTCTTATTAATATTCGGAGTTATTAGCGTTGTTCTAGTCAAGAACTCGAAAGCTGTTTTGAGGGAAAAAATACTGTTTTTCCTAGTTCTGCTGACAGCAATCCTTGGTATTGTAACTATTTCCCAACTTAGTCCCTTTACTGAACTGATTCGCCACATTCCATTTGTTAATACAACCCGCATAACAAAATATATAAATTGTATTTATCTATTGATTGGTATCTGCGCTGCAATATCGCTGAACTGGCTAATCCACTTATCTATAAACATTCGTCGCCGCGTTAGTCTAGCTACAATTGCACTCATCCTACTACTCTGTTCAGCAATTGTTGCTTTTCAAGTCCTCGATCCTGCTTGGCAGTTCAATATGGGAAGAATTGAGGCACTAACTGTCATTTGGTTAGGGTTTCTTCTATCTATGCTGGCTTGTGCTTATCTATTGAGTGCTCACGATCGCCCTTCCTGGAAAGCGCTTTTGATAACCGCACTGATTGCCGGGCTGCTAACTAGACCCTATGGATTTCCGCAAGAGCTTAATCAGTACACAGCATCTCCTTGGCGGTCAGCGATCGCGGATCGATCGATCACCCCTACTGAGCGAGTTCTATCAACTGATCCTTCCAATACAAATCTACTGAAAGCCTACGAAAGTATTACGGTGTTTGATCCCATTCTGAACAAGCCATTTGCTGAGTTGATGAACCGTAATTTTCGGACAATGAATCCCTTTTTCAGTTTACAGCCTGACCCTGCTGTTGAATTGAGTCAGGCTCAAATGAACCTGCTTAAGCTGTTAGGAGTGACTCTGATTGATGGCTATAAGTTAAAGGCGAATACAGATTTAACTCAGATCGGTCCACAAAGCTGGAAAATTAATCAACCCCTTCCTCGAATTTTTCTAGTACAGTCTGGTTCTGCCGAAAAGTTACAAGCGCTATGCTCAGTCGGTGAGTATTCTACTGTCCTAAATTTGGTGCAGCAATCCATCGTAGCTGTTGCAACTGGCAGCAGTGGCACCTACGCTAATAAGCTGCCATTTAAGCTCAGCGCTTCTGGTCAAGGAGAGTTAGTAGCCCTACAAAGCTACACTCCTGCTTGGCAACTAAATGGTCAATCCGCTGATCGCTTTTGCAACGTATTTAGCTACTGGCGGGGCAGCTTTACCGCACAGCAACTGTACGAGATCGTATACAACCCTCCAGGATTAAATATTGCCTATTGGCTTTTTGGATTTGGCAGCTTTTTATTACTGTTAGCAGGATTTCAAGCGAAATCTTCATCTCATTCTCGAAATTCTAGCCACCCTGATTTGACCAATTCGTAAAGGGGTGTTTCGCTAAATTGACGTTGTAGTAGCGTGCATCGTGAGAAACTTCTTCACCAATCCAGTCGGGAAGATCAATCGCCCGATCCACACTGGGTAGTTCAATCTCAGCAACAATTAACCCCTGGTTTTCTCCAGCGAATTCGTCTACTTCCCACGCTAAATCGCCCCAGGGAATCCGGTAGCGCGTTTTCTCAATCAGGGGACGATCGCACAGCGTATCCAGCAGTTCCTCGGCGTCGTCCAGCGGAATCTCGTACTCGAATTCGGCGCGGGCAACGCCACGAGTGGGACCTTTGATCGTGATGTAGCCACGATCGCCCGCAACGCGAACGCGCACCGTCCGTCCGTTCGTGTCAGCCAGATAGCCCTGACGATAGCGCGTTCCTGAAACGGTGCGCCAGCCATCGCCCTGAACCAAAAACTTGCGCTCAATTTCGGTTGCCATTGCGGACGCTCGTTCACAAATAAGGGACGCAATCGCCTTCCGACTGGCTGAGCGGCGATCGCTTACACTTTAAACCACCCTGCAGGATTGGTACGATGGCTCAGGCGCTTCAGGCAGAAAATGTTACGCTTCAGCAGCTAATTACGCTGCATGGACTTCAGTTCATCAACGAAGCATTCTTTCCAGAGTGGCAAGAGGACGCGCGATGTTTGCACCGCTAATTGGACAACCTCAAGCGGTTGAGCTGCTGACGCAGGCGATCGCTCGAAATCGAATCGCTCCCGCTTACCTGCTTGCTGGACCTATGGGCGTCGGACGGAGTCTCGCCGCGCAGTGCTTTGTGGAGGCGCTGTTCGCGGTCTATGCTGCCACACCTCAAAACCGGATTCGGCAGCGCAACCATCCCGATCTGCTGTGGGTAGAGCCGACGTATTTGCACCAAGGCAAGCGGCTGACGGCAGCAGAAGCGGTAGCAGCAGGCATCAAGCGAAAAACAGCGCTGATCCGATTGGAGCAAGTGCGAGAAATTTCTCGATTTTTGTCCCGTGCCCCGCTAGAAGCACCTCGCTCTGTGGTGGTGATCGAGCATGCCGAAACGATGGCAGAACCCGTCGCCAATGCGTTGCTGAAAACGCTGGAAGAACCTGGACAAGCGACTTTGATCCTGATTGCGCCCAGCGTAGATTCGCTGCTGCCAACGTTAATTTCTCGCTGTCAGCGGATTCCCTTTTGCCGCTTATCGCCGGAGGCAATGGCTCAGGTGCTTAGTCAGTCAGGACACAGCGAAGTTTTGCAGCATGCCGACGTTTTGCAGCTTGCTCAAGGCAGTCCGGGAGCTGCGATCGCTCACTGGCAACAGCTTCAAGAGATTCCACCCGTTCTACTCCAAACGGCAACGCAGCGCCCCCGGTCTTATCGGGAAGCGCTGACCCTAGCGCGACAAATCGACAAAACTGTTGCCCCCGAAAACCAACTCTGGCTGATTGACTACTTGCAGCAAATCCACTGGCAGCAGTGCGTGGAGGTCGATCGCGGTGCGGAGGTCGATCGGCTACCTCTGACACTTTTAGAGCAAGCAAAAGAACATCTGATGAGGAATGTTCAACCCCGCCTCGTCTGGGAAGTTACGCTGCTTGGCATGATGCAGCCAGTATGACGCCAGAGGGCGATGAAAACAGACGGGTTACTCTAGTCGCGCTCCTCAGCCCTTCTGGAGCATCCAAACCAGAAACCCCAAAATTGGTTCAACGGGTGGAAGTGGGTAATCTGTGAGGTCGATCGTCACCGTCTTGCCGTTCAACTTAAGAAACCGCCATGCAGTCCCACTACTGACACAGCCATAAATCGTTGAAATGGCGTTATTTTGAGCTTCATTAAACCGTTGAGCCGCCACCATTTCTGCCACACATTGCCCCAAACCCTCGTTGAGGTCTGCTTTTTTGGCCTCTGCCACAATAACCACTGGCGCTTCAATGATCAGTTGTTCTGGGGAGCGACTCAACAAAAAATCGACATAGCCCGTTAGATCCGCCTCTGCATCTACGTTAAACTCTCGTCCAGAGAACAAGCTAACTTGCCGCTCTAGATACCGCCGCACCTCTTGCAGAACTGGATAAACAATCGACTCAGAACGAGCTTTTTCCGAGCCAACCGCGATCGCCCACGGAACATCCTCCAAATCGTTAAGCAGCCGTGTACTGGGTGTAATCGGTGCTACAGACGGTAAGAACTGAACCCCTTCGACGATCGCAAGCTGAAAATCCTTTTTCGCTTTACTCAACGAGAACTTGCTGTAGGGCATGGTGCTTCTCAGTCAGTGTTCATATCACCCTAAGGGCGATTTTAGAGTGGTCAGAATTAGAGCCTGCTTTACAGGTAGCTTAAGTTTGCTATAAATCAGTCGCGCTCACCACTTGGTTATTCGCTGCCACACGCGCTCTAACAAATCTGCTGCATCTGCATCGAACCAGTCGATCGTGGAATCTGCTCGAAACCAAGTACGCTGCCGTTTGGCAAACTGGCGCGTATGCAGAACGGTGAGCCGCTGAGCTTCGGACAGGGAGAAATCTCCTGCTAGATGCCGCTTGAACTCAGCGTAGCCCAGCGTGTTTAGCAGCGGCAGGTCTGAACCGTACTTTTGGCACAGATGCTCTACCTCCGCTACCAGTCCAGCCTCCACCATTTGCGCCGTGCGCGTTTCAATCCGGCGTTGCAAATTGTCGGAGTCCAGTCCAATCTGCAGGATGGGGTAAGTAGGCGGGTCCTCTCCCTGCTGCTGCGACAGCGGACGCCCCGTGACGTAAAAAACCTCCAGCGATCGCAGCGTCCGCACCGCATCGTTCGGATGAATCTTTGCTGCGGATTCCTGATCCACCTGCTGCAACATCGCATAACATTGAGCCTGCCCAAGGGCTTGCAGTTGAAGTCGCAGGTCTGACTGCGGCGGCACCTGCGGAATTTGCAAACCGCGAACGATCGATCGGATATACAGTCCGGTGCCACCCACGAGGAGGGAATTTTGAATTTTGAATTTTGAATTTTGAATTTTGAATTCTTGCTCTATGGTCCAGGTGTGCTTCCCTTGGTGTATTTGTTCGATCAACCCCTGCGCTTGCTGCTGATACTCGGCAACGGTCAGCGTCTCAGTGGGATCGCACAGATCAATCAAATAGTGCGGAGCCTGCTGCTGCTCGATCCCAGAGGGTTTGGCAGTGCCAATGTCAAACTCTCGGTAAACTTGGCGAGAGTCGGCGCTGAGGATGGAGGTGTGGAGGCGCTGTGCAAGGGCGATCGCTAAGCTAGATTTGCCCGCTGCCGTGGGACCGCAAAGGACAATTAAGCCTGGTACAGGCGTATTAATTTTAGCTATAATAGTATCAGAGGGAAACATGAAAAGTTTTATAGATCCATGCCTATGACAAACATCATAGGAGATGGTTCTAAAATCGCTTAAAACCTATTTGTGTTAGAATTTTGGACAGTTTTGGTCTTTTGCTACTAAAGACAGCATCAGGCCGTTAATTCGGTTGGAGCACTCATTACATGACGAGCAATTACGGTGCTGAACAGATTCAAGTTCTAGAAGGTCTGGAGCACGTTCGCCGACGTCCGGGCATGTACATTGGCAGCACCGGAGCGCGAGGATTGCACCATCTGGTCTACGAGGTTGTGGACAACTCAGTAGATGAAGCACTGGCAGGATACTGCCACGAGATTCAGGTGGCACTGAATGCCGATGGCTCTGTCAGCGTCGTAGACGATGGACGCGGCATTCCCACGGATGTTCATCCCCGTACCGGAAAATCTGCCTTAGAAACGGTGATGACCGTGCTGGGGGCGGGCGGAAAGTTCGGCGGCGGTGGCTACAAAGTATCGGGTGGACTGCACGGCGTTGGCATTTCTGTGGTTAACGCGCTGTCGGAACGAGTAGACGTTACCGTCTGGCGCGACAACAAGGTCCATACGCAGCACTACGATCGTGGCGTCCCTGCAGGTTCACTCAGCATTAAGCCAAGCTCCGAAAACCGCACAGGCACCGCCGTTACATTCCTGCCTGACACCACGATCTTTACAACTGGCATTACGTTCGACTATGCGACGCTAGCGGGTCGTTTGCGGGAGCTAGCGTTCCTCAACGGTGGCGTCAAAATTACCTTTGAGGATAATCGCCTCGAGCTGCTTAAGACCGAAGAGCCGCACGTCGAAACCTACTACTACGAAGGCGGCATCCGGGAGTACGTCTCCTATATGAACCGCGAGAAGCAAGCCCTGCACGAGGAAATTGTCTACGTTCAGGGTGAGCGCAACAACGTACAGGTGGAGGTGGCGCTGCAATGGTGTTCTGACGCCTACACCGACAACCTGTTTGGCTTCGCTAACAACATTCGGACAATCGACGGCGGCACGCACCTGGAAGGATTGAAAGCAGTGCTGACTCGGACGATGAACGCGATCGCCCGCAAGCGCAACAAGCTAAAAGAAAATGATTCCAACCTGGCAGGGGAAAACATCCGCGAAGGTTTGACGGGCGTCATTTCTGTTAAGGTGCCGGAGCCAGAGTTTGAGGGACAAACCAAAACAAAGCTGGGCAACACAGAAGTGCGCGGCATTGTCGATTCTCTAGTGGGCGAGGTTCTGACGGAGTATCTGGAGTTCCGCCCTGGCGTTGCTGACGCGATTTTAGACAAGGCGATTCAGGCGTTTAATGCGGCAGAGGCGGCGCGGAAAGCGCGGGAGCTAGTGCGGCGTAAGTCAGTGCTGGAGTCGTCTACGCTGCCTGGAAAACTGGCAGATTGTAGCTCTCGCGATCCCGGTGAGTCGGAAATCTTCATCGTTGAGGGGGACTCTGCGGGCGGTTCTGCAAAACAGGGACGCGATCGTCGCTTTCAAGCGATCCTGCCGCTGCGGGGCAAGATCCTCAACATCGAGAAAACTGACGACGCCAAGATCTATAAGAACACCGAAATTCAAGCGCTGATCACCGCGTTGGGATTGGGCATCAAAGGGGAAGAATTTGACGCCTCACAACTGCGCTATCACCGCATTGTGATCATGACTGACGCGGACGTCGATGGGGCGCACATCCGCACGCTGCTGCTAACGTTCTTCTATCGCTATCAGCGGGCAATGGTCGATCAAGGCTTTGTCTACATTGCCTGCCCACCGCTCTACAAAATTGAGCGCGGACGCAGCCATTACTACTGCTATAGCGATCGCGAACGTGACCGGATCATTGCTGACTTCCCAGAAAACGCCAAGTACGAAATCCAGCGCTTTAAGGGATTGGGTGAGATGATGCCGCAGCAGCTTTGGGATACGACGATGAATCCTGAAAGCCGCACGCTGAAGCGCGTTGAGATTGAGGATGCTGCCGAAGCCGATCGCATTTTTACAGTGCTAATGGGCGATCGTGTTGGTCCTCGTCGAGAATTTATCGAGACAAACGCGCCCAAACTCGCGCTGGCAGATTTAGACATCTAAAACGGACGGGAGCAATCACTCAGTTCAGAAAAGGCTAGGGCAAAGATGCCCTAGCCTTTTTCGAATCGTAATATACTGCAACTCAAACGCACATTAAAGCAGTAGACCGAACTTCTAACCGCTAAATGTGAATGCCGCACTCGGTTTTGCCTGTGCCGCGCCAGCGTCCGGCTCGTTCGTCCTCACCTTCCGCTACCGGAGTTGTAATCGGTTGATCACCAATGCTGGGATAGCCTTGGTCGTGCAGCGGATTATAGATGACATCGTGCTCAAACGCGTATGCCCACGTTTCTTTGCGCGTCCAGTTCGCCAGCGGGTTTACTTTCAGGCGCTGCTGCGTATCGAGTTCAAAAACTGGCATGTCTGCGCGAGTGTTTGCCTGATCGCGACGGCGTCCGGTCAGCCACGCGATCGTTCCCAACTCTGCTAATCCTCGTTGCAGCGGTTCAATCTTCGTCAGATGATGGAACTGCGCAATGTCCGTATCCCAAAGCGCCTCTCCGTACTTGGCAGTAAATGCCTCGCGGGTGTCTACGTCCTGAATTTTGTAAACCTTCAGGTTTAGGTTGTACAACTCCTTTGCCTTTGCAACCAGTTCCAGGGTTTGAGGAAAATGGTGAAGCGTATCAAGAAACAGCACTGGAACAGGATGAGCAGGCTTGAGGTCGCGGTAAAGTAAGTCGGTGATCAGCAAATCATCAACGTTAAAAGCGCTGGTCTGCACCAAACCCGTTGGCACATTTGCCGCACACCAAGCAAGAATATCCTTAGGATGAGCGTTCTCAAACTTTTGATTGAGCTTCTTGAGGTCAAGATTGGCGACTTGGGTCGGTGGTTGCGTAGATTGGGTCATCGTCGCGGGAGTGAGTCTTGTGCAATTTCTACCATAGCGAACAAGGGGACACTGCGGATGTGTTGATCTGTCAGATTCACTGAACCTGCATCAAGCTGCTGCAACGATGAAATGACGATCGAGGAAGGAAGATTACGATGCAATTAGTGTTGTACAGTAAGCCGGGATGTCATCTGTGTGAGGGGTTGCAGGAGAAGCTGGAGCAGATTTCGGCGATCGATCTGGAAATCCGTGACATCACTACCCGCGACGATTGGTTTCAGGCCTATCAATACGAAATTCCCGTGCTATTTCTGGTAAAGGAAGCACAAACGTCCTCTCTCCTCGCGCTTCCTCGTCCTTCTCCCCGCGCCACAGTTCGCCAGTTGGAGCAGATGTTACAGAAATATGGGCAGGCAGATCCCTGACAATAAGAAAGGCGTTTGTGAGGAGAAGCTGACATGAAGCTGCGTGAATTACTAGCTGCATCCGATGTTCACTGGTCAGAGCATCCTGCCCTAGAAAGCGAGGTCACGGGACTGGCAACCAACT
This sequence comes from Leptolyngbya sp. FACHB-36, assembly GCF_014695955.1. Classification (GTDB taxonomy): domain Bacteria; phylum Cyanobacteriota; class Cyanobacteriia; order Leptolyngbyales; family Leptolyngbyaceae; genus FACHB-36. The sequence continues at coordinate 388 of NZ_JACJPG010000220.1, read as the reverse complement.
CCCATGCCAGCCAGCCAGGAAATGTGTTTATTGGCATGCCTGGAACGCGAGTAGACGGCGGCGACTTCTGGGCAAGCGCGATCGCCGCAGGCGCGATCGCGGCAGTCGTCTCCCCAGAGGCAGCAGAAAAAGCACGCAGCAGCGGAGACAGCGCCGCGTGTATTATTCCGGCGACGAATATGGTGCAGGCGTGTGCGCGCTTAGCCGCCGCCTTCTACGGGTTTCCCGCAGAGCAACTGACGCTAATCGGCGTCACGGGCACCAACGGCAAAACCACCACCACTCACCTGATCGAATTTCTGCTAAATCAGACGCAGAAGCCGATCGCGCTAATGGGAACGCTCTACACCCGCTGGCGCGGCTATCAGCAAACCGCCGCGCACACCAC
>NZ_JACJPG010000022.1 GCF_014695955.1 Leptolyngbya sp. FACHB-36 | reverse complement strand
TAGTGCTATCGGGAAAAATTAGGTTCAGCAACTACCGGAAACTGTTCAAAGTTCCGACGTACCCAATCCATTCCGACTTCATTGTTCAATTTGATTCGCTGCGGTGTGTTGGGATAAATATGACTCAAGATTTTGGCATCCTGCTCTACGACTACATTAACCAGCTTGAGCAGGTTACGCTTTAGTAGATGAGCGATCGGCGCGTGTGCCTGCATGTACATCAACACAAACACGCGCGATCGTTGAGCCGATTCTGGTAGATAAAAGTGGCATTCCTTCAAACTCAGGAGTTTGTTATCCCCATGCATTATCCCCATGAAGGGAAAGTAGTTTTCCAGGTGTGCTTCCAGCACCTTAGGAAGTGCTAGCTGTGCTGGATTCTTTAAAATCTCCCGCAGCATTGGTTGTTTTCGCAGTTGAGCCAAATAAGCGTGAGAATGTAGACCTGCATCAATAAATTGCTTGACCTCCACTTCCTCAATCTCAAACAGTTCCCGGTGCGTGCCGTTTTGATGATTGTAGTCATGCATATTTAGCAGCAAACTCAAAATATCAGTGGGAATGCTGAGATCGCCAGTCACTCCGATAAATTGATACTCGGCTGCGATCGTGTTCATCAGTTCTGGAATGGGAATTTTTGGTTCATACCCTCCATAGGTCCAGATGAAATCACCTTGAATTACCAGTTCCAGGGGTTGCAGCAGCGATTTTGTTGATTTGTTACCGGGTAAGACCGTGCAGCCAGCGCGATCGAAGGCTAGCGCATGAAACGGACAGACAACTGCGCTACTACCCTCAGATTGAGGCACACACCAGCCCTCTGAGAGCATTGCGCCCATGTGAGGACAGGCATTGGGCAATGCTTGAATCCTGCCCTGCGGGTCCTGCCAGAGCACATAATCCTCGTCCAATAGCGAAAATTTCCTGGGCTGATTGGGCTTCAGCATTGAACGGTGTGCCAACAGCCAAGGTGAGCCTTGCAAACGTTCCATACGGTTTAACATTAACTGACTAATTAATTAGTTAGCTTACCAATCGCTCAAGCAAACGTCAATTCACGAATTGGTCCTCTCTGCTAAGATGACGGTTGATCACGCAAGGGACGGATAGCAGTGGGTCGATCGGGACGAGGAGCTAAGTCAGTTCGCGTTGTGCGAGATGCCGCCGCAACTCAGCAGCAAATTCTTGATGCCGCTGAACAAGAATTTGCCCGACATGGCTTAAAGGGTGCGCGCATGAGTGCGATCGCTGACGGTGCCGAAGTCACATCTGCAACGCTGCACTACTATTTCGAGACCAAAGAGAATCTCTACAAAGCCGTCCTTCAGCGTCCTGTGAATGAGGTGCAAGCGGTCTTGATGCAGCAAAATTTCGAGACGCTATCTCCTGAAGAGGCACTGAAGCAGATCATTCGCATCGCGATCGCCAACGAAGCCGCCAACCCCCAGCGACAAATGCTGTGGTTTCAAGAATCTAGCCAGAATGGAGGAGCCTATTTCAAGGAATGCAATGTTTTAACCCTGCACGAACATCTGCTTAAGGTTCTGGAACGCGGCATGGCAGAAGGCAATTTCCGCTCTCTCAAACCCTTTTTGGCGCTGACCCACATCCTGAGTGTTTGCTTGTTCTACTTCACCGTGCATGGAAATTGGAAGCACTTAACCCCAGACCTCGATCGTCTGAGTCCCGAGATGATCGAAGAACATACGGAGGAGGCGATCGAGTTTATTCTGGCAGGGGTTAGACAAAAGGGGTTGACGAGAAACCAAGAATGAGTGTCGATCGCAAACGTGAATCTCAGTCAGGTTTCTAACGACAGCAAATATTAGATGTAGAAGCGGTCAGATAATTCAGTCAGATAATTCAACAAAGAATCATTTCATGGCCAACGTGGGCAGTCGTAAACAGCGACACAACTCGAATAATTTGTGTGATGTGATCGAATTCGTTCTCCAGGCAGCATCCTCAGGCGGCTACACCTGCCGATCGCCGGCTCTCCATTACCTCCACCTCCCGTGACTTACTACCGCCTCGCACCCTTTATTCAAGAATTTATCTACAGCCAAGGCTGGACCGATTTGCGACCCGTACAGGTCGAAGCGTGCCGCGTTGTGTTCGACACAGACGCCCATCTGTTGATTGCGGCAGGAACGGCTTCCGGCAAAACCGAAGCTGCCTTTCTCCCGGTGCTGACGCGGCTGCACGAAGACCCACCCGCGACTGTTGGCGCGCTGTACATTGGTCCGATCAAAGCGTTAATTAACGATCAGTTCGATCGCCTTACCGATCTGCTGAAACACGCGCAAATTCCCGTGTGGGCTTGGCATGGCGATGTCACTCAGGGACAGAAACAGCGATTGCTCAAAACGCCTAAAGGAATTTTGCAAATTACCCCAGAGTCGCTAGAGAGCCTGCTCATTAACAAGCGAGCGGACCTGACCCGACTGTTTGGCGATCTGCGATTTGTCATCATCGATGAAATTCATGCCTTTATTGGTTCCGAGCGCGGAGCGCAAATTCTCTGTCAGCTATCGCGGCTTGCCCACCTGACCGGAAGTCAGCCGCGCCGCATTGGGCTATCTGCTACGCTGGGCGACTACGGCATGGCAGAAGACTGGCTGAGATCGGGCGACGATCGTCCCGTAATTACGCCGCAGCTTCCTGCCAATCAGCGGACGCTGCATCTGGCGATCGAGCACTTCTACGACCCAAAACTCGTGGTGCGAGCACAGGGCGACTCTCGTGACGCTGCATTCCATCCTTATCACCTGCACTTGTTCAATCAAACTCAGGGGCGCAAGTGCCTAATTTTCGCGAACGGACGATCGCAGACCGAAAGCATCATTGCTACCCTACGGCAAATCGCCAGCGCCAAACATCTGCCCGATGTCTACCACGTTCACCACGGCAGCATTTCGGCTCCGCT
>NZ_JACJPG010000219.1 GCF_014695955.1 Leptolyngbya sp. FACHB-36 | reverse complement strand
CACAAGTCTTTACCGTCTTCCTTGAAGAGACTCGAAATCAAATCAAAGATAAACCTACCTAAATCATGAACATTTTGATTTTTAGTCCTGATTTAGAGTCTAACAATTGCGTGCTCTAAACTAACAACTCTATTCTCTATTTGGTTGAAGCAAAAGCAAGCCGAATCGATTAACTTACCTCAGTTTTGGACTTGATGCGGCTGTAAGAGAACAGCAAGAAACAGCTCAGTATTGGAGCCATACTTTCGATCGAGATCATTTACTCGATCGCACGTTATTTCCACTGGAGATGAAAGCGCCAACATGCTGGTTACGCTTGAGGCGCTAGTGGAACTTTTAGGCATCACAAGGGTGACCGGACTGGTGCTTGCTTGGATTGCCCGCCCCACAGCTTGCGTGATGTTTATTCGTTCAGCAGCTAAAGGGACACCGCTACACCCGCTTCCATGACGCTGAAGCGCTATGATGGGCGTTCCCTGAGCGATTCGAGGAATCAGGGACACTTCGAGACATGAGCTACTACCGTCAACAGCCCAACGCATTCCCACCCGACTACCTGAACGAACTGCGGGGAGGAATTTTGGCGTGCCCTTATTTCACCGTCAACAACCTCAATCGAGATTTTGTCGGAACCAAAGGGTTCTCGATCGTCTTCCAGCGATCGCAGCTTGCAATCGTAGAGCGGCAGTTTCCGTTTTTCAAGCGCTATCTGGAGCAGGCGCTACTGCCTGCCTGTAATGCGTTTTACCTCAACCCGCTGCTGCTCCAGCAGGGATCGCGAGTGGACCCGCACATTGATCGATCGCTGCGCTCCTACTGCAAGACGATTGATCCCCCCGCCATGGTGAGCGTGCTGTACGTGCAAGTGCCACCTAACTTACAGGGAGGCGAACTTGTGCTGCAAACCCACAAGCAGCGGGTTGGGCAAATTACACCGAAATCTGGAACGCTGCTGCACTTTCAGGGCGACTTAACGCATTCGGTCAACGCTGTAGTGGTTTCAGGAAGCCGCCTGAGCTTAGTGTGTGAGCAGTACAGCCTAACCGACAGCGAACTGCACGACATTCCAGCGTTTACGGTGGAGTCGAGAGCGTCGTCGAAGCGGGTTGCGTCAAAACGGGCTTAGAGCCAGCTAAAGACACTGCCGAAGCAGTCGAAAGCGATCGACTAACGAAAAAGCGCCTCGATCGACATAACAACTTCAGGAAAGGCAACGGGCGATAGTTCGCCCTGACTCAATTCCTGCCTGACCGCGTACGCTTTACCCTGCGGCTGACGAAAGACCGTTAACCGACTGGCGTTCAAATCAACCACCCAATACTCGTTGATCCCCGCCGCTGCATAAGTCTTCTGCTTCGTGTCCAAATCCTTGACTAGCGTGCTGTCTGAGATTTCAATCAGCCAAAAAATGTCTTCCACCTGAGGATGGCGATCGTCATACCGCGACTCTGGTAGCCGCACGATCGCCACATCCGGTTCTGGCTCAGAATCCATTAACGTAATTGGATGCGCCTCTGAGATCAGCGCCAACCCGTTGAGCAAGCTGCGGAGATAGTTGGCAATCTTGCGAATCCGCGAGGCATGGAGGGGACCTTCTGGACTCACTTCGATAATTTCTCCTGCCAATAGCTCAGCGCGACGATCGTGCAGAATTCCCGCCGCGATCATGCGGTGGTAATCGTTGATCGACCATTTGACTCGCATCATCGTCAGTTGAACACGCTGCCGAAGAAGTCGATCGCCTCTCTCAGTGCTGCAACAAACACATCAATCTCTTCGTGGGTGTTGTAGAAGTAAAGACTGGCGCGAGCGGTGGATGGCAAATTGAGGTGGTGGTGCAGCGGTTGGGTGCAGTGGTGCCCAGCGCGGATGGCGATGCCGTCTTGGTCCAGTAGCGTAGACAAATCGTGCGGGTGAACTGCACCTGCCGTAAACGCCGCCAGTGCTGCACGACCGTTACCGTCTGCGTCTGGCTGCGGTCCGTAAAGTTTAATCTCTGGGATCTGGTTTAGCTGCTGGAACAGATGCGCGGTGAGTTCTGCTTCGTAGGCGTGGATGGTGTCCATGCCAATGCCTGCCAGATAATCGACTGCCGCACCAAGGGCGATCGCCTCTGCAATGGCAGGCGTCCCTGCTTCAAACTTATGCGGCAAATCGGC
>NZ_JACJPG010000218.1 GCF_014695955.1 Leptolyngbya sp. FACHB-36 | reverse complement strand
ATGAGCGCGATCGACGGCTCGCTGTTTGCCGTACCGATGTGCTTTCTAATAGTTTGGGCAGTTGCCGTGCTGTTAGTGTTGGATGTACCGAAAGCGCGATCGGGACAGCGGGTGAACCTAAAGCCGCTACAAAAGTTACCCTGTCGGTCCTGTCAGTTTTTCAGCAATAATCCGTATCTAAAGTGCGCAATTCACCCGTCTACCGCAATGACCGAACGAGCGAGCGACTGTTCCGACTACTGCCCGTGCGAGAAAAATAGGTAGCGCCAACCTACTGACTTATGTGCATTGGGGCACCGAAGGTAACGGTGAATGAGCCGTTGGCTCCGGCTTAACCGCAAAGGTCAAAACGGTTTCGTCCACCCCTTTCAGCTTAAGAGGACTAAATTTGATAATTTCGTCGTCCTCCAAATAGTCCGCGATCGCCGCCGAAACCAAAATGCAATCGGGATCTGCCGCTTCCTGAAGCCGCGAGGCAATATTGACGCTAGGACCGATTGCTGTGTAGTCCGATCGCTCTGATCCGCCAAACATACCCACTACCGCTGTCCCTTGATGGATGCCGCAGCGGAACTGCACCTGACTAATTCCCTGCTCTTTCCACTGCTGATTCAGCCGCTGCAGCGACTGGCGCATCTGACGAGCAGTGGCGACGGCACGCTGAACCTGCTCATTAGGCGTCAAATCCTCGGGTGCGCCAAACAGCACTAAAATCGCGTCCCCCATAAACTTATCGATCGTGCCACCGTTGGCAAAAATGACGTGAGTCATCTCGGTTAGATACTGGTTGAGCAGTTCAGCAACACGGCGCGATCGCAGCGTGTTGGATAACTGCGTAAATCCGACAATATCGGCGAATAGCACCGTCACCATGCGTGGCTCCGGACGCAAATCCAGCACCAAGTCTCCCTTTGCTGCCCGCACTACTAGTGAGGCAGGCAGAAACCGCTTCAGCACCGATTCCGTCAAGTAGGTATTGAGTTCTGCCACCCGCCGCTCATTTTCCTTCAGCGCCAGCAGGTTGTGCACCTCCGCTAGCAGTTCACGATCGCTAAACGGCTTCGACAGGTAAGCATCGGCTCCTTTCTCAACGCCTTCGATCCGCGTATCTTCGTCCGCCTTCGCCGTCAGCAGGACGACTGGCGTTCCCTTGAGTGTGTCGTCCTCGCGAATCATCCGGATTAAGTCCAAGCCAGACACCAGCGGCATCATTAGATCCGTGATGATCAAATGAGGATGATGCATTTGGGCAAGACGAAAGCCTTCGGACCCGTTGCGGGCAGTCCAGATGTGATAGCCTTGCTGCCGCAGAATTCCTGCCACATACGATCGCACATCGGCATTGTCATCGACGATTAGAAGCGTTGCCTCACCCGCAGATGGCAGTATGGCAACGCTGCCATCGTGACTGATGTCCTGAAGATCAACCTCTACATCGGACAGCTCTACCGCAGCGCGGTTTGGCTGTATGTCTATGTGCGCATGGCTTACCTGCTGCGGAGGTAAATGTGCCATTCCCACAGGCAACTGGACGGTGAACGTAGAGCCTGCACCATAAGTCGATGCGACCGAAACCTGTCCACCGTGCAGCCCTACCAACTCCTTAACCAGTGCTAACCCTAAGCCAGTTCCCTCATAGCTTCGGTTGGCGGAGCCTTCTGCCTGTCGGAAACGCTCAAACAAATGAGGGATCTGATCGGATCGAATGCCGATGCCCGTATCGATAACGCTCAGCAGACAGTAATGGTCAGTGGGTTGCAGCGTCACCGTAATGCTGCCTTCCTCCGGCGTAAATTTCATCGCGTTTGACAACAGATTGTAAAGCACCTTGTCAAATCGCTCTAAATCCAAGTAGGTCGCTGGACAGGGCTCTAACTGCGTTGTCAGGACAATGCCTTTCTTCTCGCAATAAGGACGGAACGACTCAGCTGTCTGGCTAACAATTTCAACGAGATCGCAAGGACAGAAACTGGGCTGCATTCGTCCAGCATCCAACCGCTGCAAGTCCAGCAGTTGGTTAACCAAACGGAGCAGACGACGCGAGTTCCGTAACGCGATCGCGGCTTGCTCGTAGGGCAAGCCTTGCTGTTGAGCAACAGCAGACTCTAAAGGACCAATCGTCAGCGTCAGCGGCGTGCGGAATTCGTGCGAGATGTTCTGAAAGAACTCTGTCTTCTGGCGGTCAAGCGCCATCAGTTGCTCCGCTTGCTGGCGCATTTTTTGGTAGAGCCGCGCCTGCTGTACGGCGATCGCCGCCTGTGCGGCGACTGCCTGCGCTAGCTCAATGTCTGACGCCTGCCAACGACGGGGTTGCCGATTCTGCCGCAGCGAAATGCTGCCAATAATTTTGCCGTCGGACAGCAACGGCACCACAAGGAGCGATCGTGCCCGTGCTCGAAAAGGCTGCTCAGAAATCCGCATCTCTGGCGACTGCTCCAAGTCGTTAAGAACCACTGGCTGTTGGGTCAACAACAGCTGCCTTAGGACTGGATTGCCTGTAATCGGTACAATCGATTGGGGAAGGGGACGGGTACTCTCATCTCCGTGGGAGGAATGCACCTGACTGACCTCAGCCGTAGCAGCAATCAGCGGCAGGCTATCACCGCTGAGCGTAGGGTCGTGCAGTCCAACACACTGCACATACTCATCCTCTTCGGTCCACAGCGATAGCGCACACCCATCAACGTGCAGCGCTTGCCCCAACTGCTCAGTGATTGCCGCAAAGATTTCCTGCGGCTCAAGACTGGAGCGAATTGCCGTCGTAATTGTATTGATTAGCGCTTCCCGCTTTGCCAATGCGCGGACTTGTTCGTAGGTGCGTGCCTGAGACAGTGCGAGAGCGGCTTGATCGGCAACGATCGTCAACAGTTGCACTTCGTCATCTTGCCACAGACGAGGACCGCGCCACTGATGCAGCGCCAGCACCGCGATGAGATCCTGCTGATACACCAGCGGCACAATCAGACTAGAACGAATTCCTGCCAGAGCATATGCTTGTCGCGGTGTCTCCAGGGTGTCGCTCTGCAAGCCTTCATCGCTTGACACGTCCTGAATCACCTGAACGGCATAGGTTTTCCAAACCGTTTGAGCCAACGTTTCTTTCAGCGTCTCCACATCAAAGGCATCGCGTGCTGGCAAACCCGTGATCGGGGAGCCTTGATCGCTGATAGACACACACCACTCATCGTCGGGGTGACCATCGTGAAACGGTCGAACCACGCAGGCATCTGCTTCTAGCATGTGCCCCACGGTTTCACCGATTGTTTGAAGAATTTGCGTGTAGCTGAGCGCACTACGGATTGTACTCGTCACTGCATTCAGCAACGACTCTTGACGCAGCGATCGACGCAGTTCCCGCGTCCGCGCCTTCAACACGTTGTGCGTGTCTACTGCTTGCCGCACTACTGCCTTGAGTTCGGCATCGTCCCACGGTTTTGTGACGTATTTAAACACCTTCCCGGAGTTGATCGCTTCAACCAGATCTTCAACATCCGTATAGCCCGTTAAGATGATCCGGATGATGTCCGGATACTGAGTTGCCGTCAGGCTAAGAAATTCGGTTCCGCTCATTAGCGGCATTCGCTGATCCGAAATGATGACGGCGATATCGCCCTCACTCGATAGAATATCGAGCGCTGCTGGTCCGTTTTCTGCCCGCAGCACTTTAAACTCACGATGAAACGTGCGGTACAGCAAATCTAAGTTGTCTGGTTCATCGTCTACTACCAGCAGTTTCGGCTTAGGGGCGTTTTGGACAGTCATGTACTGCTCTCCTGCTGTAAGGGCAGTTGGACAAATGATCGTCTCATTCGGTTTAGATGAAGTGCATTCAGAGTCGCTAATTGACAGCTCTGTGGGCAGACAGAGAGTTGTTGAGTCAGACATTGTGCTTGCAGTACGGGTCGATTAGGTCGTACACACTGCGTCTCTACCTGAGTCCAGAAATGGATCGGGCAGCGCACTCTAAACAGCAGTAAAGGTAGCCTGTTCGCTACAGTTCGACGATAGCTAGCAACAGATGTCACGACTCTTATAATCCAGATACAGCGGAACTCACAGATGTACCCTGCCTTAGAATGCCCTGATGATCGAGTTCCCTAACGCTTAAATGAAACTTTAACAAGCGTCTGGGTTTTCCTAACGGTGGTAGTGCCCCAACTTGCGACACAGTCGTTTACGGTAGTAACGACAGATCGTAACTCACTAAAACGCTTCAGACTGTCTCTGAACCGGAAGCCTATGCTTGCGATCGTCCATTCGCAAGCGTTGTTTCGTCTAAGATTTGAATAATATTTGTTGCCAATGGCAGAGTTAGTAATACAATCACGTATCATTCAGAGCGGTTTCTGTTAACAAAAAAATGGTTTATTGTTCTACGCTGCCTGCATTCTAGCTGAACCTTATCTGAAAGAGGAACTGCATCCCTCGCCCCTGAAACGAGACTGTACAACCGTATCATAGTCAAACAAAGAAACTTGATTTGATAAATAGGTCATACTTGGGATACGAGTTCAGTTTACGATGGGTGAGTTTCTAGTTTAACGATCTTTTAACCTTTGGTCAGCAGAGATTCTGCTACCTCCTATCTCGTCCATTCTGTTTGGAGTTGCCACAGACATGCGGTGTCCTTTCTGTCAGTACCCCGATAATCGTGTTCTTGAATCGCGCTCGGCAGAAGCTGGTCAGAGTGTGAGGCGGCGACGAGAGTGCCTCAAGTGCAGTCGTCGCTTTACCACGTATGAGCGAATTGAGTATGTTCCGATCACGGTGATTAAGCGGGATAGTGAGCGGGAGTCCTTCGATCGCTCTAAATTGCTGCGGGGAATTGTGCTGGCTTGCGAAAAAACCGGGGTCTCGACAGCCGCAATGGAAGCTTTGGTTGATGAAATTGAGGCAGAGCTACAGCAGCGAGCGGTGCGCGAGGTGTCTAGCCATGAGATTGGAGACTTAGTCCTGCAAAATCTTCTCAATCTCAATGAAGTCGCTTACATTCGATTTGCATCGGTTTATCAGAAGTTTCAGGGATTCCGAGATTTTGCCGATGCGCTGCACCAGCTTCAGGCAAGTACTCGATCGGTAGCAGTAGAACCTACAGCGACCGAAGCCCCATCGCAGTTTCAGCCGAATGGTCTTGCATGAGCTACAGGTTTTCCAGTCCGCATCCATTGTTCTTACACAGGAGCGGGTGCGATCGCAGCGAACTTGGTTATGCTGGGTATTAGCTGAGGAGTTAGGGTTGGTCCGCGATCGTCAGGGGGTTGTCGTGTACCGATCCGATTCGGTATGATTGTTCTTCTGAACTCTATAATCTTCAGAATCTAGGTCCCATACAGTGATCGAAGATATGTAGGTGTAGGCAGCACCACTCTTGCGTGCGTGTACATCGACAGGAGGCAATTTTCTACGGAGATTACTACTAGGAAACGATTCGCATGGTCAATCAGGAACTTACTGTCATAGACGTTGGCTTTACTCACGAAGATTTTGCTGCCCTACTGGATAAGTACGACTACCACTTCAGCCCCGGTGATGTGGTGGCTGGAACCGTATTTAGTCTTGAACCACGGGGCGCTCTGATTGACATCGGCGCAAAAACGGCGGCTTACATCCCCATTCAGGAGATGTCGATCAACCGGATCGACAACCCGGACGAGGTTTTGCAGTCCAACGAGACCCGCGAGTTCTTTATTCTTGCAGACGAAAACGAGGACGGACAGCTAACCCTCTCGATTCGTCGAATTGAGTATATGCGAGCGTGGGAGCGAGTGCGTCAGCTTCAAGCAGAGGACGCAACGGTGCGATCGGCGGTGTTCGCTACCAACCGAGGCGGCGCCCTGGTTCGTATCGAAGGCTTGCGCGGCTTTATTCCTGGCTCTCATATCAGCACCCGCAAGCCCAAAGAAGAACTGGTCGGCGAGGAGCTGCCGCTGAAGTTTCTGGAAGTAGACGAAGAGCGCAATCGCCTTGTGCTAAGTCATCGTCGGGCACTGGTTGAGCGCAAGATGAACCGCTTGGAAGTTGGCGAAGTCGTGATTGGCACGGTGCGCGGCATCAAGCCTTACGGTGCCTTTATTGACATCGGCGGCGTCAGCGGGTTGCTGCACATCTCGGAAATCTCCCACGACCACATTGACACGCCCCACAGCGTCTTCAACGTCAATGACGAAGTGAAAGTAATGATTATCGATCTGGATGCGGAACGGGGGCGGATTTCGCTCTCCACAAAGCAGCTAGAGCCGGAACCCGGTGATATGGTGAAAAATCCGCAAGTAGTCTACGACAAGGCGGAAGAAATGGCGGCGAAGTACCGCGAGCAGGTGCTAGCGCAGCAGCAAGGTACAACAGCGACGGCGGTTGAACCTGAACCTGAACTTGAACTTGCGCCAGAAGAGATCGAAGAGTTGCCGCCAGCGATCGACTAATCGAACGCTTAACCAACGTCAGAATTAACGAAAGAGGGAGATTTCCCTCTTTTTTATTAACCAAGGAATGCCTAGTTGGTCACCATTCAGTGCGGTTCAGCAACGTTTTCCTCCATTCAAGCCGTAATTTTTGACAAGGACGGCACCCTGGCAGATTCGCAAGAATATTTACGCAACCTGGCACACAAGCGGGCACGTCTGATCGACGCTCGAATTCCCGGTGTGCAAGAGCCGCTGCTAATGGCGTTTGGGGCAGAGAGTGATCGCCTCAGTCCGGCAGGGCTGATGGCAGTTGGGACGCGCCACGAGAATGAGATTGCGGCAGCAGCTTATGTCGCTGAAACCGGACGCGATTGGATCGAGGCGCGGGCGATCGTGCGATCGGCGTTTGAGGAAGCCGATCAGGTGTTCAAACGCAAAGCTGACCAGACGCCCGTGCTGGAAGATGGACGAAGCCTTGTGCGCGATTTTGCCGCTGTGAATCTGAAATTAGCGCTGCTTTCCTCGGATACCACGGAAAACGTGCGCGATTTTGCCCAACGCTACGAGCTTGAACCCTACTTTCAGTGCATGTTGGGCACCGATGAGGGAACACCTAGCAAACCCCATCCTTACTTGTTGCAGCACGTCAGTCAGCAGTTAGGGGTTGAGCCGGAAACCGTTCTGGTTGTTGGCGACTCGCAGGTAGATGTGGAACTGGCACGTAACGCCAACGCGGCAGGCTGCATTGGCGTTACGTGGGGAGGGGCAACGGCAGCACAACTTTTGGGTGCGGCTGCGATCGTGAGTCAATTCGATCAGATTCAGGTCCTGCCATAACCGATCGGTGGATCAGGGATCATAAAATAACTCATTGCGTCTTTCGCTTCCAAGGAATCGAATTTTGCGATTCTATAGAGAAGAAGAGGCAGCGTCAGAAAAAAAGCGTGAAGAAGCGCTTGAATTCCGCTGGGGGTTGCTGGCGCTTAGCTAACATATGGATTACGTTGGCGAATGAAATTTCCCAAGTCTTTAGCGCTGCCTTGATCAACCTAGACCTGATTTCCGGTTTCCACTCGCAACTAGGAGAAATACCAACTTGTCTCGTCGCTATTATTTCACCTCAGAATCCGTAACAGAAGGTCATCCAGATAAAATCTGTGACCAAATCTCAGACACGATTTTAGATGCACTGTTGGCAGAAGATTCGAAGAGCCGAGTAGCAGCAGAAGTCGTAGTGAATACTGGACTTGTGCTGATTACAGGCGAAATTACCTCCAGCGCCAGCGTCAACTACATCGACTTGGCTCGACAGAAGATTGCTGAAATCGGCTACACCGGAGCTGGCAGCGGCTTTTCGGCAAATAGCTGCGCGGTGCTGGTGGCGCTAGATGCCCAGTCTCCTGACATTGCTCAAGGCGTTAACACAGCCCAAGAAACCCGTGAGCACACCAGCGACGAAGCACTAGATCGCATTGGGGCCGGAGATCAAGGCATTATGTTCGGGTTTGCCTGTAACGAAACCCCAGAACTGATGCCGCTGCCAATCTCCTTGGCGCACCGCATTTCACGTAAATTGGCGACTGTGCGAAAGACTGGTCAACTGTCTTACCTGCGTCCCGATGGCAAAACGCAAGTGACGGTGCTCTACGAAGACAACCGACCGATCGGCATTGACACGATTCTGATTTCCACTCAGCACGCGCCGACGATCGACGATTTGACTGATGACGCAGC
>NZ_JACJPG010000217.1 GCF_014695955.1 Leptolyngbya sp. FACHB-36 | reverse complement strand
CCCCATCACGGACTGTACGATCGCGACAGCAACCTGCTGCCAACGGCAAAACGCGCCATTGAACGCGGCGTGCTGCTGGACGTGGGGCATAGCAACAGCGATTTCTCCTTCAAAACGGCGCGATCGGGCTTGGCTCAAGGAATTTTGCCCGACTCAATTTCTACCGATCTCAACTGCTTCAACTTCGATGTAGTCGGCAGTTTGGCGTCTACGATGACGAAGTTTTTGGGGCTAGGACTCAGCCTCAGTCAGGTGATCGAGCGAGTGACGATCGGTCCTGCCAAAGCGCTGCGTAAAACCAACGAACTCGGCAGTCTCAAACCAGGAATGCCTGCTGATTTCACCGTCGCAGAACTCGTCGAGCAAGACGCTGCCCTCTCAGACGGACTCGGCGGTACGCTACAGGTGTCGCAAGTCCTGCACGTCCGTGGCGTTTGTCGGGCTGGAAAATTTTCCCGCATTGAGAAAATGCCGTTTGACGCTGTTGAATCTGAGCCGCAGCCATTAGCGGTTGGTCGTTAGCCGTTCTCCTTACTCCCTCACTTCCCCTATGCACTTCACTCCTATGCAAACCTCTCCTGACGAGACTTGGGCTACGTTCGTGCAGGACATTGAAGCTGAACTGGATGCTCATCGCGATCGAGCATTTTCGGACGCGTCACAGGCGTTCGCCGCGACTGAAGCTGCACGTCAGCCGTGGTCTAGGGCACGAGTCATCGAGTGGCTCAGTTTCCAGACGTACTACGAATACCAAGCGATTTTGTTTATCAGTAAGTGGCTACAATCCACGCCAGAAACTGATGCATTGGTGCTGCTGTGTCAGCAGATTGAGGACGAAGGCAACCACTTCAACTGGCTAAACCAACACCTAGAACAACTGGGCGCCCGGTTGTCTGAATGGACGCCGCTGCCTGAAATCGTCGATTGGGTCGAGAGCTTTTACGGCTCTCTGCCCGATACGATCGCCCGCCTTGCCGCCCACAATTTGGCGGGTGAGTCCGGTGCCTGCCGCTCTTTTAGCAGCATCGTTCCGTTTTTGCCTGACGATCTGCAAAAAACGATGCGCCGAATCATGCCCGATGAGCAGTTTCATCTGCGGCTGGGTCGCCGCATCCTCAGCAAATACTGCACCACCGACGAACAGCGCGATCGTGCCCGTCATTACGCGCTTGAAGTTGCAGAACTCGAAACTCGCGCAATTCAGGCATTCAATCGTAAACTCGCAACTCTAGAAAATTGATCGAGTCATTCGCTGTGGGACTGTAAGCAGATCCGACTTAGTAAGGTGGATCGGCGGGACCATCATAGCCGCACATGCCCAACCGGGGAGAATTCACGAGCGGAATCGGTTCACCGTAATTATTGTGGGGGTGAGTTTCAGCGTGTTCATCGCACAGCGCACCCCAAGTTTCCTCCTCAATCAGACATTCTGTGCATAGATGGGTTGCCCGTTGCCCACACTCAATACAGGGGTCTTCCGGTGGGGCGTTGCGTGCCATTAGCGCGATCGGGCGCGTCGTCGGCTTCCCTTCTCGTGTGCCCACCAGCTTGACCAGCGTTTCAGACGAAGTGCCCATGTCATAAATGTGGGTCAGTTCGCTCGTACTTGCGAAAACCTCGGCAATTTTCCGCTGCTTACCAAGTTGTTGCGCCAGTCCGCCGCTGCCCAAAAACTCGCTCAGGTGTCCGCAGCACTCTAGCCAAATCGCCCGCAAGTAGGTGTCAAGGTCTTTTAAGCTTTTGGAGCCGCGCATTTCCAGATCTAACCAGAACTCCTTGCGGTAGGCGTCCTGCACTCGCAGATGATAGAGCATTTCAGTGGCGGATTTGCCCTGCTCGGCTTTTGCGATCACGGCTTGGCGCTCTGGGCAAGCCGCTAAATGTTTTGTGATTCCACCTTTGGCAAGCTCTTTGCCACAGTACGTGCAGGTTCCCTTCGATTGCGTCCGCTGAGCCATACGCACCCTCACTTCACCTGAATTCAATTCATACTACACCATCTAATTCAACGGCTTTGTACAAAGTCCGTCGAGCATTTAGGCTCAGTTTTTTCGCGCGATCGTCGGTTCGTAGCAACAGCGTGTCTGTCATTAACTATGCATCCGGGTCAGTCCGGCACATAGGCAATTACCCTTCCGCTTGAAAGAATTAAGCTCAGCTAAAAAATTAGTTAGGTAGGGCAGGTAGAAGATTTTGCTTCAGAACCTACTTGATGTCGTTGTAGCACTTGACCGTTCGCTCCCAGCAATCTGACTTGGCAGACTCGGGTTGCACCTGCTTCAACGATCGCAAACATCTCTCCGTTCCCATCGTCGCGCAGCAGTTTCCCATTGCTAAATTGGGCTTCGATCGTTGCCACTTGAGGACTCAAAATTTGACCATGTACAGCAGCATACCGATTGCCTTGATTAGTACTCTGGCTAGCAACGAACTGCGCCAATTTTTGAGGAGAGGAAGCATTGAGAGGACTCCCAGCGCTACCACCGCCCGCAGGCGACCAGTTCAAGCCATGCCGCTCAAACATCGAGTAGCCCACAATAGCGAGAGACGGCTTGGAACTATTATTGCGACAGGTTGCCTGGTAAACAACGGATTTGCCATTTGCCCAATCTCGACTGCCCAAAATGCGGAAGTTTTCCAATTGACCGGCTTGAGGCGAACAACTGACTTGTGCTGATTCGCGAACCATAGGTTCGGGATTGAAGAAGATTTGTCCTAAACGACTGCACCCAACGCTTGCGATCGCGATGAGTCCTGCCAATACTGCAATGGTTGAACGTTGAAGAGATAACATCACAGATAAATTGAGAAGGAGCGCAATCACGTTGCTACCATCAGCAGCAGCGCGCATAGTGTTAAGACTCGCTCGTGAGAGTAACCGTTCAACCTTGAACCCGATGCCCAGTTGATTTCCATCCAAAGCGGACTTTCACGCTGTCAGTCTTCGATTTTTTCTATGCTCTGGGCGACTCAGCTCCGAACTTCAAGAATGGCATCACCTACAGGATCGGCAACCTCGTAGATTCAGCGATAAACATTGGAGCGTCTAATTCCCCTGATAACGGCTAAGCTGACACCTTCGAGGCGATATTTGACGGTACCGAAACACGATAGCTAACGTCACAGACTGATGACGTTAACTATCCCCCTGAGTCAAACCCGCGTATTAGAATAAGCAATTGGCTTGTCGTGATTTTGACGCAATTACCCTAGAGGGTTCACATCTATGACTTCCTCGATTCGCTTCCTCATGTGTTCGCCTGACCACTACGATGTGGACTACGTGATTAATCCTTGGATGGAGGGAAATATTCACAAGTCCTCCCGCGATCGCGCTGTGGAGCAGTGGGAGAAGCTGTTTCATACCCTCAAAGATCACGCTGTTGTCAATTTGGTGACGCCACAAAAAGGCGTGCCAGACATGGTGTTCACGGCTAACGCAGGATTGGTG
>NZ_JACJPG010000216.1 GCF_014695955.1 Leptolyngbya sp. FACHB-36 | reverse complement strand
AGTCCAGGAATGGTCAACGGATTGGCATGGATGAAAAACGCCTGCAGGGTTCCTCGCGCCCAACGAAGCCGCTGTAGAGCATGAGCTGCCATGTTTTCAGCGGCGAGTCCAGCACTGAGTTTTTCGTCTAGGTAAATTAATTGATAGCCCTTAGCAGAGAGCCGAATGCCTGTAAAGTAATCCTCGCTTAGCGAATCTGTCACAAACCCGCCTACTGACTCCAAGGCGGTTCGCCGCACCACAAATGACGTGCCAGAGCACACTACACTGCCCGCTCCATCGCGGATGGGTTGGATTTGGCGGTAGAAAACTTCTTCCTCCGGCGTCAAAATGTCCTCTAATCCCAAGTTACGGGCGATCGGATCCGGGTTGTAAAAACTCTGCGGTGTTTGCACCAGCGCGATCGTTTCATCCTGGAAGAAGCCGACCGTGCGCATCAAGAAGTTGCGGGTGGGCACGAAGTCAGCATCGAAAATGACAATCAGGTCGCCGTGCGTTTGAGTAATAGCGTGGTTCAGGTTGCCTGCTTTAGCGAAGCGATTGTCTGGTCGGGTTAGATACTCACAGCCTAGCTCGGCGGCTAGTGCCTTCACCTCTGAACGATTTGTGTCGTCTAGCAAGTAGACGCGCGTGTTTGAGTACTCGATCGCTTGGCAACCTATAATCGTTCTTCGCAGAATAAATGTGGGTTCATTGTAGGTCGGTACCAAAATGTCCACAGAGGGCGTGAAGCGATTTTCAACCACAGACATCGCCTTTACGTCAGCTTCGCGACGACGGTCTTTTGCCCGCAGCATCAGGAAGAGCTGAATGGAGCTGCTGAGCAGCATCAGCATTTCCAGCAGAAACAGTCCTAGGCTGAATACGCCGTCGAGCGGATTCGCCAGGTTCAGTGTAGTCAACGATCGCCACAGAACATACCGTCCTGTCAACATCAGCAGAATTCCCACGACGATCGCGCGTGACCACGGGCGCGGCTCTGGGGATGCCCGCATTACCACTAATGCAACCAGCAGCAGAACAACAGTGGGTGCCAGCAAATATTGCCCTGTCACCATCGGCACTTCTAACCACAGCGGTGGCTGGTGCTGAATTCGCTCAAAATGCTTAATGATGCGGTGGATTGTCCCCTCGCCAGTAAACCAGGCAGCGCAAATACCGCCCATCGACAGCACCACGCCCAGCATCACCAAGGTTGCCCATTGAGGCTGGAACAGTTGTTTTTTGCCGAGTCCTTGACGGTTGAACCGAAAAAACGTCATGACCTGATTACTCCACCACGAAGATAGGTCAATTGTGAATCACGATTCGCCCGATCGGAGCCGGATGGTTAGCGCTTTACTCGTCGTCCACTCCGGCAATTCTAGGCAAGCTGATGATGTAGCGGTAGCCAGCATCCGAGCCGCGCTGGATCATTAAGTGACCGCCGTGCAGTTGAGCAAACTGACGACAGAGCAGCACGCCTAAGTTTTCAGCTGTGGCATCGGCTGGAGCAGGCTCTATATGGGTTGCGATCGTTGCAGTTGACCCTACCGTTGCTCTGGAGGTGCTGGTTTCGTACTCTAGCGGGTAGCCGTCGAGGGTATCGAAGCCACCCGTTGCGACCAGTGGGTGTGATACCTCTCCACAGGGAAGTCCTTCACCCAGCCAGGGATGCGACACCCAAACAGCAATATTCAAATTGTTGCTTTTGCGAGACACGTGCAGCCGCACGGTGCTGCCAGCGTTAGAGGACTGAACGATGCTGAAGATCAAGTGATATAGCATCTGTCGCGCTTTGTCTTTGTCCAGTAGCCAGACGCGCCGACCCGGTTCTACGGACAGTCGAATTTGCTGTTCGCGGCGATAAGCGGCTTGCTCCAGCGCATTGATCGCTTGCTGGCACAGCATCTCCACATCCACCGAGGTGAGGTTTAATGCCTGGCTATTGTCCTTTAGCTCCGACAGTTGCAGAATCTCATTGACCAACGACAGCAGGTACTGCCCGCTGCGGTGGATAATGTCCAGGTATTCTTTCTGCTTAGTTGTCAGAGGTCCGTAGATTTCACGGTTGAGCACACTTGCCATCCCCATGACTGAGGTCAAGGGTGTACAGAGTTCCTGAGTTAGCTGGCTTAGGAGTTCGATGCGGAGTTGAGTTGCGATCGACGATCGAGGTGGAATGGGCGAAGCGGAATAGCTAGATGGTGCTGAGAACTGCTGCACTTTGACAAGCTGCTGTCGCTCAAACTCACTCATGGTCCAGCGGGCGGTGAGTTCCAGAAACTCAACGTCTTTCTGGGTAAACTCATGTGGCACCAAGTCCATAACGGCAAGGCTACCGAGGCACACGCCTGCGGATGTCATGAGTGGAACACTTAGGTAGGCACGGATGCCATACTGATGGGCAAGGTAACTGTTAGCGAAGGCAGGATGGGCGAGGGTATTGGGAAGCAGCAGAATTTGCTGACTGTCTACAACGTGGGTACAAAAGGACTCCAAACGCGGCAATTGGCGGACTGTTGCCAGTTCGTTCATCAGCCCCAGTCTGGAAAGACCTACGGCTGATTTGAATCGCTGGTGCTCCGGCTCCATCAGCCCCAAAATGCAAATTGGGACGTTCAGCGAGTGTGCGACAGTTTGGGTCGCTTCTTCAAACACTGGAACACTCTCTGGTTCCAGTAATCCCAGTTCCGTCATTACCTGCATTCGCTGCTGTTCGCGTGCGATCGAGGACAATCCGTCAAGACGACAAAATAGTCTGCTGTCGGAGTTCATAATTCTGCCTTCCCCCGTGTATTGCCATAGACCCTCCAGTCGTGTCCTCAAGAGTCTTGAATAGTCCCAGCATTCCCTCGCAGTTGACGTGATGAACAATGAGATAGTCAGGAAGACTACGGAATTTCTAGGCAGCAAATTGGCTAAACGGGAGAGATTACGGAGGACTTATGTAGGGTTTAGACCAAGCAGGATGCCCCAACAGCGAGGTAATCACCCGTACGCCGCGTAGTTGATTTGACAGCGGTAAATGCCCGCGTGGTGCCGATAGATTCCATGTAAATTCCTGAGGGTATCGGGTCCAGTTGTTTTCCGATTTCCAGCCAATTTTAGACCATAGCTTGTTCCAATTTTTGCCTAAACTTAGCCAAATTTCCCGTTGGATAGAGAAACCGAACTTCCCTTCTGAATGCACTAGCCAGAGGGCGTTAATGGTTTGAAGATCGACGATCGCAAACTGTTCTACCTCGGTGAAATATACCCACTTTCGCTGGACAGCGGCGGGTCCTGCCAATTCACACAGCTTCTGCAGTGTCAGTTGATCTGCTGCTTGGAAGTCTTGCTCTGCCAGCTTCTGTTGCAGCGGGGCGTAATCGATTCCAGCCATTGAGCGCAGCGGCACGACTCCCGTTGGGAAGTGGGTCTGCAAAAATGCGGTTGCTTCAGGTAAGTTGGCGCTGAATAGGGCTTGATACGCCGCGCCCTGCACCAAATTTGGCTGTACGGCTTCGGTTACCGCCGATCGCTCCAATAGGAACTCCATTAATACGGTGCACCCAGAAGCTCCAGCAGCTTGCAGGTCTTTGATCAACTGCAACTGAATGGGTTCGGGTGCTGAGCGCAGTTTAAGACTGAGATCAGAGACAGCAGCTTCTGATGAGGACTGAGAAAGACTAGACATGAACGTGAAAAGGACAGGGGATTAGGGGCTGGGTACTCAGGGCTGTGACCTAACGGCGTGCAAAATTTGATCGACGATCGCGGAGGTTGAACTAGGCACTTCGATTTGAATTAGCTCGACGCGACCACCATAGGCATGAACGATCGCGGCTTCAGGCAAGGTTTCGATGCGGTAGTCTCCCCCTTTGACATAGATGTCGGGTTGCAGCGCGGCAATTAGCTGACTTGCGGTGGTTTCGGCAAATAGCACGACGCCATCGACGGGCTTGAGCGATGCTAGCACTTCCGCGCGCTGTGCTTCTGGCACGAGCGGTCGCGGAGGGCGTCCTGACGCTTGGGGCTTGATGGTCCGCACCGACTCGTCACTGTTTAGCCCTACGACTAACGCCTGCCCAAACTGCTTTGCTGCCTGTAAATACCGTACATGACCAGCATGGAGCAGGTCAAAGCAGCCGTTTGTGAAAACCAGCGGTCGCCAGTGGACGGGATCAGCGGCGATCGTCTGCTGCAATTCCGCTAGGGTGTAGAAGCCAGAAATCATGGGGCAGAGAAATTAACAGTCACAGACTATGAATTTTAAGTTGGCTTTTTAACTCATGACTCAAAATTTATAATTCAAAATTCCTCTTCAGGCAGTGCAGGAGTAGTTTCCGTTGGCAGCTTGTAACCCCGCTCAAAGGCAAACCGCACCAGTTGAGAGCGGTTCTCAAGCTGAAGCTTGCTGAGAATGTTGCTGAGGTGAGTCTGCACGGTGCGGGGGCTAACGAATAGACGATCGCCAATTTGCTTGTTGGTGTAGCCTTGAATCACTTCCCAAAACACTTTCTCCTCTGCGGGAGTCAGCGGTAGCGGGTCAGGAGGCAAGGCAGCCGTTTCGGTGCTGGCTGGGGTTGCTCCTGATGTTTGCAGCAGGCGAACAATTTCGTGGTGAATCCGGCGCGATCGCTCGAGCTGCGACTCAATTTTGGCTAACAGCTCTCTGGGTTCAAAGGGTTTGATCAGATAGTCATCGGCACCGATCGAGTGACCGCGTACCCGGTCTTCAACCTCTCCTTTGCTTGACAGAAAAATAAATGGCACGAGTTGTCCTGAGCGAGTTGCCCGTAGCCGACGACAGAACTCAAACCCATCCATCTCAGGCATCATGACATCTGAAACAACCAGATCAGGGGGGTCCTGCTCAAAAATGCTTAGCGCCTCGATTCCAGACCCCACGTCTTGAACCAAGTAGCCCCGCTTTTCTAAGTAGCGGGTCAGCGCCATTCGCAGAATTGTGTCATCGTCAACTACTAGAATTCTTTTCATCTAGATTTCCATTCAGGTAAAACTCGGATGTAATACCTCAGACAAGTACTGTGTTCTGATAAGCTTCAATACATTTCTCTAAAAGAGCTTTAATCGTAGCAAACGTAGAGTAAGGAGGCAGAAAAAAGTAAAGAGATGTTAGGTCAGCCTATTTTGACGTGTGCTCTGAAGACACGGCGGTACCATTTGTCACCTGTACTATTTTAGTCTAGAGTTTCTACGTACCTAGAAATCCAAGTCATAGGGAGCTGAGTCTAAAGAAACGCTGACAGGTCCAGAGGACGCAAATCTAGATGATTATTTGTACAACGCCGTCCTAGCGGTCGTTTAATTCATCAAGAGTGCCTCTAGAGTTACGGTAAAAGAGCGCTTTGAGCTACACCTAGCAGGTCCCGATCGAGGTATTCTAGCCACGATGCCAGCGGCAGCACCTGAGCTAAGCTGATTGAATTGGAGTGACGTGCCACTAGCTTACTGCTGCCAAATTACCGGGAGCTACCGTAGATGATGTATGAAAAGATTACTGCCCCTGAGACGGGTGCTCAGATTACGTTTCGCAACGGCGAACCCGTGGTCCCCGACAATCCCATTATTCCCTTCATTCGCGGCGACGGAACAGGCATAGATTTGTGGCCCGCATCGCAGCGCGTTTTTGATGCGGCAGTCGAGGCGGCATATGGCGGCAGGCGCAAGATTACCTGGTTTAAGGTCTACGCTGGGGATGAAGCCTGCGAGCTGTACGGCACGTATCAGTATTTGCCAGAGGATACGTTAGAAGCCGTTCGGCAGTACGGCGTTGCGATCAAGGGACCGCTGACAACGCCGATCGGCGGAGGCATTCGATCTCTGAACGTTGCCCTACGGCAGATCTTTGATCTCTATGCCTGTGTCCGTCCCTGCAAATACTACGCAGGCACGCCCTCGCCGCATCGCACGCCGGAAAAGCTAGATGTGATTATCTATCGCGAGAACACCGAAGACATCTATCTGGGGATCGAGTGGAAGCAGGGCAGCGAGATTGGCGATCAACTCATCAAGATCCTCAATACTGAGCTAATCCCAGCAACGCCAGAGCACGGCAAAAAGCAAATTCCTTTGGACTCTGGTATTGGTATTAAACCGATTAGCAAAACCGGATCGCAGCGTTTGGTGCGCCGCGCAATCCGGCATGCCCTGCGCTTGCCTCAGTCAAAGCAGATGGTGACGCTGGTGCACAAGGGCAACATCATGAAGTACACCGAGGGGGCGTTTCGCGACTGGGGTTACGAGTTGGCAACGAGCGAGTTCCGGGCTGAGTGCATTACAGAGCGCGAGTCCTGGATTCTGAACAACCGGGAGCGCACTCCCGACATAACACTGGAAGAAAATGCTCGTCAGATTGAACCAGGCTACGACGCTCTTACCCGCGAGAAGCAGGAGAAAATCTGTGCTGAGGTCAACGCGGTTCTAGAGACAATCTGGGACACGCACGGCAACGGGCAGTGGAAGAACAAGATCATGGTCAACGATCGCATTGCCGACAGCATTTTTCAGCAGATCCAGACCCGCCCCGATGAGTATTCGATTTTGGCGACGATGAATCTGAATGGCGATTACCTCTCGGACGCAGCGGCAGCGATCGTCGGCGGCTTGGGCATGGGTCCGGGGGCAAACATCGGCGACGAATGCGCCATCTTTGAAGCCACCCACGGCACCGCACCAAAGCACGCGGGGCTCGATCGCGTCAATCCTGGCTCGTTGATTTTGTCAGGCGTGATGATGCTGGAGTATCTGGGCTGGCAGGAAGCGGCGGACTTGATTACTAAAGGCATCGGGGCGGCAATTTCCAATCGAGAGGTCACCTACGACCTTGCTCGCTTGATGGAGCCGCCTGTGGAGCCGCTGAAGTGCTCGGAGTTTGCTGAGGCAATTATTCGCCACTTTTAGCTGAATGGGGGTGGGCAGTGCCCACCCTGCGGCTTACCAGGTTGGGTCGGTGAAGAGATTCACGGTCAGGTGTGATCGTCCGGGTGGTACCGAGCTGATGCAGCTGCAGATGGCTTCACCGTCATCTAGTTCGACTTCGCAGGCGTGGCACGACCCCATCAGGCAACCTGTGGGAATAGAAACACCAGCGCGAGCCGCTACGTGCAGCAGCGGTTCACCCGGTTCAGCGGCGATCGTTACATCATCAGGTAGAAAGCGAATGCAAACACTCATAACAGGATTCTAAAGAATATCTAAACGTGCTGAGCTTTTTGATACTTCGCCCTTACTGTATGTATCAAGAACAAACGGGTACGTTGCACCGAAAGGGTTAGGGATACTAAGCGCGCCGAGCATCTGGCGCGCTTATTTTATTTGTAGCGGTTAATCGTTCGTTGTTCGTTATGGGTCATCCGGTTAACGTTCTTAGCAATCACTGTTCGGCAGATGATTCGTGCTCTTAGCTGTTACAACGGCTGACTTTAAACGCTAAAACGAATTGCTAAGAACTCCTCACTCAAGAAGCTCATCACTTAAGGCAGCACTGGAGCGAGATCGAGATGAGGCTCGATCGAGTCTACCAACGCATCCAGTGCCAGTTCTCGCTGCTCTCGGTAGTTGGCAACCCCTGTCGGCAACGCTTTCAAGCCGCGCTGCTGGCGTAGGCGATTTAGCCATGCCCGTCTCCAAGGTCCGTTGTCGAAGATGCCGTGAAGATACGTGCCCCAAACCGATTGCGTTTCGTCTACAACACCGAGGTTCGGGTCGTCAAATAGGGCCTGGGTGCCGTTTTCTGCTTCTATCAAGCGGGTTCTGCCCTGATGAATTTCGTAGCCAGAGACAGGTAGCCCTTCCTGGGGAAAGTTCGAGGTCACGGTGCGCTGACGAGCTACTTTTTGTCCGGCAATGACCGTTTTAAGCGGCAACAGCCCCAAGCCTTTGTAGCGCCCTTCTTGTCCCTCAATGCCTTCAGGGTCAGCTAAAATCTGACCGAGCATCTGGTAGCCACCGCAGATGCCTAAGACAGTGCCACCCGCTGCAACGTAGTTGTGAATTGCTTCTGCCATTCCGGTTTTATGCAGAATAATTAAATCGGCGATCGTTGTTTTCGATCCTGGCAAAATTACGGCGTCGGGATGCCCAAGCGACTGTTTGGGGCTAATGTACCTCACAGAAACGGTTGATTCGGCTTCTAGCGGGTCAAAGTCTGTGAAATTGGAGATACGCGGCAGGCGGACAACGGTGATGTTGATGTCTCCATTGGTTTGGGTAGGGCGATCGAACAAGCTGAGCGAATCTTCGGCAGGAAAGGCATGGTCTAGCCAGGGAATGACACCAACGACGGGAATGCCCGTACGCTCTTGCAGCCAGTCGATTCCGGGTTGCAGCAGCGATCTCTGCCCCCGAAATTTGTTAATCACTACTCCACGAATCAAAGCACGCTCGTCTGGATCGAGAAGCTCTAGCGTGCCGACTACGTGGGCAAAGGCGCCACCTCGGTCAATATCGACCACTAGCAGCGTTGGCGCGTTCAGGTGCTTTGCAACGCGCATGTTGGTTAAGTCGCGATGCTTCAAATTAATTTCTGCCGGACTTCCTGCCCCTTCACAAACCAAGAGGTCAAACTCTTCACCCAAACGCCGCAGCGACTCTTCTACCGCCTGCCAGCCAATTTCAAAGAACTGGTCGTAGTAGTCAGCCGCGCTCACTTTGCCTACTGCTCTGCCTTTAAGGATTACCTGCGAGGTCATGTCGCCTTGAGGTTTGAGCAGAATCGGATTCATTTCTACGACAGGGGCAATTCCGGCTGCCCAGGCTTGCACGGCTTGTGCGTGCCCGATCTCGCCACCCCCAGACGTAACGTAGGCGTTGAGCGCCATGTTTTGGGCTTTGAAGGGTGCAACTCGCCAGCCACGCCGACTTAAGATGCGGCAGATAGCAGCGGTCAGCAGCGATTTTCCTGCGTGGGATGTTGTTCCCACAACCATAATGGCTTTCATGCAGAATCCCAGAATGTGTAAGGAGGAGTGAGGCGAAGAAGCGAGACTGAACTGCCATCTAAGGCATCACTATGATAGTTACCCTAGATCGGTAGCCTGAGCCAGCGACTCAGAGCATTATAGAAGCGATCTTGCAGACTGGGGGTGCGACGAGTTGCACTGCTGCTTGCTTGCCACTTGGTTGCAAGTTGCCGACCTAGCGGTGTGACGCGAAAGCTATCGGTCAAGCCTTGACCATCAACTTCACGCCGCAGTAGCCCGACTTGGATCAGCCACAAAAGCTCAGTTTCAACGGCAAGCTCCGAAATAGAGCGGCGCGTATACTGATTTTGTACGCCTGTGCTACCCGCGATCGCCTTGAGTGCTACGCTTTGAGACACCATGGTAGTGAACAGGTTCAGCCGAAATGGCGCACATCGCATTGCCCGCTCTGCTCGATTGATGGTGCGATCGGGGTAGTGCATCGCTCGTCGATTGAAGGTTGTCATAGAGGGGTGGTAAGAACAAATAGATGATAGATAGCGGTGTGGTGAGCGATCGCGACCACGCGATCCTGGGTCGTTAGAAAGACTATTCACAACCAATTTCTTATTTTCCGACTAAATGCTCTGAAGCGGCAACGGGCAAAATTACATCAACACCTATGAGAACGCTCAAGAATGAACGACGAAACGCCGAATGAGTGGTTTAATGCTTAGAAAATAGCTATCAGACAGATTTAGGTTTTAGATTTTTAATTACAGATTGATTCATCTATTCACGTCTGCCTTTCTTTCTACTCGCCAAGCACTCAACGATCATGGCTAGGTCAAACATCACCCAAGATGAAGCCTTTGGAATTGTACCTATCTTGCCTCAAACGTCTGCCTATTTGTTTTTGCTGATCCAGCATCATGCCGGACATTGGGGCTTTCCAAAGGGACATGCCGATCCAGGTGAAACAGCGCTTCAGGCAGCTTGCCGGGAGTTTGTTGAGGAAACGGGCATTTCAGACTACAGGGTGCTGGAGGAGCTGTCCTTTGTCGAGCACTACACGTTTTCCCGTGAGGGACAACGGTTTGAGAAGACGGTCGTTTATTTTCCGGCATTCGTGCAGTCGCCTACGGTGCACCATCAGGAGGCAGAGATTCGAGCACATGCCTGGGTAGATTACAATGCTGCGATCGCGCGTCTCAGCTTCAATGGGGCAAAACGGATTCTCACTGATGTCCATCGCTATCTAGTTAGCCACCCAGACTCACTGTAGCGTATGCGTTGATGTTCTTAGTCTCCAGGATTTTCGCAGAAGGCTTGATTTCAAGTTTTGGTGGGCACTCCATGCGCTAAAAGAAAGTTACACAGTTGCTTACCAACTGCCTCTCTCGACGCCGAGCACGGGTGCCTAGGGCGCAGCTTTGTTCTTCGTGGGTGAGTACGTGTTCCAGCGCTGATGTGATCGCGGTTGCATCCCCTCATGGCACGACCAATCCTTCTGAGGCTTCATTATCCTTCAGAATGTCTGGTATGCCGGGCGTGTCAGTTGCGATGATGGGTAACCCACACGCTATCGCTTCGATCGGCGCGGCGGAAAACCCTTCATGACGCGACGCCAGAACGTAAACGTCAGCAGCTGAGATAGTGTCGAATCAGAGCGCGATCAAGCACATATTGACTCACCCAAATTACGCTCTGCAAGTTCATTTCAGTGATGCGTTGATGCAGTGCATCTGCATCACTGCCCATTCCCACGACTAGAGCTTGTGTATTCAGGTATTTAGCTGGTAGAGCACTTCGTTTACAAGCTGGTCAGATAGCCGTGTCTTTAATGCATCGATCGCTGATAACATGCTGGCAAGTCTTGCTTGAACAACCCAGCCACATTCTTATGGCTCTAGCCGCTGCCTACTTACTTCGGTTTTTGCCGCGTTTTATCCATCAGCTGATTGAGACAAAAGCTATTAAACAGCTAAAACACTTTCGGAGCCAGCGGCTTTTAAGAAACGAACTTTAGCTAATTACTTAATCAAATTAGCTGCTCAGTTTTAGTTCCCATTAGAAAGTTGATATTAAAAGCAAACGGTCGTCCTGCGTTAGCAGGACGACCGTTTAACCTTTAGCAACAACTAGACTGAGTAGCGAGAATCGTCGGCGGGATCTCCGTAAGGATCTTCACTTGCAGGGCGCACGTTCCCAAACTCCCCAGCAGCATACTGGTCTGCGGGGTCACCGTAGGGGTCCTGGCTGGCGGGAAGCACATCGCCATACTGTCCGCTATAGCCTGCCTGGTCCGCGGGGTCGCCATAGGGATCCTGGCTAGCAGGAAGCACATCGCCATACTGTCCGCCATAGCCCGCTTGATCTGCGGGGTCGCCGTAAGAGTCTTGGTTGGCAGGAAGGGCGTCGCCATATTGCCCGCCGTAACCCGCTTGATCTGCGGGGTCGCCGTAAGAGTCTTGGTTTGCAGGATAGGAACGACGATCGTTTTCCTGATCAACGTTCTCGTCAGAGCCAGTTACAGCTTCCTGAATGCGACGGAAAAAATTGTCTACCATTACGATTCTCCAAAAAATTGAGTGGTGTATGGATAAAACTATGCGTCGTTCTCGGCGATCGACTACTTTTTACATCTGCCTTAGAGAAGTCAAACTAACTGAAACTATTGAGGCAGTGGATACGGCTGTTGCGACTGGGAAGGCGCTTGCCGCGCCTCGGGCAAACTGGATAGGTCGCGCCCGGTTGTACGACCGTTGTAACCTTGAAACTCCTGGTATCGTTCTGCTTCTTCAGCAGGAACCCGAATTCCCTCTTTAGGAGGCGTTACCCAATGGGCACGACCTTGAGCATCGCGGTAATAAATCCGCCCATTTTTCGAGAGATAGTACTTACCTTCTGCACCTGCACTCTGACGATTCTTATGCCGATTGTAGAGATAGTAGAGGGCAGCGGCTCCTGCTAGAATAGCCACTTTTTGTCCAGTGTTTAATCCACGCTTCTGAGCTTGTTGAGGTGCTGGTGATGCGGTTCGAGTTCGAGACTCATCAACAGGTGGTAAGTTTGCCTGATTAGCACCACTTCCACAACTAGCTAGAAGAGGGACGGCCATCACAAGTGAAAGCCAGTAGGACATACCCCGAAACAGTTTTTTACGCATACGCAATTGCATTGTATTCATTCATCTTCCCTTACACCCTGAGCCTGATACAGGCTGTACTGTACACTGAGCACTGGTAAGTAGCGCTTTGCTGCAAGCAGTCAGGAGGGCAGAGAGGCGCTGCATGAGCTACTTAATAATCCAGGTAAGACTCTCTGCAATTCTGTTGCAATGATAGGTGATTTGCTTCCTACATTAGACAGAGGTTATTTTTTCAAAGTCTTTCTAAAGTCGCATTTTTGTGTAAATGCCTGCGGTTTAGATGTAGCTAAGCTGCAAGGTTTTTAGCTGATACAGAATTCTTTCCCACGGTGGAGGGCACTGCTATTTGTGGCATCGTAGGATGCCTCAACTTAGGTACGTATTCGCTTTGTAGGAGCAATTTCAATGCGTCAATTTCTCTTGTTTTTAAAGCCGCTGTGCCAGAAAGTTTTGATCCTGGTGTTCACAGTTATTCAAGTGTCTGTCCTGTTTGCAGCTATTGCTCAACCCAGTATTGCGGCAGATAATTCAGCGTCTGAACGCTTAACGACTGAAGAAAGACTCGATCGAGCATTTGATGAATACGGAACCACCACGGGCATTCAAGAGGAGATTTATCAAAAGCGGCTGAGTGAAGGACAAGATCCAGAAAAAATGCCTAAGCCGTATAAGCGAATTGTTGGCACAAACAATAAGGAAGTTCCTGAAACAAGTTCTTTGGAGACCTCGATTAGTAAGGTGCGGGAACTTGTAGACAAGGTGAAACCCAACTAGGCTTTGTAATGGTCGAAAGCGTATAGCTACTCGATCGTAAACTTGTTTAAGTCCCCGGCTTGTACAGTCGGGGATTGTCGTTTTATGAATTCACTCGCTCTGGATCGTTAATACCTATTAACCGATTCCATAGTTCGTAATCGATCTCAGTTTTAGGGATGTAGTGATTTTCGGGTCCTACTTCCAAACCACCCATAGCTGTGAATGGCTCGCGCTCTGGATTGTTTAAGTCCAAGTACGTAGCACCTTGCTTTAAGCGGGTTCCCTGTGGTAGTACCTTGATTCGCTTCAGTTCGGTGTCGCTGTAATCTTGCAAGTGCTGGTGAAGCTCTTTAATATCGTAGGCAGTAGGAGCTTCTTTTTCTGGCAGTGTGGTTTCTAGTCCAGTATTTTGACCCGCCATGGCATTTGGGTTTAGATCATGCTGCCACTCGTCGTCTTTGCGATCGTCTGGTTTTCCCTGCTTTTGCATTTCTGCCATACGACATTCTCCTTAAGCATTTAAAAACTTTGGAATTACAAACGCCACAGTCAATACAGCGTGTGAATATTTACCAGGCTAAGTGGGTTTACAAAAAGGAAACCTATCCTCGGACCTAATTTGGATGAAGTTAGGGTGATACCACTTAATGTG
>NZ_JACJPG010000215.1 GCF_014695955.1 Leptolyngbya sp. FACHB-36 | reverse complement strand
ATATCGGCATCCGAGAATTGGTAGTGCTTTTCTCAGAATGCCAGGAGCAGTCGGTTTCTTTCGCTGACTGCTCTTTTTTATCAGCTCACTACTCCGCTTAGTCTAAACTCCAGTTCTAAGCGTCAATTTGCAGCTAGGACTGCCGCCGTCCAGTTTTTTGAAGCGGTTCGAGTCCACTGCAAGTCCTTTTCTCCACCGTAGCAATAGAGAAACAAGAATTTCTGTCTGACATAAACCAGCGTTGCCGTACCCGCGATCGTGTCGCTGATTCGCTGCCCATTTTCTCCAGTAGCATTCACTTTGGCAAGAAGCGAAAACGCCATTGTCCGTGCTGATTCTTCGTGCGGCTCCAGTGGAATAATATTTGAGATTTGCAGCGCAGAATTGACGTTGAACTGGTTCTCTGTCGCTTGATTAATTCTGTTTGTTGAAGTTGGAAGTCCGCGTCGAACCTGCTCGAATATCTTGTTATTTTCCTGACGCAGAAGGGTCTTTACCTGAGCAAAATTTGCTTGTGACAGTTTGGCATTTTCGATTCGTCGTGAAACTTGAACGTTAAGAGTCCGCTCTAAATTGGGAATTTCATCCTTAAGCGCCCGCTGAACTTCTGTCTGTGGGATAAAGGTTAGGAAGCGCTTGTTGTTCGGTGGCACCAGATTGTCCAAAAATCGGTTTAACACCTTCATAGCTGGTGTCACGGGTGCATAGCCGTTGGGCGTTGGAATTGCGAGGCGCGTTCCACCTACACTAATCTGGTTGGGCGCTGCGACCACTGTAACTGCAGCCGTCAGAGAAATGAGCGCAAGGGCGAAGGACTGAAACCAACGGCGTCTGATTCGGTTGTCCATGGGCTGCGGTGATTGATTTACAAGAGCGCCAACAATCTATCAAAACCGCAGTTCGATCGTCCTCCCCAACCCTCCTGTGGCGTCTAGGGGTTTTTAGCCCCGAAGCGATCGGGTGTCGCAGATGCCTAAACTACGTAAAATTTATCGAACTGCCGTAGTATAGTGGCAATCGTTGCTGAAGAATGCATATTTGGAGCTTGATGATATGGCACATGCCTGCTGCGGACCGGGTTACGCATCTCCCGAAGCGGCAATGAATGCAGAGCGGGAGAAACTGCTGTACACGATCGCTCTGTATACGGGAACTGGCATTGAAGAACCAGATTACTTAGCAGTTGTCGATGTCGATCCGACCTCACCGACGTACTCGCAGGTTATTCATCGACTGTCCATGCCCTACCTTGGTGATGAACTGCACCATTTCGGCTGGAACGCCTGTAGCTCCTGCCACGATGATGCTAGTAAATCTCGTCGCTTCTTAGTCGTTCCTGGCATTCGCTCCAGTCGGATCTACATTATTGATACCGCCGATGCAGCGCCTAAGATTCACAAGATAATTGAGCCAGAAGACATCAAAGCTAAAACAAACTTGAGCGCCCCACATACGGTGCACTGTCTTGCCAACAGTCAGGTAATGATCTCGATGTTGGGCGACGGGGAGGGCAACGCACCCGGAGGATTTCTGCTGCTGGATGAAAACTTCGACATCCTGGGACGATGGGAGCAGCAGGCGGACGCCATGCAGTTCAACTATGACTTCTGGTATCAGCCGCGCCACAACGTTATGGTTAGCAGCGAATGGGGCGCACCCAAAACCTTTTACCCTGGCTTTGATCTCAATGATGTGGGTGCTGGCAATTACGGTCGCCATTTACACTTCTGGGACTGGCAAAACCGCACGATTCAGCAAAGCGTGGATCTGGGCGAGGACGGCATGATTCCTTTAGAAGTGCGGTTTCACCACAATCCTGACAGCACCCACGGATATGTCGGTGCCGCTCTCAGCAGCAACATCTGGCACTGGAGCAAAACCAACGGGCACTGGGACGTGGCAAAAGTTGTGGATGTGCCTGCGATCGATTTAGAAGGCTTCCCGGTGCCGCTACCGTCTTTGATTACAGATTTGCTGCTGTCGCTTGACGATCGCTTCCTTTATTTCTCTAACTGGCTGCACGGCGACATTCGCCAATACGACGTGAGCGATCCGGCAAATCCTAAACTTGTTGGACAGGTTTGGTGCGGCGGCTTGTTGGGCAAGAGCGGCGACGTGAACGGACACACCCTAACTGGAGGTCCGCAAATGCTGCAGCTGAGCTTGGACGGTAAGCGGCTCTACGTCACCAGTTCCCTGTTTAGCACTTGGGACAACCAGTTCTACCCAGACATGAGTAAAACAGGCTCCTACATGCTGCAGATCGACTGCAACACAGAGACGGGCGGTCTAGCGATCAACCCCAATTTCTTTGTGGATTTTGGCAGTGAGCCGCAAGGTCCAGCGCGTGCCCACGAGATGCGCTATCCCGGCGGCGACTGTACCTCTGATATTTGGGTCTAGCTGTAGTTAGGAGATTCGCTGTGGAACCTGTAAAAAAAGTGAGCGATGCGCTTGGTTTCGCTGGACAACCAACGCCAGAGGATCTGAAACAAGCTGCCGCACAAGGATTTAAGTCGGTGCTGAATTTGCGATCGCCCAGTGAAGCCAATACCCTATCCGACGAGCAGCAGCACGCCGAAGCTGCCGGACTCCGCTATGCCACCGTTCCCCTGTCACCGTCCAGTCCTGACGATGCTTTGGTTCATCAGGCATTAGAAGAATTGGAGAACTTACCTCAGTCCGTCCTGCTCCACTGTGGTGCAGGGGCGCGGGCAGGCGGACTGGCGCTGATTGCAACCGCGATGCAGGAGAATTTAACGAAGGATCAACTGATCGATCGTGCTCAACAGCTTGGCATTTCTCTCGATCAACCGCATCTCAAGCAGTTTTTGGCGACGCACTATGGCAACGACGCATCGGGTTGAGTTGGTGAATCGGCAGGGGATAACGATCGAGGTTGCCGCCGACCAATTTATCCTAGATGCAGTGGAAGCCACTGGCTTGCGGCTGCCCGTTGGCTGTCGCTACGGTGCCTGCATCACTTGCGCGGCACGGTTGCTTGAAGGTGAGGTGGAACAAGCGAACGCCGTGGCGTTAAAGCCTGATCAGGCTGCACTGGGCTACGTGCTGCTGTGCATTGCTCAAGCGCGATCGAACTGCCGCTTTGAAGTTGGGGTTGAGAGTCAGGATGCGCTGTACGTGAATCCGTTTAAGCAAGGTTAGTGGTCAGTCGCTCGGTCTGAGTCAGTCGTTGATTGCCTCTGGACCGACCACGGATTTGCTCTAATTAGCAGGCGATCGCCAGTGCGGGCTTTTCGGCAACGCCCCCATTTAGGCGGCGTCCCACAGCGGTCGCGATCGGCTGAAGGCTATACACTAAGCCCGCCATATCCTCTAGAGAAAGGGCTTGGCGGGCATCAGAGACAGACTTTTCAGGTTCGGGGTGGCATTCGATAATTAGCCCATCGGCTCCACAGGCGATCGCCGCTCTAGCGAGGTCTGCGACCAGTTCTCGCTTACCTGCGGCGTGGCTTGGATCAACGATGACTGGGAGGTGGGTCAACTGGCGCAGAGCAACGACGGCTCCCAAGTCCAGCACGTTGCGGGTGTAGGAATCGAAGCTGCGAATGCCGCGTTCGCACAGGACCACCTGAGAATTGCCGTGGCTAAGAATGTACTCGGCTGCCATGATGAACTCTTCGATCGTGGCGGAAAGCCCCCGTTTCAGCAGCACAGGCTTATTCACCTGTCCCAAGGCTTTGAGCAGTTCAAAATTCTGCATGTTACGGCTGCCAATTTGCAGCATGTCAGCATAGGCGGCAACGGGTTCGATCTGAGCGATCGACATCACCTCTGTCACAACGGGTAGTCCAGACTGTCGCCGCACCTCTGCAAGAATTTGCAGTCCCTCAATCCCCATTCCCTGGAAGGCGTAGGGGGACGTGCGGGGCTTGTAGACGCCGCCTCGCAAAGCGTGGACCGGAGTGGTTGAAAGGTGGTGAGCGACCTGCTCCATTTGGTCGAGACTTTCGACGGTGCAGGGTCCGCCAATGACCACGATCTCTGAACCGCCGATCGAGACGGCGTCGCTCAATCGAATCTGGGTGTGCTGGGCGCTGTGAGTTTTGCTGGCTAATTTTGCGTCAATCATGAAACTGGCTCCTGAATGGATAAACAACAAAAAGCCCGGAACTGCTGGGTTCCGGGCTAAAGACATCTGCACACGATGAACTCACCCGGAACGGTTCCTGGTCCAAAAAAAATAGCCGTAAAACCAACTGATTAAGTTCATTGTGTGAATCACTGAGTTCTAAGCCTTGAAAACAAAGAAGCCGCAGACTTGACTCTGCGGCTCACCTGGAGAATGTCGGCACGAAGCACATTCACTCCAAGTGAACCTCTCCAAACCAAAAATAAAAGTAGGACGTGCAGCGGTGCATACGAGTGGGCATTCGGAATTCAACGTATTCAAACGGTATCAGTTGGAGAGATAAGCCGTCAAGCACCCTGTAGGGTGATGCGTAGGTTAGTCCGGAGAAAAGATCAGTCTATTGGTAGAGGCTCGGCTATATTAAATCAGATAGTGTCGGATGACCACCGTAAATTCAGTCGCCTTAAGATTAAGAAAGACTGAAGCCAGCAGGAAGTCTCCGCAATATTCGGTAGAACAGTCTAAACAATTTGTTCTCTCCGCTCACCAGTTTGGGGAGTTGTGGCGGGCAATGGTGAAGGTACAACGCTAAAAGTTCTGTATCTGTAAGAACATTTTTCAAGACGGTTCGCTCAAATTTAAGCGGAAAACATGAACGAACTTAGCCATTTCAAGGTTGTGCCAGATAAAAATGTGTCAATTAAGCATTTTTACGGAGCAGATGTTCGTGCCAGTCTTTTGGTAGAACCACTGAGCCAGCGGAATCCAAGCCAGATAGCACTGATGAAAACGGCAGATCGATCGTTCGCCCTCATAGGTTTATTACATCGATTTACACTGTTGGTAGCTCTTGCAGCTTCATCCATTGTTGCCCAACCCGCCTTTGCAAGTTCTGTTTTGTCTACACCGTTGCTGTTGGATCAAGCAGCCCTGTCTGAGTCGGGCTTCCCTCAGGCATCTCAGCAGAGCGGCACTACAAGTTTTTGGTCAGCTCACCCCAGTAGTGACGACTACAACCCACCCGATGTTGGGGGTCCAGGAAGTACGAAAGGTACAGGGACTCGCTAGCTTCTGTAGTCTCTCTGCTTGTGTAGGGTTAACTAAGCGATCGAGCGTTTGTCTCTAGATCGTCAGATCTACATCACGAATCGTCTTCTTAGAAGATGAACTACGTGGTGCATATGGCGCGGGAACTCGACGAGTCCATCTTCCCCAGCCAGATAATCGAAAAATTTTGCGAAACCTGATCGGAAAGAGCTGGGTGTCGGGCAATGGCGCGATCGCCGAACACCCAGCCTCCTACTACACCAGTCCAACCAGCTTTTCGCTCAACTCCCACATTCGCGTTGCTCTATCATCGTCGCGGGCTTGTGGGGAAACCTGTCTCACAAACGACTTTCCGTCTTTCTTCTGGCGATTGCCCCAGCTCCAATAGGCACCTGACTGGCTGTACTCCGGAGCTGCCACCACTTCAGCAACTCGTTGACCTGCCAGCTCCTGCGATACATAGCCCCCGGTAACATTCTTCTGGAACCACGGGAAAATTTTCTGAAACAGCGGGTAGTGGTTGCGAAACAGCGGCGTATCTGCCACACAGCCTGGGTACAGCGAGCTAAACGTAATTCCGGTTGCTTCGTGATAGCGCCGATGCAGTTCTCGCATGGTCAGCACATTGCACACCTTGCTGTCCTTATACGCTTTTACAGGCTCAAACTGCTTGCCATCAATCATCGCAATCGGTGCTTTAAATCCCGCTTCAAACCCCTCAAGATTGCCTAAATCCGGGCGCGGCGGAATTTTGCCGCCTAGCTCATCCGGATTGTGCGTCACCGTGCCTAAAATCACCAGCCTCGGTTCCGCTGCGCCTGAGTGCTTCAAATCCTCCAGCATCAGGTTGCTCAGCAGAAAATGCCCCAGATGGTTCGTCGCAACGCTCAACTCGTAGCCTTCGGGACTCCACAGCGGTTCCTTTAGCAGCGGCATATAAATTGCTGCATTGCACACCAACGCATCGATCGGTCTGCCCGTTTCTCGAAAGTCTTTGACAAACTGACGCACGCTTTCCAACGAAGCTAAGTCGATGTGCAAAAGAGTGTAGCTGTCCTGCGGCATCTCCAACGATCGAGCCGCGCTTTCCGCCTTCGCCAAATCTCGACACGCCATCACCACATGCCATCCCATTTTGGAAAGCGCGTTTGCAGCATGCAAACCGACGCCGGAGGAGGCACCCGTAATCACGACGGTTGACTTACGATGTTCTTCCATTTCAAACTCTATTGACCCAGGTTGCTATTTCTAGAATCCCACACCGCTGAGTCATTACTTAACGGCAGTTAGCAATTCGCGACTAGCTGTTAGTTTTCTTTACGTTGTTAAACACGTTGTTGAGCCGCACTGCGTGATGCTGATCGAAACCCATCGCTTGATTTTGAGGGAATTTGAGCCAGCAGACGATCGTTGGCTGGCTCAAATCCTGGCAAACCCGCTGGTGATGAAATCCTCGTTGACAGGTCCGCTGTCTAGCGCAGACACACAAGCAAAAATCCAGAGCTTCATGGCATCTTATGCTCAACACGGGTTTGGCAAGTGGGCGGTGTTCCTTAAACCGCGCAACGAATTGATCGGCTACTGTGGGATCGCTGTGGAGACGATCGATAATAGAGAAGAGTGGGAACTGGGCTATCGACTCGATCCAAAATTCTGGAGCAGGGGACTGGCATCGGAAGCCGCGATCGCCGCCTTGCACCATGGCTTTACGGAACTCAACCTTCCCTACATTCTGGGCATTGTAGAACGCGCTAACCTCGCCTCCGTTCGAGTGCTGGAAAAGACGGGAATGCAGTACGAGCGGGAAACAACGTTTCACGGCGTCCAGATGGACGTGTATCGAGCCACGAACCCCTCCGTCTAACCTCGACTATCACAGAAGGCTTCATGATCGGCTATCTCAAAGGCATCGTTGCCAGCGTTCAGAAAAACGGCAATCGCGTCATCGTAACGCTGGATGTCAATCAAGTCGGCTACGATTTGCAAGTCGTGCCGCGTCTGCTTCAAGAGCTACCCGCTGAAGGCGAAGCCGCTCAGATATTTACGCATCTGTACCTACGTGAAGACCAAATGGTGCTGTTTGGCTTTGGGTCGTCAGCAGAGCGGGATTTGTTTCGGCAACTAGTCAGCGTCAGCGGCATTGGTCCCCAACTGGCACTGTCGCTGCTGGACACGCTGGGGCTGCAAGATCTAGTGCAGGCGATCGTCATTGGAAATACTCGCGTACTGGCTCGGACGCCCGGAGTTGGCGCAAAAACTGCCGAGCGGATTGCCCTAGAACTGCGGACAAAACTGGAGGAGTGGCGACAGGCAGCAGGTGTCGTTACGGCTCCCGCTGCGGGACCCGCGCCGAAAGTGCAGGAAGATGTCGAAATGACGCTCTTAGCGCTGGGTTACAGCAGCAGCGAAATTGCTCAAGCGCTTCAGGCAGTGGGGCAAACGACGAGTTTATCGAAGAGCGGCGATGCAGAAAGCTGGATTCGCGACGCGATCGCGTGGCTAAGCCGCTAGGTAACGTCGCTGATGCTTACTTGTACAGAGGAGAGAAGCGGTCCAACGATCGATTCAACGGTTCTGGTTGTCAATAAAACCTTCCCGCATTGAAAATCGCAAGTGCGGTTGTTCTAAAAATTCTTGTTTTGTGAATCAGATCCTAGAAAAGACCTTTTTTCTAGCAATCTCGTATGATGACTCATAGATAGACCTGAATTAACTAGGTGAGCGGCTTGCGATTGAGTAAACGCACGGTCATCGACTTCAGGGTAATTGCAGAAGCTCTGAGGGAATGCAGCATGGTGAGCAGTCAAGAATTTAAGCTGGACGAGCCGTTTTATTCACTTCAGAACCAGTTGCGCGATCGCTGGCACACGATCGAACTATTTGACAATAGTGATGCCGATATTGTGGTTATTCCGTCGCTCAGCCTGGACCAGCGCGAGTTGCTCAAGATCGAAGGCGTACACCACTACGAAGAGCGGCTGCTGTTCTCGTTGATTCGCCTCCGCAACCCGCGCACGCGCTTGGTTTACATCACCTCGCAGCCGCTTCACCCCAGCGTCATTGACTACTACCTGCAACTGCTGCCCGGAATTCCCTTTTCTCACGCTCGCGAGCGCCTGCTGCTGCTCTCCACCTATGATTCATCGCTAACGTCCCTTAGCCAAAAAGTTATCGATCGTCCCCGCCTGATGGAGCGAATTCGGCAAGCAATTAATCCCGATCG
>NZ_JACJPG010000214.1 GCF_014695955.1 Leptolyngbya sp. FACHB-36 | reverse complement strand
ATGCCAACCAGCACAATAATGCCGACAATTTCCGACGGCGATCGTGTCTTGGTCACAGATCGGGGCACATCCGGCTGCAGTACAGTTTCCCCAGTTTGGAACGTTGTACTTTGTGACACGGAAGGCGGCGGAGTCGGTGCGTAAGGAGCGGTTTGGATGCCGAGCCAGTTGAAGATGTTATCAAAGCCCAAGCTGCCCAAAATGCTGGTGACTAAGTCGGCAACAAACTTGCCAGCCACATAGCCCAGAATTAGAATCAGCGCGGCGGTAAAGATCTGCGGCAGCGTGCTGAAAACCTGATTCAGCATGGAAACCGCAGGATCAGAAATTGCCCGAATGTTGAGCGCTTGCAGAGCCGAGATCGCGGTGGGAATCAGAATCAGCACGTAGACCAGCGTACCCAGAATGCTCGACAGCGATTGTCCGCCGCGAGTCGAGCGCAGCCCAAACTG
Source organism: Leptolyngbya sp. FACHB-36 (assembly GCF_014695955.1). Lineage (GTDB taxonomy): Bacteria > Cyanobacteriota > Cyanobacteriia > Leptolyngbyales > Leptolyngbyaceae > FACHB-36. The sequence goes on along the minus strand of NZ_JACJPG010000214.1, from coordinate 1,661 downwards.
TGCTCCCAATCGATCGGCTCCCGACGCTGCCAAAAAGTTCGTGACAATCTGTCGGACAATGTTCGCCAAGAACCAGCCGCCTGCCCCAATCAGCAGCGCCATCAGAATGTTGGGGATACTCAACACAATCCGATTGATCAAATCTTGAACGGGCTGTAGTGCCTGATTCAGATTCAGCGTGTCGAGAATGGGCAGCAGGAATAGAAGAAAAATAAACCAATAGAGGACGTTGCCGATCGTCTCACTCAGTGAGACTCGGTTTGTTCTTAGATCGGGACCTGGAGTTGTATTTGCGGCAGATACCGTGTCCGGCAGCGGGTCAGGGCGCTGTCCCAAGCGCTCATCAAAGCGCACCGCCTGCAACCCGCGAGTCGTAATCAGTTTGACGATCGTGGCGACCACCCAAGCAACGCCTGCCAGCAGCGCTGCACCAACTAGATTTGGCAAGAAGCCAATGATGCCGTTTAAGAACTGGTTCAGGGGTCCTGCAACCGCAGGTAGCTGAAGCGTCTGTAGCACGGCGACCACCGTGAACAGCACAATCACCCAAAACACAATGTTGGCAACCAAGTCTTCGACTTTGGGTAAATCGGTCGTGTCTCTGTGACCAGCTACCCCTGCGGCAATCCGGTTGTCGATGTTGGTGCGCTTGAGAATTCCTCGCACAATACCGGAGACGATCGCCGCGATCAGCAACCCAAGCAGCAGAACGAGCACTGCGCCAATCAGATTCGGCAAAAATGCAATGACTCGACCCGACAAATCCTGCACGTAATCCACGCTTTCTCTAGCGCTTTCCTGAATTGCTTGCTGTGGATTTGCTGGCGCGGGTGACGCTTGCGCTAGAAACAAATGGATACCAGTCCACACACCAAAATTAAACGGTTGAGTTATCACTTGCCAAGTTACGCTCATAGCTTTATCGCATGACAGAAAAATAAAAAGTGACAGCGAGAATCAATTCTGACAAGAGCAATCATCAGGGATGAACCGCTTCGGCAAGTGTTCTCGGCATCACGTTACGGTCACTCTAGAAACCGTATTGGACTTCGCTGATGATGCTATGCCTTAGTCAGAGGATTTTCATCTACCTTTATGAAGAATTTCGGTGAATCGAGCAAGTCCGATCGTCGTTCCAGACCTGGATTTTGTATGATTTCCTCAACCTGCTCTCAGCGTTTTAGCACCGCCCGATGTCTGTATTTGAACAACAGGTTTTAATCAACGCCAGCGCAACCATTGTGGAGCGCTGCATTACCGATCGTATTTTGATGCATCGCTGGCTCAATCCCGTCTTGCGCTGCGAGCCTATAGGCCCTTGGTCCACCGAGGTTGGCAGCCAGAGTCGATTTGTGATTCAGGTGCCGCTCCTGCAACCAACCCTCCGAAGTGTGGTAGTGGAGCGATCTCCGGGATTGGTGGTCTGGGGATTTGAAGGATTTTTTAAAGGGCGCGATCGCTGGGAATGCAGCCCAGAAGCAGCGGGAACTCGGCTGCTAAATCGATTTGAGTTTGACGCTTCTAACCCGATCGTTCGGTTCGGCTTCAATACCTTCGCTGCAAGCTGGACCCAGAAAGATATGCAGGCACAGCTACAACGCCTGAAGCGGGTAGCTGAAGACGTGCAGCGAGAATCTCAGTAAACGATATGGCGATCGCTC
>NZ_JACJPG010000213.1 GCF_014695955.1 Leptolyngbya sp. FACHB-36 | reverse complement strand
ATTCATGCGCGGCTGCATTAGTGTGGACCCTAGCGCGATCGGAACCCGATTCTCGAAGGCTCCTAACGAAACCTGTGCAGAACTAAAGTTTGCTTTTGCCTGGCGCACTTCGGCTTCAGCGGCTTGCCACAGCGATCGCGTCTGATCGACCTTCTGCTGTGAGATCGCTCCGGCAGCGTGCAGTTGCCGATAGCGGTCGAAGTCCGATCTGGCGGCACTCGCTTTTGCTGTCGCGGCTTCGATCGCGGCTTGTTCATGCTGCAACGACTTCTGAGCGATCGCCACCTTGGCATCCTTTAGGGAATCGTCGGTACCCTGAACCTCCTGAAACTGGCGCTGCAACAGTGCCAGCGAGTTGACGGCGTTCGTTAACTGAGTCTCAGTGGTATTAACGTCACTTTGAATCTGCAACAGGTTTTGCGTTTCCTGGGCGCCGGGTTCAATTCGAGCCAGCACTTGACCTGCTTTGATGGGTGCGCCCGGTTGGGCATAGAACGCCTTGATTTTGCCATTGATGGGTACGCGCAGCGGAAGGGTTCGTCCGTTGATGACTCCAGTTTCCACCGTTAGATGAGTTAATCGGTAGCTGAGTGTGGCGGCTCCAACCGCAGCCGCAGCAATGCCTAGTGCGACGCAGGAAGAGGCGATTACAGCTCGCTTCCATTGGTTTGGCTTACGGTCTATGGGCGGCTTCTGCGGAATGGTGGGCTGTGGCAGAGACAGCTTGCCCGTACTTGAGGACTGAGGCGAAAAATCTAACATGGCACATGCTTTGATGACTGGTGCAAGATCTGTAAACCGTAGAGTTTCTGAGAACGATCAGCGAATTCTGGTTCGTCCAACTGGGAGCACTAACTGTAAGAAACCGTGCGGCTACGGAAGCTCTTGCCCCGAGGGGCTAGTCTTCAGCGAATAACTAAGGAAGTTTTGACTCAGATGTTTGACAGGTACAGCAGCATGAATTTCTGCTGGTACCTACAGGTAAACACGCAAATAGCTGATAACTTTATGAACCAGAGAGCGCAAGACAAAACTAAATCCGGGTTAACCGCAATGTAATCCGAAGTAAAGGTTGAAGTAAAGCTAACAAGTGAAGGGCAGGTAAATCCTTGGTAAAAGGATTGTGAAGATTGTTACACCTTCCCTGATTGAGGTTGACAAGTGGCGTAAGTTCTATCCTCTGGCAGAAGACTTTTAAAAAATCCACTGATTAACCAGCCGCACGTAAATTGCTGAAGAATTATACGAGCAGGGGTTAACAGGATGTTAAGCGGTTTAAGCCGCTACTAAGGGCGCTGAGCTGCGATCGCTAGCCGAACTCCTGGAATTGTCCGCAGTTGATCCATGACGGTAATGACGCGCCCGTGGCTGACCCGCTCATCGGCATTCACCACCACCAGCGCTTGAGCATTGGCTCCCATAAGAGCCCGCACCCGCGTTTTTAGGTCACCAACCTCAGCAGGTTGACGGTTCAAGCTCAACTGTCCCTTAGCGTCGATCGTCACGGAAATTTGACTTTGCGGCTGCTGCTCTGCGGTTGCCGCGTTCGGCAAATTCACGGGTAGCCCCGCCGATTGCGTCAGGTACAGACTCGACATCACGAAAAAGGTCAGAATTGCAAAGATCACATCGATCATTGGCACGATATTGATCTGCGGTGGAATATCGGGTTCGTCAGGTAGCCGCATAGGGAACTTCTCCATGCTCGTAGCGACGGCGGTATAGCAGCTCAATCTGTCCGCCGTATTCTTGAATTAGGGCGATTTGCCTCAGGTACAGTCCGCGAAACGTATTTGCAAACAGCAGCGTGACGATCGCCACAATTAGACCAGATGCTGTGGACACTAACGCCTCACTGATCCCAGCACTGACTCCAACGCTGCTTGCACCACCCACTTGACCAATCCGCAGCGAGGCGAAGGAGGTAATCAGTCCGAGTACGGTGCCTAGCAGTCCTAGCAGGGGCGATAGACTGATGATTGTCTCAAACACCGTGTTGAATCGCTTCAGTAGCGGTAACTCTGCCTGAGCAGCACTTTCCAGCGCTAGTCGAAATTCTTCAGGCTTGGGACGATCGAGTTCCAGTGCCGCCAAAAAGATGCGAGCGATCGGCACATCGGTACTCTGCTCCAGTTTTAAAATGGCTGCACGAGGACTGCGCTTGTACAAATCCAATACTTCTCGCACTAGCGCATCTTGTCGCGCTACCCGAATCCAAAAGTTAATCCGCTCTAAGATTAGCGCCACCGCCAGGATCGAAAATCCTAGCAGCGGAAACATCACCACACCCCCAGCGGCAAACAGGTTTTGAAACGGCATGAAACGGAAGCGAAATAGTTCTCCAATAGCTTAGCAGCTAGGGATCTGTACGGACGATCGCGAAGCAACTCTGAGAGAGAATCGCCACGGTTCAGTATCTCGACAGCAGCAGCTCAAATCCTGGAAGCACCGCTTCATCCGACAATTCAGCGGGCAGTGGTCGCACTTCAACCGACTGATTCGAGCGATAAATCTCTACCTGCTGCTCCTGTGGATTGATCAGCCAAGCGAGACGAACACCATTCTCCAAGTATTCCTGCATTTTGGCTTGTAGCGACGACAGCTCATCGGTTGCAGAACACAACTCGATGACAAAATTCGGGGCGATCGGCGGAAACTTCTGCTGCTGCTCAGGCGTTAGAGTGTTCCAGCAATCGCGCTGAATCCAGGAGGCAGCTTAAACACTGTAGAGGAGCTAAAGACGGCTCCTAGTCCTGCTTAGACAAAACGATTAGAGTGTGTCAGTCCCCGGATTTTCACCGAGAGAAAACCTTGCAGAGACTAGGCAGACCTAATCATAAAGCAGTGGTTAGAGAAGTTTCCAAAACTCAAAATTGTTGAGGTTTCTCATGGACCACGCTACCTACCCGCGAAAGAGGCAGATTTAAGTAAGGTAGAGGATTTTACCAATGTACTTAGATAAGGCAAAAGAAAGTTTTACAAGGCTTAGCCAAATTAGCCGCGTATCTAGGGAGGCTTGTCCCTGTACTTTAGATGAGGTACAGGAGCTTGAAAATTCTCTTGGATTACCCCTTGCAAAAGCCTACAAGGAATTTCTTTTATGGGCAGGAGAAAATGGTGGGTATTTCTCGTCAGATAGAGCAAATTGGCAACATGTTCGAAGAAATCGAGAAGATGCATTAGAGATAATGCAAGAAGACGGTGTGTCAGAAGATTTGCTACCCAGGGATGCCATTGTTTTTGTTGTTTATCACGGAGGCTCTCGCTTTGCATTTATTCGCGCCTCTGAGGGAGACGATCCTCCTGTTCATGAGTATTGTGAAACTTTTGATTCAATTGGAATTAGATGGAATTTTGCCCGGAATCTTGATGAGTACTGTGTTAGGCGAATAAAAGGATCAATTAGAGCTCTTAATGGTGATTAGCATAATGCGAACAAGGACTTAGTGGAAGTAGAGATAGATGTTTAGCCGTTAGCTTGAGGACCGCTGTCTCCACCTACGGGTGCCATGATGATTAAGGTTCCTTCCGCTGTCTGTTCAAACTGCAATTCCC
>NZ_JACJPG010000212.1 GCF_014695955.1 Leptolyngbya sp. FACHB-36 | reverse complement strand
GCGCGGCTAAGAATCGCAGATGAGGGCGGCATCTGCCCCGTGAGAATTAGGCACTGCGTCGAAGTTTCCAAAGCGGCAAGCTGAATATCGGTGCGATCGCCCCCGGTTACCACTGCCATATTGCGCCCCTTGCGGAAGTACTTAAGGGCGGAATTAACGTTCATTGCGCCGATCTTTAGGCTTTCTACCATCAAGTCCAGTCGATCGGGGCGGCAAAGCACCTCTGCCTTTAGCTGTTGCACTAGTTCACTGACGCTAACACTCCGCAGCAGTGCGTTTCTGGGCAGCAATCCCAGGATAGGAATCCCATGAGATTCCAAAAAGGGCTGCACGGTTTCTTGAACTTCGGTGAGTCGAGCTTCAGGGATATCATTAATCAGCACCCCAAGCAAGCGATCGCCCAATCGCCGCTGTGCCGAAATCAGCGCGCCCACAATCAGCAGCGAATGAAAGCGAGCCACCAGCAGAACTCGCGCATCGACGAGATCTGCAATTTGCGACAGCGATAGCTCAAACAGCGTCCCTTCCTCCAGGTTCGCGGGACCTTCCAGCAGCACCAAATCTGCATTCGATCGGAGCTGCTTTAGCAGCACCTGTGGATAGTCCACCGTATCTTTGCCCTGAATCCGCTTTTGGATTGTGGGTTCGTCAAGAAACAGCGCCGTTGGTTGCAGGCGATCGGCAGGTAACCGGAGGCTCTGCGCGACGAATTGCACATCGTCATCTACCTCAGACGCTTCCGTTCCGCTCCAACAAGTTCCTAAGGGTTTGCCGTAGGCAATATCAAGTCCTTGCGCTTTTAGCTGCTGAGCGAGTCCCAGCACGACGGCAGATTTTCCACTGTACGCCTCTGTAGACCCAACGAGTAAATATTTTGCGGACTTAGGCACACTTCCACCCCCATACCATGACTAGAACCGAAACGGTTGCACCGTCTATTGTACTAAGGGTACCGCATCCGCTCAGTGACATCCGGGAGGCGGTAGCGTGTTGCCTAAAATCTCAATCGCTTTTCGGGCGGTGTGCGATCGTGGCTGGTTTCGTGACGATCGATTGAGGCAAAGCCTGCAACTTCTCTTAGGGTGTAGAGTGGGCGGTTTTTCACCTCTTCGTAGATCCGTCCGATGTACTCGCCTAAAATGCCGATGCTAAAGAGCTGCACTGCACCCAAAAAGAAAACAGCCGCCGCGATCGTGGCGTAGCCAGTCAAGGGTGCAGTGCCGTCAAACAGCCGCCAGTACATCACCAACAGCGCCATGACTAAGGCAACCACTGCGGAAAACAAGCCCAGGTAAGTAGACAGCCGCAGCGGAACTCTAGAAAACGACACCAGCCCATTAATTGCCAGCGCGAGCGACTTGCGGAACGTGTACTTTACCTCGCCTGCAAAGCGTGGATCCCGCTCAAACCGAACAGCAGTTTGTTGAAAACCAATCCACGATCGCAAGCCCCGGATATAGCGGTTGCGCTCTGGCATGGCGTTGAGCACATCGACGACGCGCCGATCCATCAGGCAAAAATCGCCTGTGTCTGTAGGAATATCAACATCCGCCAACCGCTTCAGCAGGCGATAGAAGACATAGGCAGTGAAGCGCTTAAACCAGCTTTCTTTGCGACGCTGAGTGCGCTGAGCGTAGACCACTTCGTAGCCCTGCCGCCACAGCTCTACCATGTCGGGGATCAATTCAGGTGGGTCCTGCAAATCGGCATCCAGAATCACCACCACTTGACCTCGAACAAAGTTTAGCCCTGCGGTAACCGCAATCTGGTGTCCAAAATTACGGGCAAAACTGAGGTAGCAAACGCGAGAATCGCGCGATCGCAATTCTCGCAGCAGCTCCAGCGATCGATCTTGGCTGCCATCATTAATCAAAATGAGTTCTACCGGACCGTCCATGCCGTCCATTACCTGACTAACACGTCGGTATAGTTCAGCGATCGTAGCTTCCTCGTTGTAGACCGGGATGATAAACGAGTAGGTAGGCTGCATGACTGATAAGAATTTGAAATTTCAGATTTGCCCGCTTAGATTCTAAAGACGGTGAATTCAATCAGGCAACATGGTGGGATGGTCAGGATGCCCAGTTGAGACAGCCAGGACAGCTATCTCACTTGATTCAATTCATCATCCTAAGCAATTAAACAACGCATTCACGGAAGTGCAAACCCTGCGGTTTAACGCAGCCATTGTTTGAGCAATTCCTGAAGCAAATAGACGTCTCAAGCTAGAATTCTAGCCCCAGCGGTAGGATTTTCTTAGGATTACAGTACAGGTTTGGACCGTACATCTACTAGATGATCGTCTGAATCTTTACTAGAACTTCAAACCGCTCTCACAGCAGTTGTACTGCCCTTACGAGAACGGCACTGAACCGATAAAGAGAGCGGATAAAGACCTGAATGAGGTTGCTCCTGATTCCCTAGCTTCTACCGTCCCAGCTTGTTCGGAATCGCTTCGCACCCACCGGGAATTGTGCCTCTCGTTTTGCTACCGCCCCAAGCGCAGCAGTAGTAGCGCTGCTCCTGAGAGAGGTGAGTGACTCCACTGAAGTCAGCATTTTCGATCACGGCTCCAGTCTGCTCACCCGTACGATAGTCCGGTGGTGCCGTGCGGCTACGAGGTGTGGCGGAGTCCACCTTGCCATAAAACAAACGGGTGCCGTTAAAGTTCGCACCATGAAAAACCGCATCGACCAAGATTGTGCGTGAGAAATTGGTTTTCACCAAATCGCAACGGCTGAGGTTGGCACGAATCAAATTAATTTCGCTCAAATCCGTCCAGCGTAGATCGGTGCCAGACAGATCGGCACCTGCCAGCATCACGCCCAAATCAATGACGCGCACGCCCTCAGTCCGGTCTTCTTCGTAGCCACCAGAGCCATCTAGAATTGCCCGTCCTAATCGTCGATCGCGTCGTAGCGGAGTCAGCAGCCGAGCGCAGGAGAGAAACCGAATCACTTTTGCCTTGCCGCCACCATCAACGCTGCTGATAATCGCTGCCGTACGTCCTTCGGCGATCGCCCGCTCTTGGGGCCAATCTTCTAGCAGTCCTTCGTCGTCGAGGACGAGATCGGAAATGCCTTGAAAGAAACTATCGATCGTCTGCTGCTGCGTGATCGTATTTTGCTGGATGGTTAGGTCTTTTTCGATCACGTACTGCCGCCAGGCAATGTAGACTGCCAGCACCGCAATCAAAATTTGCCCCAGTGCGCCAAACACTTCACCAAGCGCCCCGACTGCATCCCAATTGGTCTGGCTCAGCAGCGATCCAAGCCAGCGATTACCGCCGATCGCGCTCCACACGCCCAGCGTCCCCAACACACCACCAATCGCCGCAATCAGAATCGACTGCTCTTGCCCCGATAGCAGATTGAGCAGAAGCGAACGCAGCGGCGACCACAGCACCCGCAGCGAAATGACGAGCGCTACGGCAGCCCCCGCAAAGCTGAGCCATGCGTTGCTGAACAACCAGCCCACCAGCATTAGCCCGATCGCCAGCAGGATAATTCCTGACATCGAGAGGCGACTGACCGCACCGGGCGCGATCGCGCTTGCGGCGAAGCGCGGCGGCTGATTTGCCGCAATTGCCGATCGCACTGCCGAGCTTTCTCCTGCAAAATCGTCATCGCCATTGCTATCGTCTAAGACGGGCTGGTCGTTGCGTGTATTTTCTAGTGGAGATGCAAGAAAGCGATCGGGCTTGTTGGCGTTCATTGTGGAGCTTGCAAGTCAGGGGAGGAGAGCAAAGAAAGCGTATCTCTACACCCTACCTCACATCAACAGTAGTACAGGCATTTATCCAACCGTGAGGTTAACCGTCGCTGAGTTCGAGGAGGAGATGCCATCGCTCAATTCGTAGACAAAGAAGTCGGTTCCTCTAAAGCCGGGAAAGGGCGAATATCTGAACGAGCCATAGTCAGGTCGCGTTCTATCAGAAATCACAAACAGCGAACCACCTGAAGTAAGTCGGGTGAGGCGAATTTCTAGCGGGTCTCCCTCTGCGTCAACGTCGTTTACCAAAATGCCCGGTCCTGGCACGACTAATGAGGCGCCCGTGACGGTATAGCTGTCATTTACAGCAACGGGTGCCGAGTTGGGGGCAACGCTAAGCGTAACCGTTGCGAGATTTGAGGTCGCAATGCCATCACTCACCCGATAGGTAAAGGTGTCAACTCCTTGAGTAAACGCGGGATTTGCCTGGTACGAGAAGGAGCCGTTCTGATTTAGCGTCAGGACACCATTCGTCGGAGCACTTACCACCGTTGCAGTCAGCGAGCTTCCATCGGCGTCCGTATCATTTTGCAATACGCCGTTGAGACCTCCCACATTGACGGTGCCACGAGCGGCTCGGTAGGCGTCATCTCTGGCGATCGGCACTGCATTCGGCGACACCGAGAGCGTGACCGTGGCAATGTTTGAGGCGGCTAGACCATCGCTAACTCGATAGGTGAAGGTATCCACCCCGCTTGTGAAGGTTGCATTTGGTGTGTAGTTGAAAGACCCATCGGAATTGAGGTTGAGGACACCGTTGGTGGGATTAGCTACCAAGCTAACGGTTGTTAGCGCGTCTCCATCGGGATCGATGTCGTTATTCCGCACTCCGTCAATCGCACTGACGCTGCGTCCACCTACTGGAATCTGATAGGTATCCGAGAAGGCGGTAGGGGGAGTGTTAGACCCAACTGAAATCGCAACTGTCGCGAGATCCGATGTGGCAATGCCATCACTCACTCGATAGGTGAAAGTATCGATGCCTACGGTAAAGCCGCTGTTGGGTGTGTAGACAAACGAGCCATCTGGGTTCAGGCTTAGCGCTCCGTTGGCAGTCGTGGTCGCCAAAACCGCCGTTCGCGGATCATTCTCTGCGTCAGTGTCGTTAGACAAAACACCCTCGATCACGTTGATGGTTCCAGGAGTACCTGCAATAACTCGGTAGCTGTCGTTGTTGGCAACTGGAGGCGTATTGGCTCCAACCGTAACGGAGAGCGCAACGGTGGCAGGGTTCGACAGGTTGGTGCCATCGCTCACCTGATAGACGAAGCTATCGGGTCCGAAATAGTTGGAGAACGGCAGATAGGTGAAGGAGCCGTTGTTATTGAAGGCGAGGGTACCGTTCGTGGGGCTTAC
>NZ_JACJPG010000211.1 GCF_014695955.1 Leptolyngbya sp. FACHB-36 | reverse complement strand
TCAGAATTAGTATGTCGTGGATTCTTTTTTAGCGCATGGATCTCCCGATGCTGTCTCCCTGGCTAATTGCGATCGCGCTTAATTCCGTCCTCGGCGCGATCGCCCTGATTGCTACCAAAAAACTGCTGACGCCCGCAGGCATCGCGCATGCGTGGGTGCTAGGCGTGCTGCTGTGGGGCAGTTTGGGCTGGCAAGGCTATCTGGTGATGATGGTGTATTTTTTGGTTGGGTCGGCGGCTACCCGCGTCGGCAAGGCGCAAAAAGAGGCAGAGGGCATTGCCGAAAAGCGATCGGGCGCGCGCGGACCGGAAAACGTTTGGGGGTCGGCGCTGGTGGGTGCCCTATGCGCGGTGGGCGTCCTGATCGTGCCGCTGCTTGATGTGGGCGCACAGACGGCATCTGTCGTCTCGCTGCTGCTATTGGGCTATGTGGCAAGCATCGCGACTAAACTATCAGACACCTGCGCCAGCGAGATCGGCAAAGCGTACGGACAGCGCACGTTTTTGATTACCACCTTGCAGCCTGTTCCCCGTGGCACCGAGGGAGCCGTTAGCTTGGAAGGTACGCTGGCGGGACTGGTCGCGTCAGTGGCGATCGCGCTGATTGCGTGGTCAGTGGGGCTAATTTCGCTCGTTGGAGTCGCCATTTGCGCGATCGCTGCCTTTGTTGCCACCAATCTAGAAAGCGTGATTGGCGCAACGCTGCAATCGCGCTATGACTGGTTAACGAATGAGTTGGTGAATGTGCTGAATACCTTGATCGGTGCGGTTGTCGCGGTGCTGCTGGCGATTGTAATCCAGTTAATTGATGCTTCCTAATCGAACATGAAATTATCCTGATCGGCTGTCTAGGCTACTGTAGAGCAGTGAGGCAGCTTGCGCCACGTGAGATGTTAGCTTGCTCAACTCTCGATTGGTGCCTAGATTGATGAGTTCTAGCGATCGTACCCGACTGGCATCCGTAACGCTGTTTAGCCGAATCAATCACAACGTCCTTCATGTTAGAACCATCCGGACTGCTTCAACGCTCCAGTTCGCAAGGTTGGAGCTCACAACCCTGGAGCTCACAAACCTGGAGTTCGCAACCCTGGACCGAGGGCGATCGTGCAGTGCTCACGACCTCCGAACCCTCGCTTTTCTCCAGCCCCGATTCGCTGACATCGGTTTCCGCCGCGGCGGGTTTCTCTAGCGCTCCTCCCTCTCTGCTGCCGGATTCGGCTCCTCCAACGCCAGAAACAGCGCTTCCGCTCAGTGACGACTTAAATTTTGAGTACGCCACGATCGCCGCTGAACCCACAGACACCGTGGGAAACACAATCGATCTTGCTCGCGATCTTGGACTTCTTAGCAGTCCGCTGACGATCGCAGAGTCTGTTGGATCGTCCGATCCCAACGATTTCTACAAATTCTCGCTAGTCACCGACAGCACACTTGACTTGTCTTTAACGGGGCTTAGCGCCGATGCCGATGTGCAACTGCTCGATCGCGCGGGTAACGTCATTGCCTACTCTGATGCTAGCGAGACAGCATCCGAAGCAATTCGCCGCGTTTTGTCGGCGGGTAGCTACGCCATCCGGGTCTACCCCTACTTGGGCAGCACAGCCTACAGCCTGAATCTTGCAGTCAGCGCACCGGGTCGATCGTTCAGCACCAGTTCTGGGTATGGCTTGGTCAACGCGGCAGCTGCCGTGGCGCGGGCGATCGGGCAACCCAGCTTTGCCGATGTTGCTGCCGAGGGAACCGCATGGGATCTGACGGCGGTGAACGCGCCAGAAGCGTGGGC
>NZ_JACJPG010000210.1 GCF_014695955.1 Leptolyngbya sp. FACHB-36 | reverse complement strand
TCCGGCGATCGATCGCCATTGCGTTTCCCCAATCTGCCAACAGTCTGAAGCACCCCCACAGCTTGGCTGCGCGCCGTTAAGCTGAATCGCTTGCGCTAGCGATGGCGGTTCAACCGAAGGAGCTGGATTGGGTGTAGGAACAGCGCTAGCGGCTGGTGCCGGACTAGGGGCTGGGGCTGAGCGTGGAGCAGGGGGACGATCGGAAATGGGCGATCGCGCAATCACAGGCGACTGCAAGCGCTTTGGCTGAGCGATCGTCGGTTTCGCGCTCGGCTGTGATTTGGTGGATGGTTTGGTAGATGGTTTAACAGATGGCTTGGGAGACGGTTTCAGCAGCGGCAACTGCGAGACTTTGACCGTTTTTGTGAGTTTTTCGGGAATGGGCGGCGAGGAAGGCACAGGCATCATCAGCAGTGCCCCGTGAAGACCCGCAGACAGCAGCACGGTCAGACTAATAAGGGTGCGTCGAGAAGCCAGTCGAGTCACGGTGAATGTCCGCTACACGTTCAGAAGGAGTGAGCAACTGAGCGATCGCCCAGTTGCAAAAATACTCCTCGTCATCTTACGGCTTCTTGAAAATTCAAGTCAATAAATTGACTGCGTGACTCCAACGGAATGCCTCTTTGGCTGCTAAGAAGTGACGCTGGGCAGGCAAGCTTCCTGCCCAATGAGTTCTACACCTGGTTCAACTCACCTGAGGTGCGTTAATGAACGCTGTGACGAATGCGAGAGCTTCGCGGATCTTTGCCTCGCCATCATAAAAATCAAGCTGTGAGCCACCAATCCAATGAACCTTTGGTTGGTTAGTTAGTGCATTGATAAACGCCTTTGCGCCGTCAGGAATGGCACCATTTTCAGAGTGGACAATGACCGTTGGCACTCGGATTTGCGGTGCTGACGCATGGGAGTCATACGTGAGCCATTCAGTCCAAGACAAGACAGCAAATTGATTGCCCCACTGCGGCAGCAGTCCCCGGTTCGTGTTGAAGTAGTAGTCATAGATTCCAGGCGAGGGGATGTACATGGCGGCGTAGGAGTCACTAGTACTCGCACTGGCAACAAACCGGACCTCACCCGTTTTCTCATAAATCTTACGGGCATCTCGTCCCTGGTTGAGGAGTCCATCGTATCCGTTCGGGCTGACTCCAGGACGAGCAGTGTAGTTGCGTCGGGCAATCTCAGGGTTGTGCAGCCACGGTGCCACCAAGGCAAGTCTGCTAACTCTAGTGTCTTCGGCTGTTGCTTGAGCCGCATACCCAGCACTGGCACAGACCCCGAGGATCGTGATTTTCGCTTTCTTCAGCTCCGGGCGACCTGAGACAAAGGAAATGGCAGCTTTGAAATCGTCTGTTTTGCGGCGTGGGGACTCATAGTGCCGGGGTTGTCCTTCACTTTCGCCGTAGCCACGGAAATCAAAAATCAGCGTAGTCAATCCTTCTTCAGCAAACCGCTTAGCATACAGCATCGGCATCTGCTCTTTAACGGTTGTCCAGGACCCAGCCGCAATAATCACTTCATTTGCTTTTGGGTTAGCAGGTTTGTAGAGCCAGCCTTTAAGAGTATCGCCACCGCTTTCAAAGGTGACATGTTCAACTGTGTGATTGCGAACTGGCTCGGTAATACCCGATCGCTGTTTTGCTTCGTCTAAAACCTTCGTGTTGCCAGACGATTTCTCTGGAATCATTCGCATTCGCATGACTTTGAGCGTACCGTCTTGATTCTCAAGTTCATACTCATAGCGACCTTCTAAGGTCCAACGATCGCCACCTAAAACGTCTTTCAAAACATGGCTGGCAGAAAAGCGTGAACTTGCCAGAATCCGTCCATCTTGCTCTCTTACTTCAATTTGTGAAAGTTGATGGGATGTAGTATCAAACTCTGAGAGCAGTGGTTGCCAGCGATCGACAATCTCTTGAGGACCGAGAAGCTCAGGATACCCATAATCTAATAAAACTTTAGTCGAAAAAAGCCGTGAAAGATCTTGCCATTTTCGCTGATCTGCTAATGAAGCTGTTTGGCGAATAAGTTGATTTGCAGCATTCAAATCAAACGAAGCTTTTTGAGCTTTAGTGTTTTGAGCACGACCGATCGAAATTGTGGTGCAAAGTGATAGAAGTGCCGCTCCAGAAATGATAAATCCACGACGTGTAAAAGCGTTGTGAAGTCTCATAGTACTCTTGTATTTCTTCAACATTTTTTCCACAGGCTCAAAAACCTTGTATTTCTATTCTGCAAATGCGCAAATTCAAGAAGCTACTGATAACATCAACCCTTGAATTCCAAAGTGCCGTTGCTTCCCTAACCTTCTCCTTCTGAAGGATAGGTGATTCATTCGGGCATGTCTTGTAGATTTTTGCGATCTTGTAAGCGGTATTGCCCTGGTGTAGTTTGGGTGTAACGCTTAAAGTGATGCGTCAGGTGGCTCTGATCTACAAATCCGGTGTCCAGTGCAACTTGCTGAAGTGGAATTCCCCTAGTAATCAGAGTTTTAGCGCGGTTAATTCGAACTTGAGCTTGATACTGTTTTAGCGAAATTCCAACCTCAGCTTTGAACACGCGGCTGAGGTAGTACGGGCTTAAATCCGCAATTTGCGCCAAACGATCGAGGCTGATATTTTCTCCACACTGGTCTTGCAAATAATCACGAACTCGACGAACGGCTTCGCGCTCAGTGTCGATCGGTCTTTGTTCAAACGCCGTTTCTGCATGGTTAGTAATCAGGCGCGCCAGTAAAGATAGCAGTAGAGAGTCTTGTTCCAGCCTCGAAGCTCTTCCCTGCGAGGCGTGATGAAACTCTAAAAAATGCTGCGCGAGATCGGTATTGAGAATTATTGGCTCTGGAAAAAACGGTGCAGCGATTTCTCCTTCAACCATTTCTGAAACTGCTGATTTGATGGTGTCAGAGTTGATGTACAGCATCCGAAATGTAGCAGCAGTTTGGCGATCTTCTATATCGCGTCCAGTATGCATTTCTCCAGGATGAATGACGCTAAGACTTCCCGTAGGCACCCACAAATGAGCACCTCGGTAGTAATATTCCCCAGGACAATCGAGGCTCAGACAGAACTGGTATTCCTCATGGCAATGTTCTGGTAACCATTCAGGAGGGCACGGTGCGTAGCGGTAAAACTCCAGCAGATTGTCCTCAAATAGCCATCCTTTAATGACGTGTTGCATCAGGATTTAGGGTTGAGAAACGTTAAGAGAAGCACGACAGATAAGGTTCGTCTTAAATTCTGCTTGACATTCTTTTTCGCATTAGAAGGCGGCCCTCCGTATACTACACTGCATACTGTTCAGATAAAGAATTAACGGTTAATAGCTAACAGCTAAAGCTCGTTTTAAGGCAGCGATATCATGGTTAATTGAGCTTCTATCTGCTCCGCACTTAAAGCACGACCAATGAAGACCAAGCGGGTTTGGCGAAGTTCATCGGGTAGCCAAGGACGATCGTAAAACTGCTCGAATCGGGTGCCAACGCCCTGCATGACCAAACGCATTGGCTTTTGCGGAACGGCGACAAATCCTTTAATGCGGTAGATTTCCTGCTGCTGAACCAGCGCTTCAAGGCGCGATCGCAGCCGCTCTGGGTCGAACGATCGATCCAAAATTAAGTGAGCAGACGTAATCTCATCGTCGTGGTCGTGGTCGTCCTCCGCATCGTGGTGGCTGGGGCGGCTTGCCAGATCGTCTTCGACAGCGGCTTGGAATCCCAGCAGCACCGTGGGGTCTAGCTGCCCACGCTCACTTGCCACGATCTTGACGGCTCTGGGCAACTCCTGCCGCACTCGCTCCATAACAGTCGCCTGTGTTGCTGTATCGACTAAATCGGTTTTGTTCAGCACAATCAAGTCCGCGCAGGCGATCTGGTCTTCAAATAGCTCCTGAATCGGGGTTTCGTGGTCTAAGTTGGGGTCAGCTTGACGCTGTGCTTCCAGCGCTTGTAGGTCGGTAGCGATCGTCCCCGATGACACCGCTTCGCAGTCCACCACCGTAATGACGCCATCCACCGTTGTAGCGTGGCGGATTTCGTGCCAGCGAAAGGCTTTGACGAGCGGTTTTGGCAGCGCCAGCCCGGACGTTTCAATTAAAACGCAGTCCAAATTGTCTCGCCGCTTCAGCAATTCCAGCATCGTCGGTAAGAATTCCTCCTGCACCGTGCAGCAGAGACAGCCATTTGTCAGTTCAACGATCGTTGCAGCGCTCTCCTCGTCTTCGGGACAGACTTGGCAAGATTTTAGCAGTTCACCGTCGATGCCCAACTCGCCAAACTCGTTGACTAGCACAGCGATTCGTCGCCCTTGGTTGTTCTGTAGCAGATGCCGGATCAGGGTAGTTTTGCCGCTGCCAAGGAAGCCAGTAATAACAGTGACGGGGAGTTTAGTGGGCATGGAGGATAGAGAGTAAGGGGGTGGAGAGGATTCTACAGTGAAAATTCGGCAAAATGCTAAGAATCCTGAATGCTCGATCGTGCTTCTACACCACCAAGCCTCCAGGATTCTGTTTAATTCAAAATTCAAACGGTTGAGTTATGCGTTCCCTATTCCGCTGTTGCCAGTTCGGTGCCGCCGCGAGAGCGCTTGCGGGTGAGGGTGTTGAACAGCATTTGACCGATCGCCTTGACCAGATTGCCCTCTAGCTCTTTGAACATCTTCATGTTCAAACCAAAGGCGTCATTTGCTTCAGCAACGATGCGATCGGCGGTCGCTTCGTCCACAGGCAGGTCATCCATTGCCTGACGGTAAGTAGCTTTGAACTGCTTCTCATCAGAAATGGTTTTGAACTCGTAGAACGCTGTACCTTCGCCATCCGCGAGATTCATGCCGCGCTGAGCAATTCCTTTGAGGATTTGACCACCTGACAAATCGCCCAGATAGCGGGTATACGAGTGAGCCACCATTAGCTCAGGCGCAGTGTTGGAAATTTCCCGAATTCGCTGCACATAGGCTTCGGCGGCCGCAGAGGGCGCAAACTGCTCGCGCCAGTTTGCACCATAGTAGAAAAACAGATCTTGCTCTAGAGCCGATTTGCGGTTCAGTTCCGGAAAGTAAATTTTGGAAAGAATTGGGTGATCGTGATGCCGCTCCAATTCTTCTTCCATCGCCGTGTAGACGAAGTAGAGGTTGGACACCAGCTTGCGGTAAGAGTTTTTTTCAACAACCCCTTTCAAAAAACAGGCAATAAATCCCGTGTTCTCAGCCATCGTGTGAGCTTTTTTAGTGCCCTCACGTAATTTCTTCGCCAAATTACTGCTCATGCTAAATCTTCCAATCTATGGATGACGTGCGACTGTTACGTTGTGTTCTGAAATGCAAATAGCCACCTAGATTGTTACGGTAGACCGATTTGATGAGCGTTTTCATTAAAAATTTTGAAGCGATCGCTCCGCGCCTACATTTTCATCCTGGCTGCAATAAAGAAGCCGCAACGCGAGAATGCCGATGAATTGCCTGCTTTAAGCAACATTCTCTCGCTACGGCTTACAATTTCTGACTCAGAAATTATTTAAGATTCTTAACGATTTATGATTCGGTTGGTACAACGCGCGGTTGTCCAAACGTGTAGTTTAGAACGCGGCTGTTCAGGTTGTAGGACACCTCACCGTTTTGCAGCAGCGATCGGATAAAGTGCTCTAAATCAGATCCGATGCGGCGAATGTTGTAGTCTGTCAAATCTGCACCACTGTAAGACTCCACGAGGTCATCAAATTTGCGGTACACCTTTTGCAGAGCATCGTCATTCCAGTTCAACTCGTTGTCTGGGTCAACATCCAGTGTCAGCACGTTGTCGTTCGGAACTAGCTCGTTGTTTTCAACCGTTGCCGTGAAAATACGAATATGCCGAGTGGTGGATTTTAGCAGCATGATGTGAATCTGAACTGGGTGCTGTACATCGTCTCTATTGTAAGGGGCGATCGCGCTTAGCACGCCGACGTGAAGTAATCCAGCACTTATAGATTCTATAAACAGACCTAGAGGTACCGCCTGTGCCTCAGAATGGCAGTGTAAGCCATACCACCAAGCATTTTTTTCTAACGATCGCTATAGTTTGTGTATCGGTGCATTGACGACTTATGAGCACTCGCCACGATTCAGTCGAAACTCCTCAGCGGATTATCGGGCTAACGGGTGGCGTTAGCATGGGCAAGACGGCTGTCTCCGATTATATTGCTGCGGTCCATCGCCTCACGGTTCTAGACGCCGATTGCTTTGCAAGAGAAGCGGTTGAACCAGGTTCCCCAATTCTTGCCGCGATCGCCGATCGCTACGGCTCTGGACTCCTGCGTGGCGACGGTACGCTAGACCGTCATCGCCTAGGCGAAATTATCTTCAATAGTTCAGCCGAGCGGCTGTGGCTGGAGCAGCAGATTCATCCCTTTGTCCGCGATCGCTTTGAAGCGATGCTTCAGGTGTCCGCTAAAGACAAGCCGATCGTGCTGGTGATTCCGCTGCTGTTTGAGGCGCGTATGACCGACTTGGTTACGGAAATTTGGGTAGTACACTGTCCGAATCAGCAGCAAGCAGAGCGACTGATGCAGCGCGATCAGCTGAGTTTAGATCAAGCGCACGCCAGGATTAACAGTCAGATGGCGATCGAGCAAAAGCTCGCCCGTGCAAACGTGATTCTAGACAACTCTGCAACTCTGGAGCACCTGCGAGCACAGATCGACGCTGCACTGATTCAACAGCCCCTCAGGTTGACCGTACCGCACAGCTAGCCCTACAGTAACGCTTGCAGGCTCAAATACCTTACTTATGGGCGCTACGGTACAACAAATTGCGGGTTACCTAGACAAACGAGGCTGGAAGTACCGCGTAGACGAAGCAGAGACTCGAATTCTGCTGGGCGTTTACGCCGACAACGTCGAGGATTTTCTCGTTGTTATCCAGCTTGAGGAGAATGGAGAATTTTTTGAACTGTTTGCTCCTCGCGTCCTGTCTGGCGTTAAAGATCACCCTCACAAAACTGCAATTCTGCAAGCGATGCTTTGCATCTCTTGGGAAACCAAAATGTTGCAGTGGGAGTACGACCCTTCAGATGGGGAAATCCGCGCCATTATTGAATTTCCGCTGGAAGACTCAACTCTTACCGAGCGGCAGTTCAATCGCTGCCTAAACAGTTTAATCGAGTTGGTAGACGAAATTGCGCTACCGCGACTGAAAGCTGTGATGGACACTGGCGAAGATCCGGGCGATCCAGACGACATTATGGAAGGCGAACGCCTACTGCTGCGGCTAGAACAATCAGGTCCCGGCATGTTGGAGATGCTGGAGCGAGCTATGCAAGCCCGCAAGCGACGCGGCAGAATGTCACCGTAGCGATTTGGAAGCGATACGAGCCTTTGGTTGTGTAGCTGCCGCCGCGATCGTGGCTACTACGCAACCAATCCCTATGTACTCCCATTCGAATGAACATCTAGCAGAGCCTCTGCATCTGCCGTTATTTAAGGAGATTGCAGAGTACGTCTGTCTAATAAAACATCTGTCCAATAGGTGCTGAGTCCGCTCAATCCTTCAAGCAGCCAGCTCAATAACTGCGACTGAAACTAACTCAACAACGAAACGTCGATCGGAGCGCGATCAATTTCTCGACTGCACCAAGGGCGTCTTCCCTACTCCATTGCTTCCCCGCCCACGACGACATCGCGAATCCGCAAACTCGGACCGCCACAGCCAACTGGAAGTCCGCTCTGTCCGCCTTTGCCACATCCGCCCGACTCATCCCAGAAGAAATCATCGCCGATCGCCTCAATATCTGCCAGCGTCTTGAACGCATTTCCCGATAGAGTGACGTCGCGGACAGGCTCGGCAATTTTACCGTCGCGAATCATCCAGGCTTCCCCGGCTGCAAACGTGAACATTTCACCATTGGTCATACCACCCAGCCAGTTGCGAGCGTAAACGCCTTCCGGGATGTCGCGAAATAGCTCCTGCACAGGTGTCTTTCCGCGTTCGATCCAGGTGTTGGTCATGCGGACGATCGGGGGATAGTTGTAGTTAAGGCAGCG
>NZ_JACJPG010000021.1 GCF_014695955.1 Leptolyngbya sp. FACHB-36 | reverse complement strand
GAGAAACCGATCAAGAACTGGCGAGAAGTCGCGATCGCCCTGCAACAGGCGGGATATCACCAGTCCCCCGTCGAGCCGTCGATCGTGCCCACCCGCCCATTGCACAACCTGCCCACTCGCGAAGGCGAGTTTCTGGTGCGCGATCGAGAGCTCCAGCAACTGCTAGAAATGCTGTCGTTCGAGAGTCCGATCGCCTGCATCAGCGTCGAGGGCATCGGCGGCATGGGCAAAACTGCTTTAGCGCTGGCAGCCGCCTATCGCTGTTTAGAGGCATCCACGTTTGGCGCGATCGTCTTCACCTCCGCCAAACCGCAGCGGCTGACGCCCCACGGAATTCTGTCGCGTTTGAAACCCGACCGCAGCTTACCCGATTTGTTTCGAGCGATCGCCCATACGCTCAACCAATCCAACATTCTGTTAGCCGAGTTTCAGGAGCAGCTAGAGCAGATTCATGCACGGCTAGCGCAGCAGCCAACGCTGCTGATTGTGGACAACTTGGAAACCGTGGAGGACTACGAAGCGGTGCTGGCATTTTTGTACGATCTGCCTGCGCTGGTTAAAGTGGTGATCACCAGTCGTCGGCAGACCCCCTTTGCAACGCTGCGTCTGAATCCGCTGTCCGAGTTCGAGAGTTTGCGCCTGATTCAGCGGCAAGCCGTCCTAAAGCAGCTTTCCTTGCGATCGACCGACGCTCAGCGACTGCACCAGCGCACCAGCGGCATTCCCGCCGCGATCGTCTACGCCGTGGGTCAATTAGCCGCAGGCTACCCGCTGAAAGACGTGCCCGATCGGCTAACGCTGGCAACCGGAGAGTATGCGCGCTTCTATTTTGAGGGTTCGATTATGCCCCTGCGCGGTGAACTTAGTCATCAACTGCTGATGGCGCTGGCGCTGTTTTCCCGATCGGCGCTGCCCGACGCGCTGGCTCATGTCGCCGACAGTCCCGATCTGGCTTGCGCGATCGAGGGCTTAGCGCGGTTGCAACAGCGATCTCTGGTCTATTTGCTGGAAGACCGCTACGATATGCTGGCGCTGACGCGGGAGTACGCGATCGCCGAATTGAGAAATCATCCCAACTTCGAGCAGGCAGCGCGAGCGCGCTGGGTGACCTGGTACCTGGATTTTGCTCAGCAGCACGGCGGCAAGGACTGGAAGGAGTGGAACGAGTACGGACCACTGGAGCAAGAGTGGGAAAACTTGCAGGCGACGATCGAATGGTGCATCGCCAGCGATCGCTACGAAGACGTGCGTCAGTTCTGGCAGCGGGTGAACGGCTACACGCACGCTCAGGGATACCGCAGCAACCGCATTAGCTGTTGGGCAACGCGCCTAGACTGGACAGAGTGGCTGATTCAAGCGGCAGAATCTCGACAGGACTGGGAGACGGTGCTAGAGGTAATGGACAATCAGGGCTGGACGCTAATTCTGCTAGGGCAGTCTCACCATCTGGAGCTGGCGGACGCGCTGTACCAGAAAGCTTGGCGGCTCCGCCACCACAAAGACAGTCTCTTTCAGAGTCAGCTAGCCATTCATGTTGCTGTGCTGCGAATTCAGCAGGAGCAGTTTGCTGACGCGATCGACTGGCTCCTAAAGGCAGAGCAACTGCTTAGTCGCGCCACTCCTGATTGCGACCATCCGCGATCGCGCCTCCACGTGTTGTACTATCAGGGCGAGATTGCCTACAAAACTGGCGACTATCCACGGGCACGATCGTGCTTCCAACCCGCCTTGGCTCAGGCTCAAGCGCTGAACTGGCAGCGGGCGATCTTTTTGGTAAAAGACTGGCTCGCCAATATCGCCATCCAGCAGGAGCACTACAATGAGGCGCAAGGGCTGTTGCAGGAAGGATTGTCGATGGCAGAACTCAACCGCGATGAATGCCGCGCTGCCTTCTGCAAGCGATCGATGTCTCGGTTAGAGAAAGCGCGGGGCGAAGAAGCGGTCGCTGTTCATTGGGCATCTGAGGCGATGCGGAGTTTCCAGCAGTTGGGAATGATGCAGGAAGCAACGGAAACTGCTGTGCTGCTGGAAGCGCTGAGGATTAGAGAGTAAGGGCGATCGCGATCGCCGAATTGATTGACAAATCGCTTGCGCAAATTGAAGACCTCTCCCTAACCCTCTCCTCGCAGGAGAGGGAACTAGAAATTTGTCGGGCTCCTCTTTCCGTGCTGGAGAGGGGTTGGGGGAGAGGTCCTTCGAAGTTTTGTCAGTCAATCAGGTCCGATCGCTCCTTCCCGCTTATACCAATTCTCTAAATTCCAGTTACAGATCAAACGACTGAAACGTTGACGAAATCGAGCGTTTGCAATTCCAAATTGCGAATTGCGAATTGCGAATTGGTATTACTCCCAAACTCGCAGTGCTTCTTCAAGGGAAAACTCTACCCTCGGTCGAGATTGTTCGGTAGAGCCATCGATCGTGCTGTGGACGATTTGCAGCGGTTCGCAATCGGCTGGAACTGCCTTTAGGTCCGCTGCCAGCTCGAAGCCGAAGTGTTTGCGGAAAAGCACTTGGGTCAGGGCGTAGGCGCGGTACCAAGCCTGCCGATCGTTCTCCCCACGCACACCGAAATAGGGAAAGTGGTGAATGAACTGCCCGAATAGTGTGTCACAGTCTTTGGCATATTTGTCGGTATCCAAGATGTGGCAGTGCCAGACCTGATCGATCTCCCAGGTGGGAGT
>NZ_JACJPG010000209.1 GCF_014695955.1 Leptolyngbya sp. FACHB-36 | reverse complement strand
GATGTTGCGGTGGAGACGGCAGGGATCATTCTGGTACGCGATCGCCTGACAGACGTTGTAGAATCGATTCGGCTCAGCCGGGCGACGTTCAATAAAATTCGTCAAAATTTGTTTTGGGCGATCGCGTATAACGTTCTTGGGCTGCCTCTCGCAGCAGGCGTACTGTTGCCATCATTTGGGATTCTGCTTAGCCCCGCTTGGGCAGGAGCCATGATGGCATTTAGCTCTGTCAGCGTTGTGACAAATTCCTTGCTGCTGTATCTCACCTTTCCACATCGATCAACATCGGATGTGCCCAACAGCGAGGTTTAGATAATACGGAGTTGTTCCATGCCCTCAGAACCCCGTCAAAACCATTTTCTTATCATTCAGGACGACATTGGCAGGCGGGAGTACGCACTCAACGCTTCAATGTATTCAATTGGGCGAGATCCACAATGCGATATTCGCCTTATCTCTCAGTTCGTCTCCCGTCGGCATGCAACCCTGGTTCAAATCCTCAATGACGACGGCAGCTACTATTACCGGATCGTAGACGGCTACCCCAAGGGCGAACCGAGCGTCAACGGCATTCGGATCAACGGTCGCAAACGCAAGGCGCATGACCTTGAACATGACGATGAAATCGTTTTCGGACCTCAGGTGCTTGCCACTTACCTGGCACTCAAGCGCGACGCCTACGATACAACTCCACCCGATGAGTTTGACATTACGTTGATTAGTCCCGGTATGGTAGATGAACCTGAAGACGATGAACCTGAAGATGAGGACAACCCTAAAAATGGAGCAGGTAAAGGCTGAGCGAGCGCCCCTATCATCTGCGTAAGCTAACGGATTTCACTAAGGTGTTCAGCAGTTAGCATTGATGGGGCTTGCCGCAGATGGCTCTCAACAACAAGCAATATCTGGTCAGCACCTAGTCAATTCGTAGAATTTTGTGCTTCGATGAAGTACCGCTCTATTTCCGAAATCAACATTGCTTTTTCCAATCATTCAATGCCTTCAGAACCGCATCAAAATCATCTACTGATTATTCAGGACGACAAAGGACGCCGCGAGTTTGTTTTGGATGGTCCAGTTTACTCGATCGGCCGTGATCCTAAGTGTGATATTCGTCTGGTCTCTCAATTTGTCTCCCGGCGCCACGCAACGCTTGTACAGATGCCGAACGAAGACGGCACCTACTACTACCGGATTGTGGATGGTAATCTCAGAGGCAGAACCAGCGCGAACGGGTTGATAATTAATGGTCGTAAGCTGCAAGCGCACGATCTAGAAAACGAAGACGAGGTGGTATTTGGACCGGGCGTAAATGCCCTCTACTACCTATTGAAGCGAGATGCGATCCAAACCGTTCCACCCGATGAATTTGACATCACGTTGATCAGTCCGGGCATGGTGGGCGACCCGGAGGACTGATCAACTGTAATCGCCCTAGCCCGCGACGGCTTCGATTAATTGAATTTGGCGATTCTGCGCGATCGCATCACTCACCACGTTAAACATTTGGCGACAGTGGTTGTCTACCTGGAGCGGTAGCTCCTCGTTCTTGATCACGATATTCATTCGTACCTCTCGGTCTGTTGCCGTAGTGCGGTCAATCAACACTTCCACAACGACGAGTTTGGAGAACGCTATACCACCAGGGATTTCGCGTGCCATTAAATAGTCTTCAGTCTGATAAATAATATCAAACTTGCAGGACTCCAGCAGTTCACCAAGTAGCCGCTGAAGATTATCGACAGGGGTTGCAACCGTAAATAAGCAGGTATAACGAGCCATAACGTTCTCGGACAAGAGACAGCGCGACCCTGCCATGATAACTTGATTGAACACAGCAGGGTACAGGATAGCGAGGTCATTGATTTCTCTGTTGCTGCTGCACGCTATGCCCAGCCTGTGTTTGCACATTTCATAGATAGAATTACACTTTAGAACAGCGAACCAGAGACGCACTGAACAGCAACGATTGGGTATGTACGGCAAGCTGATTGTGTTTGAAGGGGTAGAGGGCTGTGGCAAAACCACGCAGATCCAGCGATCGCGTCAATGGCTAAGCGAGAGCGGTTGGGAGGCGCGATTGCAGGAGCAAGGGCGATCGCTGCTGGTCACGCGCGAACCAGGGGGAACCGAACTTGGCATAGCTCTGCGCCACCTGCTACTGGGCCAGGTAACTCAGGAGCCAATGCAGAATCGCACTGAATTGTTGCTGTACGCAGCGGATCGAGCACAGCACGTAGCGGGTTGCTTGCGTCCCCACCTAGCGAAGGGAGGGGTAATCTTGTGCGATCGCTACACAGATTCTACCGTCGCCTATCAGGGCTACGGACGCGGTCTTGATCTAAATCTAATTTATCTGCTCAACCAGATTGCGACCGATGGTCTTGAGAGCGATCTGACGCTCTGGTTAGACTTGGATGTTAAAACTGGACTTAATCGAACGCACCAACGTGGAACGGCCGATCGTATTGAGCAGGCAGACATCGTGTTTCACCAGCGCGTACAGCAGGGCTTTACAGAACTAGCGCGATCGCATCCTCACCGTGTCATCCGCATTGACGCCAGTGGCTCTGAATCAGCTGTCGCTCACCAGATCCAAGCTGCTTTACAGCAGCAATTCGAGCAGTGGTTTACCGAACCACTATCTGGTTAACCAGGTTGCTGCTCCATGTATAAAAAGGCGTCGATCTCTGCGGCAGTAGGCTGAGCCGCAATCGCGCCTGATCGCATGGTCGTCAAAGCACCCATCGCACTAGCGTAGCGAATCGCTTTGTGAGCGATGGCCGGAGAAGCAATTTCCTCTAGGCCGTGTTGACAGAGCTGATACAAAAATCCGGCGACGAAGCTATCGCCTGCTCCAGTCGTATCTTCCACCTCGACGGTAAAACCAGGAAGTTTACCTTCGTGATTGCCGAGGGAGTAAGCGCAACCTTTCTCACCTGCCGTCACCAGCACGCCTTCCACGCTGCCCAAACGATGCGCGATAACGCCCGGTTCCGTTGTGCCAAACAGCCACTCAGCTTCTTCCTCAGAAAGCTTGAGAAAATCGGCGTGCCGGATTAGGTCGTGAATCAGACCTGGGGCGATCGTGGGATCTGTCCAAAACACAGGTCGCCAATTCACATCCACTAGTACTTTCATGTAGTACTGATCGGCAAGCTGAAGCGCTCTGGTAATCGCCGCGCGGCTATCAGGATAGGCCAACTCCAGCGTTCCTAACACGAGAAATTCTGCCGTCTCAAACAGCGGTATGGGAAGCTGATCCGCTTGTACGTGTGTATCAGCGAACTCGGTTGTGAGCAAGTCGCCAAATCCAGCAAAGGTGCGATCACCTGTATCCGATCTCACAACGTACACAATTCGGCTGGGAGCAGTCGGGTGGCGCTGAACCCCGTCAGTGTTAACACCGCTGTGTTGCAGCAGGTGCACCAAAGAGTCTCCCAATTCGTCCTGTCCAACACAGCCAAGAAAGGCTGTTGGAATGCCCAGTTTTGCCAGTCCACAGGCAACGTTGGCGGGCGCTCCACCAGGATAGGGCGTCCAAGATTTGACCTGCTCTAGAGGAAGCCCGGGTTGGTCTGCAATGTAGTCAAAGAGAATTTCGCCAAAACAGAGAATGCGCGGGTTGGTCACGATCGTGTCCTACGTAATCTTCTAGAAGGGTAGCAGACCACTCTCCGCTCTGTGAGCAAACCTGAGCTGTTTTTAAACTGAACTGTATAAAGCTTTCAAGAAACTCTGATTTAGGAAAGGCAAGCGATCACAAGCTATTAACTTTCGAAACGGCTACTCATAACTCTCATTAAGAATTATTGACGATAGGACCGTAAAAACTCGTAAAGATCAAAAAGCTTATAAAAGAAATCCTAGCTTTTACCGTAGAAGCGAGTGAGGCGCGTTGGGTTAAATCATAATTACTCCTGCCTGAGGAAATTGCCATGTTTCTACTAACCCGCAACGATTTACTCAGCCTTGAACACCACCGCTTGGAACGTCTCTGCTCCTTCTTTCCTAGCACGTTGACGTGCTGCTTACTCCAGCTCGACCAGTCGAATGTATTGACGATCCATTGCTCGGAACCCTGGTTAGTCGATCATCTCCTAAGCGAAATTGACCGCCTCTGCTACTATGCTTGGCTTACTGTGGCGGCAGAGCATGTTTCAATCTGCTTTGTACAAGAGGAAATTTATCGCACCTCAGCGGGCGACCACAGGGCATCTCAGCGGCACTACGATTGATCAAGTCTTGCCGCTGCAGCTTCACCCACTTAGATGACCTGATTGCAGGGTGCAGCAGCAGGCTAGCTGAGACACGATTAGAAACGCCATCTACCGAGTTCACCCATGCTAGTGCTGCCCAGCTTCCGTGAATCCACAATTGCACACGTAATCAACCGCGTTTACCAGTCTGGTAAAATTACCCGCGCTGACGAACACCACTTCCTATTGGCAATGATTGCTGAAGACCCACTCAGCACTGAAGAACAAAGTCAAGTTCGCGATCTAATAGATCGTCTAAAGATGGGACTGTTGCGAGTAGTGGACTAGGGGATAAACTCAGTCACCACTCTGCCACCGCTTACTACCACGTTTTGATCTTGCAGGCGACCCGCGGCTCTAGGACCTGTCAGGTTCAATGCTGGGTTGGCTTGCTGGTAGACCACATCGCCCTCCGCGTCAAACTGCCGACTCGACAAATTCCAGTTCAGCCGATCGGATCGAATCTGTGTTTTGTTGCGATCTCCCACACCGCGCACGTTGCCTGCTAGTGATGCAAGATTGGTGCCTAGATCCAGTCGTCCCTGATTTGCGTTGAGGGTAATTTGCTGCTCCCGATCCACTAGGGTCAAAGGCTGGCTTGACACAATTGTCTGATCGCTGAGGCTCCAAATCAACGCGTTGCTGGCAACCTGAAGGGCTGGCTTAGCAAACGTCACTTGAGCAGACTGCTTTAGCGTGGCGGTTTTTTCGCTCAAGCTGACCACGCCCTCCTTGGCAGTCGCCCGATCTCGGGCGGTCTGGCTCGCCGTGCGCTCCAATTCCAGCGGACGATCGGTGGTTAATGTTTGCTGACTGATTTGCCACACAAGACGATCGCTCTTGAATAGGAGCGCAGGTTGAGTTGCGTTTGCCGTCACTTGTCCTTGCAGCTCTAACCGCCGCGCCCGACTGAAGAACTGACCTTGCTTGGCTGCCAGCTTCACCTGACGGTGCGTTCCCGTCACGTTGTCTCGGACGATTAAAAGATCATTTCTCGGTTGCCATTCCAACTCGTTGCCGCGTAGCACAAGTCCGTCTCGCGTATCGGTCGCTATAATCTGTCCACGCAGGAAAATTTTCTGCCCATCTTGCTGCACCTCACCACTCTTTGCAGACACCAGCAAAATTCCCTTGCCATCCTGAAAGAATTCGCCGTTTGGCTCAGTGATACGAGCAACCTTCTTGTCCCTGCTGTAGCTTGCCTGCTTCGCCTTTACCCGCCACCACAGCCGTCCTTTGCCATCAAACTCTTCCAACGTCACCGAGTTAAAGGTGAGGCTGTTATCGAAATCTTGAATCTGTTGACTATTTTTGGAAAGCTGATCGATCGCCCGATTTGGTTGATTGCAGGACTCCAGGCTTAGCAAGCCCATTAGCAATGGAATGGCTAAAGCAGCAGAGCGGAAGCGATAACGCATAGGGTTAGAGAAACTCGATAGGACAGACGATCGCGTTTCTGAAATCGCGACACTACGACTTTAGACTACTAAGCCATAAAAAAGTTCAGAAGCTACTGTCTTGAAGTTTCTACTCTAACGGCTAGCCCTCAACCTTGCTGCGACGCATCATCTGCAAGTCCCAAGCTTGACAGCGGGCGATACGTGTAGCTGCGGGGCGTTTTTTGGATATCCTCTTTAATGCTGTCAAGATCAATGTAGCGATCAGCAACGTTGATCAAGCTATCACTGGTCATGGATCGCAAGCTTACCACTTCAACCCGGACCCCCCGATAGCTGACCGCATTGACTGCGTAGGCAAGATCGCCATCGCCGCTGACCAATACCGCTGTGTCGTAGGAGCCAACCAGTGACATCATATCCACTGCTATCTCGACATCCAAGTTGGCTTTCTTGGAGCCGTCTGGTAGCTGCACCAAGTCCTTTGAAATCACACGGTAGCCGTTGCGCCGCATCCACAGCAAAAATCCCTGCTGTTTCTCGTTGCTGCGATCGACGCCCGTGTAGAAGAACGATCGCAGCAAGCGCGATCCTGACGTCAGCCGACAGAGCAGCTTAGTGTAGTCAATTTCTATACCAAGCTGCAGCGCCGCGTAAAACAGGTTAGAGCCATCGATAAAAATGGCGACGCGACCGCGATTCTCTAGCACCTGCTCTGGTGTAAACACCGCTTCGGTCTCAAGGCTGTTGTTATTGTTATGGCTGTTATTTAACATGGTCATTACACTTCACTTTTATGAAAGAAAA
>NZ_JACJPG010000208.1 GCF_014695955.1 Leptolyngbya sp. FACHB-36 | reverse complement strand
CTGACGCCCTCTCAAGTGAACAGTATCAACAAATCGCGTTGGAAACTGTTCCTGAACATACCGATACGTTTCCTGACTAATTAGAATCCGACAGACCGTTCCATCCATTGATTTGTTGTAGCTTTCGAGGCGCGCTGCGACGTTGACGCTGTCGCCGATCGTTGTGTAGTCGAGCCGTTGGGAACTACCCAAGCTTCCGGTAATGACGGGTCCGGTAGCAATACCAATTCGCATACTGGCGATCGGGCGTCCTTGCTGCTGCCAAGTTTGGTTGAGCCGTTCTAAGGTAGCGGCGATCGCCACCGCGCAGCGCACAGCGGCATTCGCGTCTTGGGCGATCGCGTCTGCTGTGGTGCGGGGAATCGGCACGCCAAACACCGCCATTACCGCATCGCCAATAAACTTATCGACAATGCCGCCGTGTGCCAGAACGGTTTCTGCCACCGCTTCCATACACTCGTTTAGCCACTGCATCAGGGTTCTCGGATCGGTTTGCTCCGTGATGGCAGTGAAGCCTCTTAAGTCAGCAAACAGCACCGTGGCGCTCATCTGCTGTCCGGGAAGGCGTCCCGCTTCCAGCAGTTGGTGCCGCTCCTGCCAGATCACAGCGGCAATTTCGGGAGCGACATGCCGTCCAAACAGCGTCATCACGGTTTTGCGATCGGACCGCTCCAGTTGGGCGATATATCCAGTCATAACCGTGGCAGACCCCACCAGCACCAACAGCGGCGGCACAACCGGAATCCACCAGTTCGCCAGAAACAGCGCGTAGGCGCCGCTCAGCAGTCCAGTCGCCACGACTAGCAATCCTAGAATTGAGCGCAAATAAGTCGTAGATTGGGCTTTGTCCGATCGCACCGCCCAGATCACACTGGCTCCTACAGCAGACCACAGCACAATCCAAATGATTTCCAGCGGGTCGGACACCGTTTGCAGCAGCGGTCGCTGGTCCAAAACGGAACTCAGAATTGAGGAGGTCAGATGTGCCTGAACTTCGACGCCTGCGGTTTGCTCTGGATAGCCGACCAGCGTGCTGCTGAACGGGGTGTAAAAGAAATCGTTGAGGCTGCGGGCGACGGCACCAATCAGAACCACACGATCGCGCACCCGCTCCGACGGCACTCGGTTTTCTAGCACATCGGTTAGGGAGACCCGATCGAACGGGGCAGAACGGTAATTGAGCAAAATCTGGTAGCTGGCGGCGTCCGCCCGGATATAGCCGCCGTCGTTCGCCTCAAACGGACGAAACACAGTGTTGCCCAACTGCATTGCGCCATCAGCGGCGGCTGTCGGCACGATACCGTAATCTGCCAGATAAATCTGCGCTAACGATAGTCCCAAGCTGGGAATGGCGTCCTCGGACTCCGGCGTCAGAAACAGCAAGCCCCGCCGCAGTTTTCCATCCGTATCCAGCACCACATCATTCGCGCTGACCTGTCCAAGCTGGCTTAGAACGGGCGGTGGCGCAACAGGGGCACTTCTGCGGTCTGCCACTTTCTTTTCAATTCCGATCAGATTCGGCGTCGAGCGAAACACGTCCTCTAATGCTTTCGTTCCGGGCGGCACGGTCAAATCCCGGTAAAGGTCCAACCCGATCGCTTTGGGCTTACCGGCTTTGATTTTGTTCAGCAGAGTCGCGATCGTGGCATCGGACGCAGACCATTGTTTGACGTAGCGAATATCCGCTTCATCCACGCTAACAATCAAGATGCGGTCATCCACTCGCTCTGGTGGACGCCAGCGAAAGAACTGGTCGAGCATTGCCCACTCACTGGCTTGCAACACGCCTGTAAACCGCAGCGCTAGCACAGCGCTCGCTACAGCAGTTGCGACGATCGCCACGCCGCCCCATTGCCAAATGGGTCCTCGCTGGTTGATCTGAATCATGTGCCTCTAGTAGTCACCCACTTCTTTGTCTGCGCTGGACGTGACAAACAG
>NZ_JACJPG010000207.1 GCF_014695955.1 Leptolyngbya sp. FACHB-36 | reverse complement strand
GTTGTCCCCACTGGTGCGGAACAGGCACAACAAGAGCGACAACGCGCAGAGCGAGCAGAAGCCAGAGCCGCGCAGCTTGCAGAACAACTCAGAGCAATGGGAATCGATCCAGATGTTTAGCTGGTTGACTGACAAAACTTCGGACGACCTCTCCCCCAACCCCTCTCCGACGCGGAAAGGGGCGTCAGACGAACTTCTAGTTCCCTCTCCTGCGAGGAAAGGGTTAGGGAGAGGTCTTTAGCGATTTCAGCAAACGTTTTGTCAGCCGATGAGGATGTTTAGACGCTGGCTGTGCAGTCTCACTCAGACTTCGATGGATTCAAAAGCCGAATCGTGAGTGGAAAGCGATAGAACTTTCCTCGGAGAGCTAAGATCGCAGCGGCAAGACTGTGACTGACTTGCAGCACAAGAAAGAAGGGAACAGCAATGAAATGCATGAAATTTCCTAGAGCCAACAAACCTGCTGTCAAAAGTACAGGGTTGCATTGAGTTGGCGGGCACTGTTTACCCAGAAAAACAGCCGCGAGCATTCACAAAAACAACGTGATTGAACTACTCATTAGATAAAGCGCGATCGAGATAGTGAAATTCAATTGCTCAATCAGATGTTTTCGGATGGAATTGTTGGTGCTCCGAACTCTAAACCATGCAAGCGATAGTATCAGCACTTGAAGAAAGTTCAGACTCAACAGTGCGATCGCCCACTTAAACGAATTTGTTAACGCGAGCGGCTGTACGATCGACAGTAATAATGCCCCTAGAAAAACGATCGGGATTGTACTTAAACCTGTTAAGTGACAACAGGCAGCCAATAACCTCACTCGCCGATTTAGATTTGTATTCATAAAGGCGAGTCTGAGTCACCATAATTCCAGTTTCAACCGTGAAACTGTCTAGGAATTATCGTTAAAGTTGAGAGTGAACGAGTTACGATGATGTAAACCAGGACGAGTGTACTGATTGCCGAGGAAGCATGGCTCAAAGGTGTTGTAGAACAACTCCCAGTCCGGTGCTTAAAACGGACATCCGAGGCTTGCAGTTAGAGAATCGCCGCTTGCTCGATCGCCTGCTAAGTGAACAGGACGAACTATCGTAAAACTTATGGCGCGAACTCCAACCCTCACCTACGATCGCGGCACCCTGATTTTGCATCCGCCACCCAGAGGCAAAGACTGGATGGACTTTGCAACGTGGGACGATCGCATCGAGCGATTCCGCATTCCGGCAAGCCAGTATCGCAACATTGTGCTGAGTCTGCGGGCAACCGGAACCGAACTCGACGATCGCGCGAAGGAATTTCGCGAAATTGAACTGGTTCCCACTCTGGAGATGGAGCCGTATCCTCACCAGCAGGAAGCGCTGGATGCGTGGGTTACAGCGGGACGGATGGGCGTGGTTGTTCTGCCTACAGCCGCGGGCAAAACCTATGTAGCGCAACTGGCAATGCAGGCAACGCAGCGCAGCACGCTGATTATGGTGCCGACGCTGGATTTGATGCATCAGTGGTACGCGCATCTGTGCGCGGTGTTTCCCGATGTGGAAGTGGGACTGTTGGGCGGTGGCTCCCGCGATCGCACGCCGATTCTGGTTTCCACCTACGACAGCGCTGCAATTCACGCCGAGACGTTGGGCAATCAGTACGCCCTGCTGGTGTTTGATGAGTGCCATCATTTGCCGAGTGATTTTAATCGCGTGATTGCAGAGTACGCGATCGCGCCCTACCGGCTGGGACTGACGGCAACGCCCGATCGCGCTGACGGTAAGCATGCGGACTTAACGCAGTTAATTGGACCGGAGGTGTGTCGCAAAACGGCTGAGGAGCTATCGGGAACGGCGCTAGCGAAGCACAAATCGGTGCAAATTAAGGTTCACCTGTCGCAGCAGGAGCGCGATCGCTACGACGAGCTGATCCGCATCCGCAACGAGTTCCTGAAGAACTCCAATATCTTTCTGGGAACCGTGCAGGGTTGGCAGCGATTTGTGCAGGCGAGCGCACGATCGAAAGCCGGACGGCGGGCAATGCTGGCTCACCGAGAGGCGCGGGCGATCGCGTTTGGCACCGATGGCAAACTGCGCGTGCTGACAGATTTGCTTCAGCAGCACCATCCCGAACGGACGCTGATCTTCACCGACGACAACGCTACGGTGTACCGAATTTCGCAGGAGTTTTTGATCCCAGCGATCACGCACCAAACGGGCGTAAAGGAGCGGCACGAGATTCTTAGTCGGTTTAAGCAGGGCGAGTATCCGACGCTGGTTGCGTCGCGGGTGCTGGATGAAGGCGTCGATGTGCCCGATGCGCGGGTGGCGATCGTGCTATCAGGTACGGGGTCCGCACGGCAGCAGATTCAACGACTGGGTCGCGTCCTGCGTAAGGGCAGCGACCTGAACAAACTTGCGGTGCTGTATGAAGTCGTGGCGGAAGACACCAGCGAGGAAAATGTGTCCCGCCGCCGCCAAGCTCCTAAGTCGCCACAGCGCCAGTTAGAGTTGGTTCCGTCTCCCTATTCTACGACTGCTCCATCGGTACCCCGCGCCGCCGAAGCGAGTGGAGAATGGACTGAACCAAGCGGCGACGACCTAGACTAACCTCACTTGCCATTCCCCATGCCTGACTCCGAACTTCTCACGCGCCTCCAAACGACGATCGAGGGCTTGCAATGGATGAGCGAGTCGGATTATCCGTTTGAGGTGTGCTACTGGCAGGACTGCGATGGGGACATGGCGCCTGAGAAATTGTTAGAGCTGACTCAGCACGAAGGGAATGCCGCGATCGAACTCAGGGACATCGATTCATTTTTTGAGTGGGCAACACAGCCGCAAGAGTGGCACAGCCCAGAGGAGCAGGAAGCTGTCAAGAAATACCAAGCGCTGGTCCGTTTAATCAAGCAATTGAGTGATCCAAATGTCTATCGAATTGGCCAAATCAATTTGGATATTTATATTTTGGGAAAGACAGAAGAAGGCGCGATCGCAGGCGTAAAAACTAAAGCTGTAGAAACTTAAATTAATGTCTCCAATAAGCTGGTCCCCAAATAGATATAGGCGGCAACAATTCCGGCACCGCTGATTACTAGGGCAATCAAAAAGTGAGTGTATTTGACATTGGTTAGACCAACCGCATAGCTGACAATATCTTGTGCAATCGGCATTAATAGAATCATGTAAAGGATTTCACGCTGACGTTTCAGTCGCTGCATGAATCGGTCAAGCTCTACTAGGCTCGTTTTGCCAATTAAACGAGCGGCAACTCTGCGTCCAAATTTGCGAGAAATCCAGAAGTTCAGGCTACAGCCTAAAGTTGATGCTATCCAGCTCAGAAAAAATGCAGTTTCTTTGCCGAAGACTGCACCGCCAATAATAAAGATAGAGCTACCGCTTAACGGAGCAATAATCAGGCTAACCGCAGAGATTAGAATAAACAAAATAGGCGCTAACACGCCTGCTTGTTTAATAGAATTTTGAGCATTTTCTAAGCCGATCGCCCGCAGTACCAACGCCATTCCTACGTATAGAACCACCAAAAACAGCAGCGTCACTAGAATTCGCTTGAGCTTAGAATTGATTCTCATGCGCAATTGAAAATTGGGTGTAATATGACGATGAACCCTCGGTTTGACGCAGCCCCAGACCATTATAAAATCTCGTAACTACTGTCATCAATCAGGCTGCCCGTTTGAACTTCAGTTTGATCGCTCCCCGATCGCTCAATTTCCCACCATTTCCTAAAATGCTAACCTGTCCTTCACCATTGATTTCAACCGATAGTTCCACTTCATCGAGCTGCAATCCTGTCTGCTGATTTGCCTGGTCAAACACATCACTAACGACGCTCAGCAAGCCATTCATCTGGGCTTTTAAGGCAACAGCATCCAGGGGAACTCGTTGCTGCACCGTTTTCGTGACTTGTTTGGCGATTTGCTTGCCAAATCCACCACCAATGTCGTCACTGCTTCGCTTTCCAGAGGTGACTTCAACGGTTTCAGTGACTTCGACTTCTGTGGTCAACCAGAGTTGTGACTCGTTTGCCATGCATTTAATTCAACTTTTTCTTTATATGCGGGGAATTCGGGTCGATCGATATCGCTGGGGTTTGGAGAATTGGACGATCGTTCAGCGCAACTCTTGAGGAATTGAATCTAGGCTAATTTATCTTGAGCGAACCGTGTCTGGATTGTAACTCCAATCTCCGATAGCCAGTGTTTAGAATACAGAACGTGCCTTTCAAAAACCTCCGTTAACCCTCAATCTGCCACCGGAACTAGAGCAGTATCTCTTGCAGGAAGCCAATCAGCAAGGGCTGTCAGTAGAGGAGTTGACGGCTGCAATTGCTAGCAGATTCTATTTCGTTGAAGCAGAAGCGAACTGAAGTGGTCAATTTGCTTCAGTCGTGGTTAGATGATGAGGATGTTGAAGAGCAGCAAGAAACGGGTCAGTTTTTGATTCAGGCGCTAGATGACGCTCAACTCTCCGATCGCAAGTTGTTCCCGCTTGGGATGAAGAGTGTTACTTGATGAGAATCTCAAAAAATTTGATCGTGCAAAGCGCGAAAGGGCAAGAGGGTAAAGGGCTAAGAAGTCCTGGGGGCGGAACAAACGACCCGAAAACTGATATCGTAGTTGCGGTAGTCAGCAGGATACCAGCGGCGAGCGGCAGAGCGGCAGTCCCACGGATAGTTGCCCCAAGAACCACCACGCAGCAGACGAGCGGCATCCCTGGCACCATCGCGCTCTATCCAGGCACTTCCATCGATCGGCGCTCCTTGATAATTCTCATGCCAATAATCCAGGCACCATTCATAAACATTACCGTGCATATCGTACAGCCCAAAGGCATTCACCGGAAAACTGCCAACCTCGATCGTTTGCCCTCGATACTGCCCTTTCGGACCACTGCCGTAGCTTCCTAGATACGTTCTTCCTTGGTATTCCAAATCTGTTCCCTGGTAGTTTGCCAAATCAGTTGTAATCGTCTCACCAAAATGAAAAGGAGTTGTAGTTCCAGCGCGGCAGGCATATTCCCATTCTGCTTCACTGGGCAAGCGATATTCCCGCCCCATTTTCTTAGACAATCGGGTACAAAATTCAACAGCATCGTGCCAGGAAACCCATTCAACTGGACGATTGCCGCCACCGAAGTTTGATGGAAAAGCATTGAGGTCGCGTTCTATCTTCGGTAAAGCCGCTACTGTCTTCCACTGGGTCTGGGTCACTTCATACTTTGCCATGAAAAAGGATTTGACCGTGACGGATCTTTGCGGTCCTTCATTGGTGCTTCGCTGCTTCTCAGTCGCAGGAGATCCCATTTGAAAAGTCCCTCCTGGGATTGCCACCATTTCCAATTTGACCCCCTGCCCCAGATCTTCAGTAAAAAACTGTGCCTTTTTCCGTTGCGGCTGCGCTTGCTTTCCTTGAGCATTGACTGTGATCACCTCAAATTCAAACGGCTTCAGTGATGGAGCGTTGGGACTGGAAGGCTGAAGGAGCGATCGGGCCAGAAGCGCCGCCCCGACTCCGGTTCCTCCCAAACCCGTCAGAAGCAGTTGTCGTCTACTCAAACCCAGGATCGGAATTTCTTGCCGAGGCGCAACAGTCCGCTCACCTGACGGACGAGTTCTAGAAGTTGGACTCGGTGCTGCGGGCATCTGTGGCAATCGACGAATCGCTTTAATGGCGTCTGAGTCCGCCGGAGAAACGGCTAAAACGCGAATCCACAACTGCTCCGCCAAATCAAACACGCGATCGGTTTCCGCCTTGAATGCCTCCATCTTCAGCGTCTCAGCATCTCGCAGCGTTGCCTGTCGCGGCAGCAAAATTAGATGGTACTTGGCGGCAGGCTCCACCGTGGCATAGGGATTCTGTCGCGGTTTTCCATGTCGTCGGTTCACTTCAGGGACACGAACTCGCAAGAAGTTATCCAGACGCTCGACAGTGGCACAGTTCCCCTCGCCTTGCAGCCGTAATCCTTGCAAAAGCGTGTAGGTAAACGCTCCCTGCTGCAAGGCTTCAATTTCATAGGACGACTCCTGCGGACTACAGGAAAACAGGGTCACAACTCCCGGCGGTACCTCTTCTCCCACTCCCACTCCCGCCCGCCGTCCCTGATTCCGACAGGCGTCCAACAGCAGCACGACATTATCTGCACCACTCCGACGTAACCGCTCAGTTAGGTAGCTAATGGGAATCGCCGTCCCTTCGACATCCCCCGGATCACCGTCAATTGGCATCAGGTAGTCTCGATCGTCGTGGCGAATTCCGTGTCCCGCAAAGAAGAACCAGAGATTGTCTCCCGTTTGCAGAAACGGTTGCTCAAATCGCGTTCGCAGAAATCGTTTGAGCGTGGTGAAACTTGGTGTGGAGTCCAAGGAGGGTCCGTAATCTTGAGGAATCGGCGGGGAATCATCCGAGAAATAGTAGACCGACTGAAAGTTAACTTCGTTGAGGAAATAGTCCCGCACGAATTGGGCATCCCGAACCGCAAATTGCAGCGGTTGCAGATTGCGATATTGGTTAATGCCGATCGCGATCGCCCAGTTTCGTCCCATTGCCCAAAGCAGATCTTTTCTCTCGACTTCAGCTTAGTTCTGCACTGCAATAGAGACAAGTCCTACCCGAAAGACTTATATCAAAGATGCAACGACGATCGTTAAATTGCCGATAACTCCGCAGTTTACAAGTGCATAATTGTCGCTGATAAAACTTATTTACTGTTGATCGACGCGCCGCTCCAGTTGATCTTGGATCGCCGCTGGCAGACTCGACAACAAATCGTATCCGGTTGCCGCTTCAATGCTGTCTACCGAGACGCGAAACGTGCGCCAGTCGGTTTCCCGAATGCCCTGATTGTTCGGCATGTTCACCGCGATGACGCGCGTACGATCGCCAATTCCTTGCAGTCCTTGTCCCGGTTGGTCAAGCACCACCGCGACTTTCCAGACGTTGGCGGGCGCAACGATGCGATCATTCGGGCTATCCGTGCGACGCAGGGCGATCGTTCGCTTGCTGCCATAGCCGCCTGCGACCAGATATAGCTCCTTGCCCTGCCGGACCAAATCGCGGCAGTAGTTTTCCAGTTCCGCCCACGGTCCCTGATTGTTGTCTGGCGCTTGGGGCAGGATGTTCGTCATCAGAAACGTGGCAGAGTTGTTCTCCACAGTGCTGCTGCGATCGGCAGACGGTGTCATGTGTCCCCGATCGAAGCCGCTGCCGTTGTAGTCGCTGGGCGTAACGCGGTACCAGCCGGACGGCAACGTTTCATCTGGGCGAAAGTCGTTGCGGCGCGGCACGTTGCCCAGCCAGGACGCGTTTAGCTGCCAGCTGACCCAGTTAGGCGTGTGCGTCTGGTTGTTGTAAGACAGCGCGTACTGCGGCTTCCCGATCAGGTAGTTGGTGGGCGTGCGGGAGGCACCACTGGGATTGCCCAGCGTTAAATGAACACTGGTGACAGCAGGCGGGTTAAATCCCGGAAGGGGCGATCGCAGCAGCAAGCCACAGCCAACCACAGCCATGAGTAGCAGTCCCAGCAGGGGCGCTACTGCCCAACGCGCTTTGCTCATGTCGATCGAGTTACCTTGTTGCATATTGCCGACCAGAGTTCTACCTCAAGCAGTCTTAGCCGAATTCTATCTTCTGGCACCGATGGGTTGAGTCGAGCGACCAAGACACCGTTCTGCACCGTCGATGGTTTTGCGACGATCACCCAAATTCCAGCAGCCACTGAACCTTAATGTAACCTTGGCGACCTGTTAAAGCCCTATTGGTAGGGTTCTTTTAGCTCTTGGATATAGCCCCCCACACAGCCATGAATTGGTACACCTCCTCGCGTCTACTATCGGCTCGGTTCAAACGGCGTGACGTTCTCGTTGGCGCTGGTCTT
>NZ_JACJPG010000206.1 GCF_014695955.1 Leptolyngbya sp. FACHB-36 | reverse complement strand
TATTTGCCGTTTGTGCTGGGGGCAAATATGGCGCACTACTGGCAGTTGGGCTTGTCGGAGGCGGGACGGGTGCTGCCTGTGACGGCGGCGACGTTTGGCTGGAATGGGGCGATGCTACCGATTGCGGTGGCGCATCCGGCAGTGATTTCGTTTTTACAGGCGATAACGCTGATCGGTACGTTCTGGCTGAGTGTGTTTGTGACTCAAAAGATCGCGCGGCTGCCGCTGGTGAAGATGCTGCCGCAGCATGGAGCGCTAGCGGTAATTGGAATGGGAATGTGGTGGACGATCGTTGGGTGGTAGAGCGTACAGAGTGAAATTTGTCTAAGGTTATGTTAGTTTCGTAGCCATTGTTTCTCAGCGCTTATGAGATCGCTTCATCAGTACACAATTGTTCTACGTCCCGATGATAATGGCACGTTTGTTGCTTACATTCCGGCGATCGCGGGCTGTCACGCTTGGGGACAAACTTCAGAAGAGGCACAAGCCGAACTTGCCAACGTATTTGAGATGATTCGGGACGAGTATGACGAAGCGGGTCAAGAATTGCCTCAAGATGTCGAGGTTGCTGTGACCCATGCCCGCTAAAGCAAAGGAACTCGAGCGAGTAGCGCGAAAGCTGGGGTTTGAGAAGGCGCGGCAGAAGGGCAGCCACGCACGGTGGAAACATTCTGATGGACGGGCAACAACCATTCCGATTCATGGCAATGCTGAAATAGGTGGTTGGCTGTTTCAGGAGATTTTGAGCCAGCTAGGCATCACGGAGGAAGAATTCAACCAATTGCGCTAATGAGACAAGGTGTAGGGCAGCACTGTTTGGGAATGCTGTTAGATGATGTGTAAAGCTTCTCAGACGAAAATGCCTCATTTAGTAAACTACGCCAATCAGCAAACTCTTCTAAACCATTTAGAGCAAGCTGTCCGTGAAACTAGGATAAACGGTGAAGATTGTGTACTATACGCTGTAACTTGCTATTTTGATCGAGAGGCTGCTGAAAAATTAGTAGCTTGTATCAATGAAGCATTAAAAGCGGTTCAAGGCAGGCTGACACAAGTTCATATTTTCATTGATATTGGCGACTGGTCTAAGTATCGAGGAGACGGGAAAGAACTTGTTAGCTGTATCAGCAGGCGCGTTGGCTTAGAGAAGAACAAAATTGAATTTATTCCTATTAACTTTAAAGGTAGGCTATTTCACGTTAAAAGCTATGGATTAGTAAGTTCAAAGACGCAAAAAGGCTTCCTTGCAACCACATCAGGAAATTTGACAAGGAGAGGACTTGGAATACATGAGAATAGTAATATTGAGATTGTAGAGATTACTCATGATTCTGCATCACTCAGTCAGTTTATTAGAATAACAAAAGAACTAAGAGAAGATTACTGTGCATCAAGGAAATTAATTGCAGAGCAAGATGATTTTGTTCTTGCTCTACGTATTCTTCAGGCTGGTGAATTCTATCACAAGTGGGAGGGAAACTTGAGTAGCGCAGTTCGTTTTCAACTAACCTTAACGGAAAAGGGTAAAGAGAGTCAGAAAGTAAATAAAATATTCAAGGGCTATCAATCAGACTCAAACTCCATTTTGCGCGACCCACTTAATCTACAGCAAGTGTTCAGCAAAATACCAAAGCTTTTTCCAGAAAGGTTTTGGGCTGCTTACAGTGTAGATACACTTTTGGGAAGATGGGTACCAAGAGGTATTGCTAATTTAGTTGATGAGACTTTAGAAAAAGATTTTTTGCCCTATCTGAAAAAAATAGAGGAAATTACTTCTGTTGAGAATTTAAAACTTAAAGAAGCAGAAATAAGAGAAGAGGTAGAGATATTTAAGAAGAAAGATTATATAGAGGGAGATGTAGATAAATTAGTTTCAGGTTGGCGAGATAGAGCAGAAAAATTTCATAGTAAACAAGAACTTATCAAGCTTTGTATATATAAGTACGAAAAAGTACCAGAAATATTAGATTCAGCAAATCGTAGGCTTGTGCGGCAAACTTTTGAATGCTTGCGTGATCAACTCGAAATTCCTTCTCGACGACAAGGTATTAAAGCTTCTCTAAAAATAATAATAGAATCTAGAGCAAGGAATCTTGAGGAGAAATTAGAGGAACTGGAAAGTAAAGCACGTAGAGAGTTTTTGACATAGGGTGTTAGTACTCCTCGTCTTGCTCTTCCTATGGTATCAAGCTATAAGAAATTTTAGGAGGCGATCACGATGACTTTGGCATTTAGTGAACCAGCAACGATCGCCCCACAAACCAAACGGACGATCGCACAACTCTAATTTCTACAAACTGCTAAACTATTGGACACAGTCGATCGCCGAGGAAACATCATGATGTCAATTGTTGTCACCCTCAGTCCTGAATTAGAAGCGCTACTACGGGACAAAGTCGATCGACAA
This sequence comes from Leptolyngbya sp. FACHB-36, assembly GCF_014695955.1. Classification (GTDB taxonomy): domain Bacteria; phylum Cyanobacteriota; class Cyanobacteriia; order Leptolyngbyales; family Leptolyngbyaceae; genus FACHB-36. Next base: position 5,359 of record NZ_JACJPG010000206.1, on the reverse strand, counting down.
GGTCAAGACATAAACCCTGTCGCATCTGAATTACTGATTAATGTCTTGCGGTGGGAACAACAAGATTCAAAAGAGGCAACTAAGGAAATTCAGCAAGGGCTAGATAATTTTGAAGCGAATCGATTTCGGTCTTTTCAAGATTTTGCTAAGGAACAGCGTCGCAAATACAATTTTTCAGAAGAACTCAACGCTACTTAAATGAACCAGTAATGATCGCCCCACAACCCACAGGCGGACGATCGTATGAAACAAGAAGCACCGGAAGAATTCATCTTACAATCGAATCATTAATCCAATGAACTTGCCGATATGAGCAACTATCCCCTCCTCAAAGTCGAAATCTCGCAGCTTAGCATTGCTGAGCGCATCCAACTTGCTGAAGACTTGTGGGATAGCATTCAGGATCGACAAGATGAACTTCCTCTAACTGACGCCCAGAAACAGGAACTCGATCGTCGATTAGACCACTATCAGCAAGATTCAACGGCTGGTTCAACCTGGGAAACCGTCAAGCAGCGATTAGGCTTCTCCCAATGAGCTACTGTCTCATTATCCGCCCTGAAGCTGAATTGGACATTCAAGATGCTTTCGAGTGGTATGAAGCACAAGCCCCCCGGATTAGGATCTGAGTTTGTCCGAGCCGTCGATGTCTGCTTATCCAGCATTGGACGCAATCCACTTGCCTATCCGCTCATTTATCGGCAATCACGACGAACGCTGATTCGACGCTTTCCCTACAGCATCCTCTACATCTTTGAACAAGAAACTATTTCCGTGATTGCTTGCTTTTACGGTAAGCGCGATCCAAAATCGTGGCAAGAACGACTTTGAGAGGCGCGATCGCCCTACAGCGCACAAACGGACGATCGCAGCTAGTTGTACAGACGGTGACGCACACCTAAGCTAATAGGCAAAGCTATCAATGAAGGTGATGCAGCTTTGCAGCAGACTAACGCGATCGAACGTTCAGTAGCAGAACTTGTCGTGAGTTCCAGCTATGAAGGTAACAATCGACGTTAGCCGCTGAGCTTGCAAAGAACGCAGTCTGCATCAAACCAAAGCGGGTTCTGGAAGTGCGCCCTGCATTCGGCTAAGCCAATTGATCAGGTTCTCTAGCTGCTGGTCAGCCGTCAAAACGCCCAAGCCGCGCACCGTCACCTTGCCCGACGAGAACACAAAGCGAGACTGCAAGTGATCTGGCAGATTCGCTTTGAGCAAATTCCAGGCAGGCTCTTCCATCGGCGTCTCCAGAGTAATGTGCTGCGGACCCTCCGGTTTAATGCGCGAGAAGCCGAGCTTTTTGGCGATCTGCTTCAGTTCCACAACGCGAATTAGCTGCAAGGCAGCGATCGGAATCGGACCGTAGCGATCGCTCCAGTCTGCCGCAATCTCAGTCAATTCCTGCTTGGAGTTGGCAGAGGCAACGGCGCGATAGGCGCTCATTTTCTGATCTAAATCGGGAATGTAGTCTGCGGGAATAAACGCGGTGAGATTGAGGTCGATCTGGGTGTCGTCCACTTTGGGAATTTCCTGACCGCGAATCTCACGAATTGCTTCTTCTAGCATCTCGACGTAGAGGTCAAAGCCGATCGCGTCCATCTGCCCCGACTGCTCCGCCCCCAACAGATTGCCAACGCCTCGGATTTCCATGTCGCGCACCGCCAACTGGTAGCCCGATCCCAACTGCGTGAACTCCTGAATTGCCCGCAGTCGCTGGCGTGCCGCGTCGCTGAGCTGGCTCTGTTTTGGATAAAACAGCCACGCGTGCGCCTGAATTCCTGCCCGCCCCACTCGACCGCGCAACTGGTAAAGCTGCGCCAGCCCAAATCGATGGGCGTCTTCGATCAGAATGGTGTTGACGCGGGGAATGTCCAACCCCGACTCAATAATCGTGGTGCAGACAAGAATATCTGCCTCCCCTTCGCTAAACGTGAGCATCGTCGGCTCCAGTTCCGATTCGGGCATTTGTCCGTGGACGATCGCGATCCGAATACCCGGTACCATCTCGCGAATTCGGGCGGCAACTTCCTCAATGCCTTCAACTCTGGGAACCACATAAAAAATCTGCCCGCCTCGGTCCAGTTCCTGACGAATCGCCGTCCGCACGATCTCTGGATCGAGCGGAGCCAAATGGGTTTTAATCGGGCGACGCGACGGTGGCGGCGTGGTGATCAAACTCATTTCGCGCACGCCAGACAGCGCCATGTAGAGCGTACGGGGAATCGGCGTTGCGCTCAGCGTCAGCACATCGACCTGCGTTCGCAGCGACTTAATTTTCTCTTTCTGGTTCACCCCGAAGCGCTGCTCCTCGTCTACCACCAGCAGTCCCAAGTCCTTGATAAAGACTTCTTTGCCTAAAAGCTGGTGCGTCCCCACGACAACATCCAGTTCCCCAGTTTTCAGCCGTTGCAGAATGTCTTTGCGCTCCTGCGGCGTGCGGAAGCGGTTCAGTAAGCCAATCTGAATTGGATACGGAGCGAAGCGCTCTTTTAGTGTGTGGTAGTGCTGCTGAGTCAGAATTGTAGTTGGAGCCAGCAGCGCCACTTGTTTACCAGACGTGATGGCTTTGAAAATGGCGCGAATCGCCACCTCGGTTTTGCCAAAGCCCACATCCCCACAGACCAAGCGATCCATCGGACGATCGCTCTGCATGTCCTGTTTTACGTCCTGTACCGCTTTAAGCTGGTCGGGCGTCGGCTGGTAGGGAAACGAGTCTTCCATTTCCTGCTGCCACGGCATGTCGGACGGAAACGAGAATCCCTGCTGTTGGGCACGCTGCGCATACAGCTGCAGCAGATCCACCGCCACTTTTTTGATTGCTTTGCGGACCTTGGTTTTCGTCTTCTCCCAGGCTTTGCTGGACATCTTACTCAGCTCTGGCGTCGTATCGCCCGCGCCCCGAAAGCGCGACAGAGAGCTAAGCTGATCGGCGGCGACTCGCAGCAGTCCATCGGCGTACTGCAACACTAGATACTCGCGAGTCTCGCGGTTGATCATCAAGCTTTCCAGCTTCAGGAACCGCCCAATGCCGTGATTGCGATGCACCACGTAATCGCCCGGACGCAGCTTGTTCGGGTCAACCTGCTTCGAGGCCGCGCGGCGACGTTTGCGGACGTAGCCCGGCGTTGCCAGCGTGTGCTGCCCAAAAAACTCACGATCGGTGACGACCACCAACCGGAACGTTGGCAGAATGAAGCCCTCTAACTCCGCCAGCCCGGAATACTTCACGGCTACCGGAACGTGCTGAATTTGCAGCTTATCGATCGCCAGATAGTCACGTGGATTGGGCACAAACTGGGCGGGACAGTCGTGCTCCTGCAACAGCGCCACCGATCGCGATGGCTGCGCCGATACCAACCAAATCGAGAAGCCGCGATCGCGCTCGCCCCGAAGCGTTTCGGCGAGTTTGCCAAACTGGTGCGGAATCGCAGGCACTGATCGACTGGCAAGGTTAATCGGGGAGGAGTGCGGAGTCGGTGAAGCGTCCTTCTTCACTTCTTCGACTAGCTCTGAGAGGGAAAGACGATCGAAGCACTCAACCTCTGCAAGGGATTCCGTGAAGGAGCGGTGGATTTTCGGCAATGAAAAACCCTGATCGACTCCGCCTCCCAATTCTTTCCAATGGTCTTCGACGTGCTCAAACCAGCGATCGCTGTGCGCTAAACACTGATCGGGTTCATCGATCGCGACCAGCGTATTGTCGGGCAGGTAGTCCAGCAGCGAGGCTGGCTGATCGAAGGCAATGCCCAAAAAGCGCCGCAAGCCTTCGGGGAGCTGTCCCTCGTCAAATTTCTCTTGGTCTTCGGGTGACAGGTGCGCTTTGACCCTAGCCACTTTGTCGTCGGAGAGAGCAGCCTGCACGATCGGCGCAAAACTCGTCGGCGTCAGGACAGTCTGATCGACCCGATCGAGCGATCGCTGCGTGGCTGGGTCGAACTCCCGAATTTGCTCGAGTTCGTCTCCAAATAGTTCCAGCCGCACGGGCAGCTCCGACGCCACGGGAAACACGTCCACAATGTCGCCGCGCCGTCCCCACTGCCCCTCGGTTTCTACCAGCGGCACCCGCTCGTAGCCCAATCGTGCCAGTTCTTGTCCCAGCGTTTCCAGGTCTAGCTCGGTCCCGCGCCGCAGAGTTAAACAGTACGGCTTCAGCGCCTCGATCGGCGGCAGGTGCGGCTGGAGGGCGCGTTCTGTTGCGACGATCGCCAGTGACGAGTGGGGAGCGGGCGAGGAGTCAGAACCATTACTCTTCACGCCTCGCTCTAACTCCTTCGGAGACGCGTCGCGTTGCTGAGATGCCGAAGGCTGTACACTCCTGACTAAGTCCGCTAGGACTTGTAGCTGTCCCCACGTCATTTCTGCTTCGGAGTCAAACGGCTCGTAGGGCGAAGTTTCGGAGGTTGGGTAAAAGTGGACGGTCTGCCACCCCATTGCGTCAAGTTGGGCAGTCCAACGTCCGGCTTCTTCCAGCGTCGCGGTGACGACCAGCAGCGTCCGGGATTGAGTCTGTGCCAGCGTCGAGCTAACGATTCCCTTGGGCAGACGTGACAGCCCGGTAAGCCGCAGATGGTGATGCCGCTCCAAACTCGTTAACAGTTCCGAGGTCAGGGGCGATCGCCCCAGAGCACGAGTAATCGAAGAGAACGCCATAGTCTGCTGCCGCTGCGAGAGATGATTCAACTATCTTCATATTTTAGAATCCTGTCGCCAGACACGTAGACCTCTCAATTTGAGGATTGCCGAATTTTAAGGATCATGGCAACTAGTGCAGCGGTTTAGTGGAATCCTATTCCTGCAGTTGGGTGGCGGTCATGATGCGATCGCGTCCCGCTGCTTTTGCTTGATACAGCGATCGATCGGCAGCCGCAATCAGTTGCACCGCTGAGGTTCCCGGTGTTGGCACGATGCAGGCAACGCCTAAGCTGAGGGTGACGTAGGGACTAACGCTGGAGTGCTGATGGGGCAGTTGCAGCTGTCGCACCGCTGTTCGAATTTTCTGGGCAACTTGGACCGCTCCTTCTAGCGGCGTGTTCGAGAGAATGACTGCGAACTCCTCGCCTCCGTAGCGAACCACAAGATCGGTTGCCCGCTTGGCGACGCTCCGAATCGCACTAGCGATGAAGCGCAAGCAGTCGTCTCCAATTTGATGCCCGTACGTATCGTTGTACTGCTTAAAGAAATCGACATCGCAGAGAATCAGCGACAGCGGATGGTGCTCTCGCAGCAGGCGTCGCCACTCGTATTCTAGGCGTTCGTCAAAGTAGCGACGATTGGCAACCTGGGTCAGCCCGTCCATATAGGCTAACCGCTGAAGCTCTTGATTAGCGGCGCGGAGGGCGTCCTCGACTACCAGACGTTC
>NZ_JACJPG010000205.1 GCF_014695955.1 Leptolyngbya sp. FACHB-36 | reverse complement strand
GGTAAGCTGCAGAGCGTCTGTGTGTTTCCTTCAGTTAACCTCACGTTCAATCTTGTCGCTATTTCATGTTAATTTTCACCAGTCTGCTTGCCTTCTACCTTGCTTGGAACCTAGGTGCAAATGACGTCGCTAACTCGATGGGAACCTCCGTGGGGTCCAAGGCAGTAACGCTGCGACAGGCATTGGTGATCGCAGGCATTCTAGAATTCACCGGAGCTGTGCTGTTTGGGCGCAACGTCTCCGAAACGCTGGCGACAAAAATTGTTAACCCTACCTTGTTCAGCGATCGCCCAACCGTTTTGCTGGTGGGAATGGTCGCTGTGTTAATTGCTTGCGGCGTCTGGCTCAACGTTGCCACGGTTTTCGGGCTGCCTGTATCCTCCTCGCACGCGGTCGTTGGCGCGATCGCGGGCTTCGCGTGGGTTGCAGTGGGTCCTGGAGCAGTGGATTGGCAGTCGATCGAGCGAATTTCGCTCACGTGGGTTGCCACGCCGATCGTGAGCGGCGCGATCGCGGCTTTGTTCTACAGCGCGGTGAAGCGCTGGATTCTCGATCAGTCCGATCCGCTAGCGCAGCTACAGCAGTGGATTCCCTGGCTCAGCGCTGCACTGCTCGGCGTGTTTGGCGTCATCGTCTTACCGACGCTGACCCGTCCACTTCAAGTCTGGCTGTCCACGCAGGTTGGCTGGTCTCTGCCAGCCCACGATTTGCCAATTGCAATCGGCGCGATCGCGACACTCGGACTGTCCCTCGCAAGCTGGCAACAGCTAGAGAGCCTGACCAAACAGAAGATTCCTTCTCCCACCGAACGCCTCCTTGCTCGCTTCCAAGTCATCAGCGCCTGCTTTGTCGCCTTCGCCCACGGCTCAAACGATGTTGGAAACGCCATTGCTCCACTGGCGGCGATCGCTCACATTCTTCGCACGGGTAGCGTTCCCCTAGACGGCTTTCGGGTGCCGCTGTGGATTCTGGTCATTGGCGCGTTAGGCATCGTAGCAGGATTGGCAGTGCTGGGTAAAAAGGTGATTGCGACGGTGGGCGAGGGAATTATTTCGCTGCAGCCCAGCGGCGGATTTTGCGCCGAACTCGCAACAGCATTGACAGTGCTGTTAGCCTCTCGCCTTGGACTGCCTGTGTCTACATCTCATGCGTTGGTGGGGGGCGTTGTTGGAATTGGGCTAGTGAAGAATGCTCGATCGATCCAACTCAAAACTCTGGGACCGATCGCTCTTGCATGGGTAGTCACAATTCCGATCACGGCGGGACTATCTGCCCTTCTGTTCACATTAGGTTGTGAATTGATTGTGCAGAGCGTCTAATTTTCTAACTGCATTAGTAGCGTTCGGGCATAATGCTTTCAGGGGTTAGGGAACGTCAGCAAAGCAAAATTGCAGAACGCTTAGCGAGTTCGCAAGCTGTTAGGGAACACTGATGAAGTGCTGACGTTGGGTGCAAGCAATTTGGCTATCGATGAGGGGGCAAGCATGGTGCAGCAGGGCGATCGATCGGAACATACCCTTGAAGCAGCTCAGTCAGCCGAAAAAGCGCTGCAAGCTGTCACTCAAGATCTCCAGCGTCTTCACCAGGGATTGGTCACTCAACTGTCTGATGAAGTCGCGCAGCTGCAAGCAGAAAAGGCGCGGTTAACGGCTGAAATTCTGCAACTGCGGGCAAACCATCATGCTCTGCAAGCTCAACCGCTGCCACCCGCTTCACCTCCCACCGCCAACCCTATTCCGTTTGAAGCACCTGCGGCTCCCTTGCCGCTACCAAAGCAAAAGTCAGAGCCTCCCTCTCAGTTTCGGCTTGGCTTTCTACTGGTGCTGCTTTCTACGATGGCGCTATCGTTTCACAATGTCGTCGTGCGGGTTATCGGCAGCCAAAGCACGGTTTTGGGACTGTTCGATACGGGTGGCTTCATTAAACTCGGATTCGGCAATTCGCTGCTGATTCTGTGGCTGCGGATGCTGGTGGTGCTACCGCTGATGGTTCCCGTAGCAATGGTGCTGTATCCCAAGGTCTGGAAGGACATCAAAAATTTTCTGACTGCCTCCGATCGCAAACCGCTCTTTAGCGTCGTTGGCAGCGGGGCATTTTTGTTTTTGTCGCAGATTCTAATTTACATTGCGATCGGGCAAATCGGACCGGGCGTTGCCGTCACGATTCTGTTCATGTATCCAATCATTACAGTGCCGCTGGCGTGGCTGCTGTTCCGCGATCGTCCGACGGTGCTGCGCTGGGCAGTCATGGGAATGATTCTGCTGGGCATTCTGTTTACTGCCTATCCTAGAATTCAATCGACGGCGGCAATGTCTGGAACGGGAGTATTCGCTGCGATCGCAGCGGGAACTGCCTTTGCCTTTTATTTGATTTTCATGCAGCTTGGGTTTAGAAAGTTGCATCCAATTCCGGTCAGTTTGATTCAGTTCTCAACGATCTTTCTGCTGTCGAGTGTGCTGCTGGTGCTGCCGTTTGAGTTTGGTGTGCGGGTACAGCAGACACAAGGCTTTGTTTTGGGGGGCATTGTCTTAGGGGTGCTGACGCTGGTAGGCTACCTGGCGAATAACTTTGGTGTGCGCTACATGGGTGCGGCGCGGGCGTCGATCGTTGCCTCTAGCGGTCCGGTCGTTACGGCACTGCTAGCATTTTTGATCATTCACGATCCGCTTCAGTCTGTTCAAGTTCTGGGGATTCTGCTTGTGACGGGGGGCGTTACTGCTCTAAGCTTTGAGCGGATGAAGAAAACGTAATACTGGTTAGTGAGCAGTAGTCAGTGATCGCGGAGTGGTCAGTGACGACGCTGCGGACTACGAATTACGAACGGCTTCAACCTGTTTACTCACTGAATTAAGTTGCCCTATGTCTCTTGATGCGCTGCTGGCTGGCAAAAAACAGCTTCCGGGGGTAAACCTGGAAGACGAAGACTTATCGAATCAAACGCTTCCGGGGATAAACCTAGCAGGTGCACGGCTAACCGGAGCCGATTTGACCCGATCGACCTTGACGGGGTGCGTACTGGATGGGGCAACGCTGATTGGTGCTCAATTAACGTCAGCAGACCTGCGGGGGAGCTTTCAGGGCGCAAACTTGATGCAGGCAGACTTGACCGAAGCGGATTTGCGATCGGCCAATCTACGTGGGGCAAATTTAATTCGCGCCCGACTGAATAAGGCAACGCTGGCGGGCGCGTTTCTCAGCGGTGCCAACCTAACTGGGGTCAATCTGCAAGGTGTGGATTTGCGCGGAGCCGATCTGCGCGGAGCAAATCTTAGCGGAGCAAACCTCCACGGAGCCAACCTGAGTCAGGCGGATTTACAGGGAGCGCTGCTGAGTGAGGCAAACCTGGAAGAGGCGGATTTGCAGGGCGCAAATCTGGCGGGCGCGAATCTGGCGGGCGCAAATCTACTCTGTAGCGAAATAGGCAGCGCTAATCTTGACGGAGCTAACCTCACTGGAACCTGCTTTGTGGGAACGGTGCTGGATCGGGCGGCTTCAGAAGTAGGAATCAAGAGCTAGGCTGTTGCGATTGCTTGACTGACTTGAGATGCGTCAGAATTAAGAACCTGGAGTCAAGAAGCAGATGCAGCAGCCAGTCGAAACGACGATCGAGTTTGACCACGTAGGTTACGAGGCAAATGGACGATCGCTCTTGTCTGACCTTCGTTTTACCATTGCCGCAGGCGAATTTTTGGTGCTGTTGGGTCGCAGTGGCTGCGGTAAAACCACCACCATGAAGCTGATCAATCGCCTCCTGACGCCGACCCGTGGCGAAGTCCGTGTTCAAGGAACTGCCACGACCAAGTGGGACGCGATTCAACTCCGACGCCGCATTGGCTACGTGATTCAAGAGACGGGGCTGTTTCCCCACTACACGATCGAGCGCAATATTGGCGTCGTGCCATCGCTTCTAGATTGGAAACCCAAGCAGATCAAATCCCGCGTTCACGAACTGCTGCATCTGGTTGGACTTGATCCGGCTCAATTTGTCGATCGCTATCCACATCAGCTTTCTGGTGGTCAGCGGCAGCGGGTTGGGGTTGCTCGCGCCCTCGCTGCCGATCCACCGATTCTGCTGATGGATGAGCCGTTTGGGGCACTCGATCCGATTACTCGACTAGAGCTGCAACAGGAATTGCGGCGACTGCAACACGAGTTGGGCAAAACCATCGTGTTTGTAACCCACGATCTGCAAGAAGCGTTTGTGCTGGCATCGCGGATTGGGCTAATGCAATCGGGAGAGCTGATATTTTTAGGTGCGCCAGAGGAGTTCGGGCGATCGACCCATCCAGAAGCGCAAACCTTCCTTAGAACGCTGCGCCCATCTGAGAAGGCACAAGAGCACTAAACTATCGTTAGGTCAGGCTGTTAGCGACTAGCTAATGGCGATCAGCTACTGACTGGTGAGGGATGAACAATTTCTTTTTGATTCGCTATGGACCAGAAATTGTGCAGCGATCGGGGGAGCACTTGCTGCTGGTAATCGTTGCGATCGCCGTTGCGACCGTAGTTGGCATCCCCTTGGGCGTTTTGATTACGCGCAATTCTAAACTGCGACAGCCTGTGCTGGCGATCGCAAATATTCTGCAAACGATTCCCAGTCTGGCGCTGTTTGGGCTGCTGATTCCGGTTCCAATTATTGGCGGCATTGGCGCAACTCCGGCGATCGTCGCCCTGACGCTGTATTCGTTTCTGCCGATTATTCGCAATACCTACACCGGCATCTCAGGCATTGATCCGGCAATTCGAGAAGCGGGACGCGGCCTAGGAATGACCGATTGGCAACTGCTGCGGCAAGTAGAGATTCCGCTGGCGCTGAGTGTCATTCTGGCAGGCGTGCGGGTAGCGACGGTGATTGCGATCGGCATCGCCACGATCGCAGCGGCAATTGGAGCAGGCGGGCTTGGCGTCTTTATTTTTCGCGGCATTGCCGTTGTCAACGATCAGCTAATTCTGGCGGGGGCGGTTCCGGCAGCCGCGATCGCGTTGATTGCAGACTACGGAATCGGCTGGCTCGAACGTCGATTTCGGGTCAGTAAGTAGCACAGAAGAATGCTCTGATGTTGGTCAAATTCGTCTCAATCTAACCTGCATTAGGGCATAGCAACTTATTGTGCTGTCGGGCTTGTCTATGCCATTTACCTTCTTAGTGGATGTCGGTTCCCATCAGGTTGCTAGTTAAGTATCCCTGAAACAGCACAGTCAGAAGTGACGGTTGATTGAGGGAAGATTAGCGGCGATCGTACGACTAATACGACTAATCAAAATAAAACAGTGTCACAATTTTGCGTTGTTCCTCAGCATCGCGGCAGGTCGTTAGCAGCGTGTTGCTGTCGTGAAACGCAAAGCAAATTAGCTGCTGGCAGCGCGAAACAATTTCCTGATTGCATAGCGAACTCGCTTCCGCCAGCGACAGCGTATTGTTGCTCGGATTTTCTACTAAATGCATAACCTGTTCGAGTTGCTCCCGCGACTCACGCGGCTGCCGCTCCAAGCTTTGCGGCAGAATCACAGTTAGCAGCGTCGGATCTGCTCGCAGCGCCCCTCGAATCGCGGCAAAGTTTGTTCCCGTTGCACCGGATGTAATCAAGCGATTACCTTCCAGCACCAAGGCATAGCTCATCATTTCAATTAGCGTTTGGTGCGTAATCGGGACGTGGCGCGATCCTAACAGCGCAATGCGTTTGGAACCTGTTTGCTGAATAGTCGCGAGCTCTTGTAGAAAATCATCTACTTTTGGCAGATCGATCGATTGACTCAATGACGGCTTCCCTGAACGACCCAAATATCTTATCAGACCGGGCGATCGTTCGCGTGGTCTTCCAGGAGTTGCAGCACTTCGTCACACCAGCCAATCCAATCTACCTCGTAGCGGATGCCTCGCCGCAGCACTAGGTACTGTAAGTTGTGCGCAAATGAAAGCGGCTGACGCGGTTCAAAATACTCCGCCTCAATCCGATGGTAGGCCGCTAACTTTTGCTGATGGGCCTGACGGTGGCGCTCAATTTCTTGTCGCAGAACTGACGGATCGACCTGCATACCCACGAAGGTTTTCACCAAAATTTCTTCCTTAATGCCGGCAATGCTGCACGGCTCGGCAATCCATTCCACAAGCTGTTGGTGCCCCAGTTCCGTCAGGTGGTACAGCTTTTTGTCTGGGCGACCCGTTTGAGGAACAATCTCAGAGGCGATCGCGCCTTGGTCTTCCAGCTTTGCCAGTTCGCGGTAAATCTGCTGGTGCGTCGCGTTCCAGAAGTAGCCGACAGAGCTATCAAATTCCTTCGTCAGGTCGTAGCCGCTGCGAGCCGTATCGACCAGTAGTGCCAAAATTGCGTGTGCTAAAGCCATACGTTCTAGATACCTTTATATGCAATCTTTTGCATATTCACCTGTTGACATATTCAACTTGTTGCATATACTCTAGCTAATAAGCAACTAGTTGCATAGCAGCCCGTCCAACTCCGAATCGACTCAATTCATCAGGAGAATAGGCTTGATGCAAGCAACCTCTATTAGAACGCCATCTAAACGTCGCTGGCTAATTGTCGCGCTGACCACCGCGATTGCAACAGGCGCGATCGGCGCCTACCGCATGGCTCAGCCCGTCACGTCCAAAGCTTCGACTGCCACCGCACCTGCCGTAACCGCCGTTACTGCGTTGGGACGGCTAGAACCGAAGGGTGAAGTGATTCAACTCGCAGCACCGACTCAAGGGGTGCGAATTGAGCAGTTGCGTGTCAGACTGGGCGATCGCGTCCAGAAAGGACAGATCATTGCCGTGCTGGATTCGCGCGATCGCTTGCAAGCGGCTCTCGATCAGGCAAAGCGACGAGTAGACGTAGCACAGACGCGGCTGGCACAAGTCGAAGCAGGCGCAAAAACGGGAGAAATTAACGCCCAGCAGGCAACGATCGATCGCGTCCAAGTGCAACTGCGCCAAGACGTTGCCGCAAAAGACGCAACAGTGCGGCGTCTGGAAGCCGAAGTTCAGAACGCAGACTTGGAATATCGTCGCTATGAGTCGCTGTATCGAGACGGTGCCGTGAATGCTTCACAGCGCGATGGCAAAAAGCTAACGCTGGATGTGGCAATGCAGCAGCTTAATGAAGCTAGAGCCAACCGCACGCAAACGGCACAGACCCTTGCCAAGCAGGTCAACGAAGCCGAAGCAACGCTCGATCGCATTGCGGAAGTGCGTCCGGTGGATGTGCAGGCGGCACGGGCAGACGTGAACAGCGCGATCGCCGCCGTACGCCACGCCCAAGCCGAACTCGA
>NZ_JACJPG010000204.1 GCF_014695955.1 Leptolyngbya sp. FACHB-36 | reverse complement strand
GGCGCACTCAAGTTGACTGCAAACGTCCAGAGACTAAGGTACAGCAGGAACAAAAGGAAGTTAGTGTCTTGAAGGAAGGCAGGAAGCTGGAAGCCAGAAGTGGCGGGTGGGGAATGGGGAGCGATCGCTTCAGTTCGTTCTTGCTGAACTTGAGGGTTGACATCAATCATGAAGAACTGGAAGCCGAGGCTGATGATGCCCGCGACGATCGCGAACACCAGCATCACACCATAGCCCTGAATGGAGCCGCCAGGAAACGCAGCAATGATAAATCCCAGTATCGGCACAGACAGAAGGTTGGTTAGACTAGCGGCACTGCTGCGGATGCCAAAGTAGCGTCCCCGTAAACGACGCGGTACTAAAGTCGCCATCCAACTGAGCCAAGCGGCACTTCCAAACGCGCCAACAACGTGTGACACAAAGACGATCGCCAGCGTCCACTGAATCAGCGCCTCGGGCGGAATCTTGTTCCACTGAGCTAGAACGATTCCCGCCACCAGAATCAGCCATAGTAGTCGGGCAGGACCGTAGATCCACAGACAGTAGTTATGGCGACTATTGGTGCGATCGCCAAAAAACGCGCCCAGCGGCTGCAGCAGATTCACTAGCATCGGGATCGACGCCAGCAAACCAACCTGCACCGGACTGGCGTGTAGCTCCACAAGAAAATTGCTCAGCAGAACGCCGCCTGCCACGTTGGAGAAGATTGTCGCGAACACTCCATCCAATGTGGAGGCCTTTAAGCTGGTACGAATGACGGCTTTTGACTCTGGCGGAGACGGCTCCGGCGGCCAAGTAGACAACGCAACTTCAGGCGCGTCGATTTCGGTAGAGAGTTCAGAATTTAACGGCTTAATGGCTTCCGACGGCACAGCTCTCAACATCCTGCGAGGCGTTTTATCCGGTGTCTAATGCTAGATTACTACCCGACGGAAACTCCTTGTAGGCACCCGTCGATCAACAATCCTTTGCAGGATATCGGCTCTGCCAACTTAGCAGCACCGTCCAACAGACAGAACTTGAAGTAATGTTGCCCGTTTTAAGGCTGCTCAACCGCTGGATTAAACCAGTGTTCCCAGTCATCGACACCGGATTGGCGATCAACCGCTGCGGCAAGCCTCGTTCGCGTACCGTAATCCAGTGAGTGAAGCACAAGCTTTTTGCCTAAAACCGCTGCCTGCTCTAGGCTTGCAACTAACATCACCATACCGTGATCGTCGATCGCGTCTACCCAGAGCAGATCAACAATCACCTGCTCGGAAGCCTGCTCTAGGGCTACGGCTATCTCAGTCAGAAACGCTGTGCTAGTTAAGTGATTCAATGCACCTCTCGGTTGTAAAACAAACACAAATGGTTTGCTAGCCGCAGGGGTGCTCGACGACTGTGAAAGAGTGCTCACGCTAGCGAGAGTGCTTAACATTATTTCTGTACTGAGAACAGCAATGTTTCTAAATTGACCGAAACAAGAATCACTTCCTAATGATTTCAAGGATGAATTAAAGTCTCGTCGATCGGCTTGCGACTCATCACAGAAACATGTGTTTTTAGTCACACCTAAAACCGTAGATTCAGAAGAAAGGGATGTATTGCAACCAAGTTAACGGCACGAATAGCGCTAGATCGCTAATAGAAACTAGCAACTCAGTAGAAGCACTTAACTATCGGAATCTACCCGTAGCTGTCTCTGTCTCTAGAATCCTTATTTCTACTGAGGAGCCGCGTCAAAACCCTAGTGTGAGGGCGTTTGAGATATTTTGCATCTTAGTTGAAGGACAGTAGATACTCCGTAGATTGTAATTTTTAGTACTGAGAATCACTAGTTATTGAAATCTGCTGAATTCAATATTGCTATAGAAAAACTATGGCTGTGACCTGAATTGTTGCGAATGTTTTAAGAAATATTTTCTATTGTTCTAAAGGCTTTACGAATTAATTTTACGATCGAATTAATGCTGCCAAAACAGTGAGAAATTATGGTGGCTTTATCTTTAAGCAGTCGCACTTTACGTTAACTTTAGGAAGGGTTGACTAGAATCTTGAGAAGCCTGCTCAAGGGAAACTGTTTACTTTGAAGTAAGAGAATTGAGCCACGCAATCTACCAGCCGCATCTCAATCAAACATGAGCAGATGCAACGTCAAAAGCTATCAATCAATTGCTGTCGTTGCAAAAGAAATGTCATCTAAATTATCAGGGCTAAGACGATACGCCGCATTGTAGGCGTTTGATTGCAATAGGTACGAATACGCTGTCTTAGACAGGCAGCGGATGACGTTTGATTAATTGTGAAAGTTGGAGAGAGCTATGGCTATTAATACCGAAAAACTCAGCTACATTCTACAAAGCTTTGTTAGCACAACTGCTGATATTCAAGGAGCCGCCGTCGTGACGCCAGACGGTTTGCCTCTGTCAGTAAACTTGCCTGGTGCAATGGATGAAGAACGAGTCTCTGCAATGTCTGCTGCCATGCTGTCGCTGGGCGAACGCATTGGCGTTGAACTTGCTAGAGGAGGAATCGATCGTATTTTTGTTGAAGGCACAGAGGGCTTTAGTGTTTTGACAAACTGCGGTCAAGACGCTGTTTTTCTAGTGCTAGCTAACAAAGCCGCAAAGCAAGGTGTTTTGATGCTTGAAATTAAGCGTGCTGTTAGTGAACTAAAGCTAGTTCTATAAGTAGTTAGACAGCCCAACTAAGCCATAGAGCTAATCGTAATTAGCTCTATGGGTGCATCTTTCCATTCAGCATCGATCGTACTCTGCTAGTGAGGCAGCAATTAATGGAAATTTTGCGGTTAGTTGTCACTGGAACACCAGGGGCAGGCAAATCAACCTTCGTTCGTGCCGCAAGTCATGTTGGGGTAATTAATACCGATCGCGCTGCAACCGACGAAACTGCACAATTCAAACCGCAGACAACGGTTGCATTTGACTACGGTCGTGTAACTGTTGGATCTGCGATCGATCTGCACATTTATGGAACGCCCGGACAGTCTCGCTTTAACTTCATGTGGGACATTCTGATTCGTCGGGCACATGCTTACATTCTATTGGTTGCGGCACATCGTCCCGAAGACATTCCTAAAGCCAAGCAAATTCTTGCTTTTATGACCAATCAGGTGAAAATTCCAATGGTGATTGGAATTACTCATCTTGATTGCCCCGGAGCCTGCGCGCCTGAAGAAGTTCTCCTTCGGTTAGGCTATATCGATTCGAGGCAATATCCATTCACAGTATTGGTCGATTCCAATAGTCAGCTGTCAGTAAATATGGCAATCAACACCTCAATTTTGGCTCTGCTACTGTCGCGGAAAAAGGGTTTGTCGAATGATTTAGCCTTTGGTCATTCTGTACGTCCACTGGAATATCAAGAAACTCCTGTAGCTCCAAAAGCCAAAGTGGCATCAAGACAACGGTAACCGCGATTTTTGCCAGATAGAAGCCTGCTCTAGCACCCATTGGTTTGCTAAAGAGTAGCTGCTACAACCGCTACTACTCAAACAAGAATTGTTTTGGACAGTATTAACGTAGGGCAAAACTGCGTGCAGTTCTGAACTAGCTTTGTGCTATTAGCCAAATCGCCAAGTAATACCAATTCGGAATTCGGAATACTCGCTGCGCAAGAAGCAAGCTACGGAATTGCAGAAGCTTAATTCTGTCAATGTTTCAGTCGTTTGAGCTGTAGTTGGGATTTAGAGAATTGGTATGACCGAGAGTTTTTAGCCGCTATTAGCGCTCAACGATCGCGATTAACGTGCTGAATTTAATGGCATATTTGCGACTTGGAAATAGCTGGTAACGCGTTCTCGTTTATATTGATGCGCACAATTTATGACGGCTACTTACAGTTTGTATCAGCAGAGGCATTCATGGAGATCAAACGCTTACTTGTTGCAGGAGCCGTCGGGGCAGGAAAGTCTACATTTGTACGATCGATCGGTGAAATTGGAGTCGTCGATACCGAAGAAATTGCAACGGATGAAACAGCACTTATCAAGCCGACAACAACGGTCGTGTTTGATTTTAGTCGTGTCACGCTGCCGCAGTACACCCTTCACGTCTACGGAACGCCAGGACAGTATCGCTTCAATTTCATTTGGGAGATGCTAATTGAACAAGCGCACGTCTTGCTGCTGCTGGTTGCCGCGCATCGACCAGACGATTTTAAGCAGACGCAAAAAATCATTGCATTTATGCAGAAGCACGCTTCGAAGAGCGCAGCTGGGCAATCTCAACTTCCAATGATGCTTGGCATTACCCATACTGATTGTCCTGACGCGATTGCGCCTGAGGAGATTGTGTCAGCGCTGGAACTCTCTACACTGGTTTCGCTCCCAGTCCTGACAATTAATCCGCTTGATCGAATCTCTGTAGCGAACGCGCTTGCTACTGTCGCTGATGGAGTTTTCCATGAGCGCTGATCGACGCGACTACCAACCCCACCTCCTTAGCACTGGAGCAACAGTAGAGGTGGATGACAAGCGAGCGACTGAACTCTTGCAGGCGCTAATTCAGCCTGCTGCGCATCAACTTCCTCCAACTCTCCAGGATTTTACTGGACGGCAAGTGGAAGCCGAGCAAGCAATGACGCACGTGCAGCGGCTGAGGCGAGATCGATCGGATGCAGCTTCTGTGCTTGTAATCATGGGCAAAGCTGGGATCGGCAAGTCATCGCTGGCAACGCAGGTGGCTCATCGTCTCACACGTCTGTTTCCCGATGCACAAGTCTACATAAACCTGCGCGGCACAGAGATCGAGCCGCTTTCGTCGATCGCGGCAGTGACGCAGCTGCTGCAATCGTTGGGGATTGCACACGCCGTACCAGACCCACAAGTCGAGACTGATTTGTCCTCATGGATGGGAGGACGCCGAATCTTAGCGCTCTTAGACAACGCCTACAGCGAAGCACAGGTGCAGCCGTTTCTATCGCTAGGTGCTGGCTGTGCAGTGCTAGTCACCAGTCGCAAGTCGCTCACCCTTGCGGAAGCTGCAACGCTAGAGCTAGGCGAAATGCCAGCGGCGGAGGCGATCGAATTGCTGCAACGGGTCGCGCCTGTGGAACCCATCCAAACAGAATGGGAAACGGCTAAAGCGATCGTCGATAGCTGTGGATATTTGCCGCTAGCTATCCGCATTCTGGGGGGTTTGCTGCGGCATCGTCCAAACCTGCAACTGGTAACACTGCCCAAGCTGAGAAATGAGCGCCAGCGATTGGAATCGATGGGCTTGAGCTACCCAGAGCTTCGCGCCAGCTTTAGCATGAGCTATCAGAACCTAGACGACCATTCTGCTCGACTGCTGCGGCTGCTCGGATTGCTGGCTGAACCAAGCTTCACGCTCAAAACGGCGACTAGCCTGCTGGACTCGTCGCCTGACACCGTACGATCGTGCCTGAAGCAGTTAGTTGATGTTCAGTTAATTGAGCTAGTTGAGCCGATGAGCAAACGCTATCGGTTACACGACGTGATTCGCCAACTGGTCCGAGGACAACTAGCGATCGCAGAGTCTACCGAAACGCGACATACGGCTCGGTTACACCTCAGTCAGGCGTATCTAGAAATTGCCGAAGTTATGAGTTTGGCACTGGACCCGATCATTCGTCAGCGGCTAGGACAGCAGTATGGCAACGGACAAAGACAATTGCCCGCAGAATTTGAGCAGCGGTTGTATCTCAGCGCGTTGAACTGGTTTGACATCGAGCGGCTAAATTTGCTGGCGTCGATCGACTGGGCGTTTCAAACGGAAGCGTGGGAACTGGTGCTGGCGATGGTCAACTATTTGACTCCGTTTTTTAGCGTTCGGGCAGATTGGGCTGCTTGGGAAACAACGCACCGGATGGCGCTGACAGCCGCTGAGAAAGTGGGCGATCGCTTGTGCGCGGCACACCTGCACAATAATCTAGGCAATGCCTATCTGTACCAACAAAACAGGGAGAAGGCGAAAGAGCACTACAAGCACAGTTTAGCCAGTCTTGATCCGCTACAGGATGCCACCCAGCGATCGCAGACGCTCGCCAACTTGAGCCTTGTTTCGCTGGAGCAAGGCAACCAGCAAGACGCGGCAGCGCTTTGGGAATCTGCACTGACGCTGCTGGATTCAGGCTCTCTAGAGCAGCGAGCGATGCTGAAATGGATGCGGTCTGTGAATGAATCGCTGCTTCAGACGGTGTATCAGCAGCTAGGCGATGTACTCATCGAGCCGCTGCCTGAAGCTCAACCGTCGCGCAACTTTTTTAGCGCGATCGGAGGAGTGTTTAAGCGCTGGATCAACGAGTGATATGAATTCGGAGTTCGGAATTCGAAATTTGGAATTGCAGAAGGTTGAGTTCGTTTACGTTTTAGTGGTTTGATCGATCGCTGGAATTTGGAGAGCTGGTATAACGTCGGGGAGACAGCAGTGTCATAGGATGCAAAAAGCTGTAGCAGAGGACGTGCGATGC
>NZ_JACJPG010000203.1 GCF_014695955.1 Leptolyngbya sp. FACHB-36 | reverse complement strand
TATTGTCCTGATCCAGTCGCGGAGGTGCAAGCGTGTAGAGAGGCGATCGACCTGGAGTTTGTGGTTGAAGACCTGCCCAAGCTGCTACTTTCTATGAAAGTAGGGGCAGATCGAATTCGTCAGATTGTGCTGTCGCTGCGGAACTTTTCGCGCTCAGATGAGGCGGGGATGAAACTCGTTGACATTCATGAGGGTATTGACAGCACGTTGCTCATTCTTCAGAACCGTTTGAAGGCTAGTGCAGACCATCCGGAGATTCAAGTCGTCAAAAAGTACGGGAATTTACCACTGGTCGAGTGCTATTCCGGACAATTGAATCAGGTATTTATGAATCTGCTGAGTAATGCGATTGATGCAATCAACGACCATAACCAAACTCGATCGAAGGAGGTTGAGGTAATTAGGCAAATCGTGATTGAAACCCAGGTTTTGGGTCCAAATGCAATTACAGTACGAATTCAAGACACGGGGTCTGGAATACCGAATCGGGTGCAGCAACGCATCTTTGATCCCTTCTTCACGACAAAACCAGTTGGACAAGGGACTGGATTGGGCTTGTCAATTAGCTACCAAATTATTACAGAGCGGCATGGCGGCTCACTAGAGTGCTTCTCTGAACTAGGGCAAGGTGCAGAATTTGTGCTGACGCTGCCCATCGAACATAGAAGTGGTACAGCGAACCATGCCATCTTTTCTAATTAGAACCGTGAGCCGAGCTTGATTGCTGGATTGTATTCAAAACCCAACGATGGGCGTTTGAGCCGCTGTGTGGCTACGATCGTTGCCTCGGCTACAATCCTTGCCAAAATTTTTCTTGTAAGCTGCTGATCTTGGATAAGTCTACAAGCAATGGATCTACACACGGTTGAAACCTACTGCCGTCCCTTGGATTTGGCGTCTGTTCCGCCTTGGAAGCGGGGGTGCGCGTGGTTGGCGGGTGGCACTTGGATATTCTCGGAGCCGCAGCCTCATCTGACGACGCTAGTGGATCTGGAGCCGCTGGGTTGGTCGGAGATTACCGTCGAGGACGATCGTCTGGAAATCGGGGCAACCTGCACCTTGAGGCAGCTGGTGACTTATCCCTGGTCGGCTGAGTGGACGGCGACTGAGGCGTTTCGAGGGGCTGTTTCTGCACTGGCTGCCTCGTTCAAAGTCACTCATCTGGCGACGATCGGGGGTAATGTTTGTCTGGCGCTTGCGATCGGCGTCATGGCTCCGGTGCTTGTGGCGCTGGATGCGACCTATGAGATTTGGAGTCCGACGGACCCGCCCCGCACAGTTGCCGCCAAGGATTTTCAGCTCGGTGTCCAGCAGACGGTGCTGCAACCGGGTGAAGTCTTACGTCGCATTTGGATTCCGCTAGCCTCTCTAAGCTGGCGAACTCAGGTGCAGCGGTTTGGGATTGCGGAAACCGATCCGGCCCTGTCGCTTGTAGTTGCTGCCGTCGATCCGGCGACTGATCGCACGCGAGTTTGTCTGGGAGCGTGCGTTGTGGCTCCTTACCTGCTGGAATTTGATCGCATTCCTTCCTCTGAGCAAATCACCGCCGCGCTGCAAGCGGTTCCCTGGCTGACGGATAGCCGTGCCAGCGGCAGCTACCGTCAGCAGATGACTGAGGTGCTGATTCGTCGATCGCTACACGCCCTGCGCGAACCCTAAATTCTGCCCATTCCACCCTTTACTTGCCACCTTCATGACTGCCTCCCTCACCGTTCATCTCAATGGTCAGCTTCACACGGGAAATTGCTCTCCTGGAACCAGCCTCCTCAGCTGGCTGCGTCAGATGGGATGTGCCAGCGTGCATCGCGTCTGCGAATCGGGAGACTGCGGAGCCTGCACGGTTTGGCTGGATGGTGCACCGATTCATAGCTGCCTTTATCCGGCTCTGCGTGCCCAAGACCATGCTGTTACCACGATCGAAGGACTGGCTCAGAACGGTCAGCTAACGCCGATGCAGCAAGCATTCCTGGAGCATCAAGGGTTCCAGTGTGGCTTCTGCACTCCTGGGATGATTCTCAGCGCCGAAAAGCTGTCTTTTGCGTCTGAGGAAGAACTGCGCTTGGCGCTACGGGGTAGCCTCTGTCGCTGTACGGGCTATCAGGCGATCGTCGAAAGTATTTTGGCAGGCAAGCAAGCCGTTGCTGGTGGTCAGTCTGCCCGTGGCTCGGGCGATTCCGTTACTGCCCAAGTGGGTCAAAGCGTTCCGAAACAAGATGGTCCCGATATTGTGACTGGAAAGCCAGTTTACACGTCGGACTATGCGCCGTCTGGGCTGCTGCATCTCAAGGTGCTGCGATCGCCGCATCCCCACGCTCACATTCGTGAGATTCGCACGGAGCAAGCGGAAGCGCTGCCAGGAGTTCATGCGGTTCTCACCTACAAGGATGTCGATCGCCGCGCTTACAGTACGGCTGGGCATTCGGAACCCGTACCCGATCCTCTGGATCACTACATTTTGGATAGGAAGGTGCGCTTTATTGGCGATCGCGTTGCCGCTGTTGTTGCGGAGTCGGTGGCGATCGCGGAACGTGCGTGCCAACTGATTGAGGTCGAGTACGAAATCTTGCCCCACGTCATCGACCCGATCGAGGCGATGGGCAAAGGAACCGTTCAACACGCTGACCTTCCCTCGCCCCCGATCCTCCACGACGAACCGGAATCCTCTCAGATCTTTGACGCTGCAAATAACTTAGCGGCTCAGGTGACGATGGAATCTGGGGATTTAGAAGAGGGATTTGCCGAAGCGGATTTTGTGCTAGAGACGACTTACACGGTGCCTGCGGTGCAGCACACTCATCTAGAACCGCACGTCAGCACGAGTTGGCTAGACGACGATGGCACGCTGGTCGTGCGCTCCAGTACGCAGGTGCCGTTTCACTGTCAGCGGGTGCTGTCGGAGCTGTTTGGGCTACCCAAGGAGAAAGTGCGCGTTTACAAAGCGAAATTGGGCGGCGGCTTCGGCAACAAGCAGGAAATTCTCAGTGAGGATCTGTGCGTGCTGGCGACGCTGAAAACTGGGCGACCCGTTCAGTGGGAGTTCACGCGCCAAGAAGAATTTACCTGCACGAACAGCCGCCACGCCGCCACAATTCGTCTGAAGACGGGCGTGATGGCAGATGGAACTCTGGTGGCACAGGAGCTAGAAGCCGTTTGCAATACGGGAGCGTACGGAAATCACGCGCCTACGGTCCTGTTTCTAGTAGGGTACGCGCCCCTTGCCCTCTACCGCAGCCCACACAAGCGTTTCACGGGCTACTCCGTTTACACGAACACGATGCCTGCGGGTGCGTTTCGCGGCTACGGAGCGACCCAAGGGGGTTTTGCAATGGAGTGCCAGCTCGATACGATCGCCGATAAATTAGGACTCGATCCGGTTGAGGTGCGCCTGAAAAATTTAATTCGTCCTGGTGATGTTGTTGAAGTGGGGCGGGGACGTACGCCCGAAGACCATTTCAATTTAATTGGCAGCTACTGTCTGGAAGAGTGCTTTGCAAAGGTTGTGCAGGCGATCGGGTACCGTCTGGAATCGCCACCGATCGTAGAAGGACCGCTGCGGCGCGGTATGGGAATGGCAGTTTCGATGCAGGGCAGCGGACTCTCGAAAATTCACACCGCCTGCGTCAATCTATCGCTGGAGCCGACGGGTCGCTTCTGCTTGCGAACGGGTGCGGTTGATGTGGGCACGGGATCTGACACGACGCTGCGACAAATTGCTGCTCACGTTCTTGGCGCGACCGTTGCTGACATTGATTTAGTTGCGTCTGACACGCACACAACGCCATTTGATGCGGGTTCCTACGCCTCCGCCACGCTCTATATTTCTGGGCAAGCTGTTAAACTGGCTGCTGAGAAGCTGCGGGACAAACTCAATGCCTTAGAGATACCCCCTTCCTCTCCGATCTCGGTGGAAGCTGAGTACGCTGCCGATGAGTCGTCGCTGACGTTTGCGGTCCAAGCTGTTGAAGTTGAGGTGGATACCGAGACGGGCAAAGTGCGGCTGCTGCGATCGGTGCAGGCGATCGATTTGGGAACGGCGATTAACCCGCGCATCTGTATGGGGCAGGCGGCAGGCGGCAGCGCAATGGGGATCGGCTACGCGCTGAGCGAGGAGCTTTTATTTGACGATCGAGGCAGAATCCTTAACCCGGGTTTCCGCAACTATCGAATTCCCACGGCTGCGGATGTGCCGCCGATGCAGGTGTTTTTGGTGGAGTCTGAAGACCCGTATGGACCGTTTGGGGCGAAGGGCGTGGGCGAGATCACGATGAACTGTATGGCTCCGGCGATCGCCAACGCGATCGCTCACGCAACGGGTGCACGTGTAACCCAACTGCCGATGACGCCGGAGCGGGTTTTGGCGGCGCTATCGAAGGCAGCGCCGTAGACTAGGAGGATTTTTGTCCAGTTTGGACCTGCCACAGGCTAGCGTAGATGCCGTTTTGGGCAAGTAGCTCTTCGTGGCGTCCGCGTTCGACTAGCTTGCCGTGGTCCATGACGTGGATGCAGTCGGCGTTGCGAACGGTGGAGAGGCGATGCGCGATCGCGATCGTGGTGCGTCCGAGGGTGATGTGCTCTAGCGATCGCTGGATGGCGGCTTCGGTTTCGTTGTCTACGGCGGAGGTGGCTTCGTCGAGAATGAGGATTGGTGGGTTCTTCAGAACGGCGCGGGCGATCGCGAGTCGCTGGCGCTGTCCACCGGAAAGTTTTTGTCCACGTTCGCCGACGATCGTTTGGTAGCCGTGAGGAAGCTGCTGGATAAATTCGTGCGCTTCGGCAATCTCTGCGGCGGCTTGGATTTGTTCAAGGCTGGCGTCGAAGCTGCCGTAGGCGATGTTTTCGGCAACGGTGCCGTGAAATAGAAAAACGTCTTGGCTGACCCAGCCGATCGCGCGGCGCAATTCGCGCAGTTCTAGCTCGCGGATGTCGATACCGTCTAGCGTGATGCTGCCGGACTGTATTTCATAGAGCCGCAGCAGCAGTTTGACCAGGGTGCTTTTGCCCGATCCAGTTGCGCCGACGATCGCGGTGGTTTTGCCGGCGGGAATGTGGAGAGAGAGATTCTCCATGGCGGGGGCGCGATCGCGGTAGGCGAAGGTGACGCGGTGGAGGTGGATGTCGCCGGATGGGGAATGGGACGATTCTGACGGGGGAATCTTTGCTTTATGGTTTATTCCCTGCTCTGCATTCTTTAACTTCAGATGTCCGGAATGGATGGCGATCGGGGTGTCGAGCAAGTCGAGGACGCGGTTGGTCGATGCCATTGCGCGCTGGTAGAGGTCGAAGGTTTCGCCGAGGCGGGTAAGGGGCCACAGCAAAGACTGGGTGAGGAAGACAAGAACGCTGTAGGTGCCAACGGAGAGGTTGCCGTTGAGGGCTTCGATGCCGCCGTAAAGGAGGGTAGCGAGGAAGCCCATGAGGACGACGATGCGAATGAGAGGAATGAAGGCAGCGCTAAGGGCGATCGCGCGGCGGTTGCTGCGACGGTAGGCTTCGCTTTCGAGGGTGACGCGCTGTCGCTCGTAATCTTCGGTGGCGAAGCTTTTGATGGTGGTGATGCCGCTGAGGTTGTTGGACAGTCGACTACTGAGCAAGCTGACGTTTTCGCGCACGTCGATGTAGCGGCTAGCGAGTCGGCGCTGAAAGACAACGGACCCCCAAATGATGAAGGGCATGGGCAGCATTGCCATCCACGCGACGCTGGGAGCTAGCAGGAAGAAGGCTCCGCCGATGAGCAGCACAGTGGTACTGACTTGTAGAATTGCGTTTGCGCCGCCGTCAAGAAAGCGCTCTAGCTGGTTGATGTCGTCGTTGAGGATGGAGAGAAGTGCGCCAGTGCTGCGCTCCTCAAAGTAGGCAAGTTCGAGTTCTTGGAGGTGGCTGTAGGCGTCGAGGCGGAGGTCGTGCTGGATGGTTTGCGCTAGGTTACGCCAGAGACGATCGTAGGCGTACTGAAACGCAGATTCTAAGCCCCAAATAATGAAGGTGGCGATCGACAGTGCAACCAGTTGCGAGAGGCTGTCGGTCACGCCAAAGTGAGCAATGACGGAGTTTTGTTTCTGGACGACGACATCAACGGCGGCTCCAATCAGCACGGAGGGCGCAAGATCAAAGATTTTGTTAAGAATTGAGCAGGCGATCGCCCAACGAAGCTGCCGATGATATCGCCGCCCATAGCGGAGCAGCCGAGTGAAGGGATGGTGGGACGTTGCGCCAGTTAAAGCTGGGTTTACTGAAGCATGCGATGCGCGATCGGAGGTGGGGCGGGTTGACGAACGGGATGTGAGACGAGCCAAACGAATGCCTGCCAGTGCGACGAAAGGCGGTGAACCACCCTGCAACGAATCGTAACGCAGAAGGCGGCGGAAGTCTTGTTGGCTATCGGCTAGCTAGAACGAGAATACGTAACAGCTATTGACTGTTTGGGTGTATGTAACGATCAGGGTGATTGGGCGGTCGCAGTAGTCATGGGATGCCTTAGAAAAGTGCTGGCGTCCGCTGTTGCGATCGCGACTTATTTATAAGCTTTAGTCCATTCATCTTTGTTAGCTGCACCAATCGGGACAGGCATTCTCACTATGCCAGCCATAAGGATGAAAACCGCAAGTGAGTGTCGATCGCGCCTCTCGGCTGTACCCATAAGCGACGCCGTGGTAGTGGGCACAACCGATGCAGGCTTTGGGGCGGGAGGGAGTGATGTCGTTGAAGCCAAGCTGCGATCGTAGAATATGCCGCTTGCTTTCCATACGGTGCCAGCGAGCATGGTCGGCTTTTCTGAACAGGTAGTGCATCTTGCCAAATGGGTATTGCGCAGCGTCCATTGGTCGGAGGTATGAAGATATCTTTTAGCCTACTCGCAAATCCTTTCAATCTCTCTCACCCATGCGGCTTAATGTGTGCACTGACATCTAAGTTTGAGACGTTATGTAAGTCCAACTGTCTTACCCCTCTTTAATCACTCTAAGCGGATGAAAACAGTAGCTGCAAGTTGAGCCTCTGCACAAGTGGACAAGCAAACTGATTCATCTGGTGCATCAATTGCTTAAATCCAGCTT
>NZ_JACJPG010000202.1 GCF_014695955.1 Leptolyngbya sp. FACHB-36 | reverse complement strand
CAGGGAAATGCCCACGCGATCGCGGCTTTAATGAATCGATCGCTGCAACCCAAGGGGATTACTGCCAGAGTTATGGCTCAGGACGGTGCGGTGCGAGTGATGCTGGAGTCAATCAGCGTGCCCGATCAGCAAATGTTTGCCGCCTTCACCCATCGCGGCATGGTCAATTTAGGACTGAGCAACCTTCGATCGCTGCACGTGTACGGACGGCTTGCAGGAACAACCGTTCCCGCTTGGATGCAGGTTTACGCATTTGGCTCTGCTAGGGCTGAGGTAAGTTCTGCCACAGAGTCCGTTCCGGCACCCTCTAGCCAAGCGTTAGATTATCAAGCATCAGACCGTCCGGTGCCGGTGCCAGCGGAAGATGAGAACTCGGCAATTTCTAACCGCCTTAATGCAGCGCTGGGCAGCGAAACCCTGACATTTGAGGCTAGCAGGGACAACACAATTCTCAAAGTCATCACAAAAACCAATCAAATCCTAGAAGCGGATACCTTTGCGAAATCGATTCGTGAAACATTGACCGAATTGAATCTGGCGGGAATCACCACGATCGAAGTCTACAAGCAGAAAACGAAAGGAAATTCTTGCTACAAAATCAAAGAGCTTGTGCTGACTGAACCAACGCCAGTAGTGGAGCCGCTTAATCATTCGACTCGTTCCCAGACCCTTAACCAGACTGTCAACAAGCCGAAGCGCAAAGGCATCAATCAAATTCGGAGGAATTTGACGATCGGATTTTTCGTCGTGGCATCCGTATTCGTAATTTGGTACACGCTTTCCAAGCTTTCTCGTTTATTCTTTAGCCCTTTCGGACTGATTACCTTAGCGCTGGCACTGCCGCTGTTGCTGAAGATGTATCAAGGACTATTCACGCTGCTGAATAAGATCTTGCAGGACGATGTGTAATGGTTATGAGGTCTAACCTTGTTGACTGACAAAACGGTTGCTGAAATTGCTGAAGACCTCTCCCTAACCCTCTCCTCGCAGGAGAGGGAATTAGAAGTTCGTCTGACGCCCCTTTCCGTGTCGGAGAGGGGCTGGGGGAGAGGTCGTCCGAAGTTTTGTCAGTCAACTAGGGCTCTAACCGAGCGATCGGGGCGTTGAGGGTAGCGGGTACTCGGTTTTTGTGTGAGCAGTGCGCCAGTCCGCCGCTTTTTGCCGCATGATTTGCACCTCTTCTGGCGAAATGCGCTCTAAATTGCGGAGAATTTGACTCATGCGATGGTTGCCCTTGAGCTTCTCGTAGTGACGAGCCAAAAAATCCCAGTAGAAGAAGTTGAACGGGCAGGCGTCATCGCCCGATCGATCGCGGGGATTGTACACGCAGCCCTTACAGTAGTTGCTCATGGTGTTGACGTAGTTCGCCGATGCGGCATAGGGCTTAGAGGCGATCGTGCCGCCGTCTGCATACTGACCCATCCCAATCACATTGGTCTGCATCACCCAGTCGTACGCATCAACGAACGCCGCGTGGAACCAGTCTTCTAGCTCCTGCGGCGAAATTCCCACAATCAGCCCAAAGTTATTCAGCACCATTAACCGCTGAATGTGGTGAGCGTAACCTGTTTCCTTCACTTGGGTCAGGACATGATGTAGGCAGTTCATTGGTGTGTCCCCAGTCCAGTAGAACGCAGGCAGCGGTTGGACGTGGTGGAACCAGTTGCGCTCCGGATAGCCCTCATCCATGTAAACGTAGATGCCGTGCATGTACTCGCGCCAGCCCAACACCTGCCGCACAAATCCCTCGACGCTGTTAAGCTCCCAATCACTTTGGTTCGCGTAATACGCTTGCTCAGCCGCGTGCACGACTTCTAGCGGGTGCAACAGTCCCAAATTGAGGTACGGCGACAGCATCGCGTGCCACAGGGTTTGCTCTCCGGTGACCATGGCATCCTGATAGGGACCGAACTCCGACAGGCGCGTTTCTACAAAAAACTGAAGCACTTGAAGCGCCTGTTGACGAGTGACACCCCAGCGAAAGGGTTCAATGTGCCAGTATTCCTGGCTGTCTTTGAATGCAGCCGACTGTTTTACCCAGTTGATTACGTCTTGGGTGATAGAGTCTGGCTCAAACCATAGCGCTTCTGGCAGCGTCAGTTTGCCTTTGGGAGGCTTGCGGTTTTCACGATCGAAATTCCACCGCCCGCCCGTAGGTTGGTCCCCAACCATCAGAATGTTGAACCGTCGTCGCCCTTCGCGGTAGAAGTCTTCCATGACAAGGCGCTTGCGGGTGGTTGCCCACTCAACAAACTCGTCGTCGCGCCAGACATAGCGATTGCTGGGCGTGAAGTGGACGGAGCAGGGCAGGTTGAGGTGCTGAATGAGTTGGAGAAAGGGACGATCGACGGGCTGCATCAGCCGCAGTTCGCTAATTTTGTG
>NZ_JACJPG010000201.1 GCF_014695955.1 Leptolyngbya sp. FACHB-36 | reverse complement strand
GCCTCCGACTTCTCAGAAACGCTTCGCGTTCCGGTAGACATTGGAGTGAGACGCGAGGCATGGGCACGACGTTTCCGCTCCTTACGCGCTTGGCTCCCAACCGTCAGGTTTCCCCGCTGGGTCTGCCACAGGTTGACTGCGAAAATGCCCGACAGCGAAATGCTAAGAATGACGATCGCCCAGAACCAAGCTTCGTCCATTGCACCTGCTTCAACGGCGAAGTAAATCGCCATCGGAATGGTTTGGGTTTCTCCAGGAATATTGCCCGCCAGCATCAACGTTGCGCCAAACTCACCTAGCGCACGGGCAAACGCCAGCGTGGTTCCGGCTAAAAGTCCTGGAACTGCCAGCGGCAATAGAATCCGCCAGAACACCGTCCACTCGGAAGCGCCCAAAGTGCGGGCAACACTCAGGAGATTGGCGTCGATTTGCTCAAATGCGCCCAGCGCCGTGCGGTACATGAGCGGAAACGCCACAACAGTGGCAGTAATGACGGCAGCATACCAGGTAAAGACGATCGTGAAGTCCCACTGCGACATCCATTGCCCGATCGAGCCATTCTTGCCAAACAGCAGCAGCAGCAAGAATCCGACCACGGTGGGCGGCAAAATCAATGGGGAGACTAAGATGCCTTCAATCAGCGATCGTCCTCTGCCTCGGTAGCCCAGCATCCAATAGGCAACCGCAATCCCGACAAAGAAAGTGACCACTGTAGCCAGCAACGCCGTTCTGAGCGAGATCCAAAGCGGAGACAGATCCGTAGGCATGAGGTCTTCTCGATCGAAATCTAGCTTCCCAGTCTACCAACTATGTTGGATGCGGAAAGAATCGACCCAGACAGAATTCGCGAGAGCAGCCCAATCAGGATTGCCCACTGCATGCGCTATTTAATCGTTACAGCAATTAAATAGCCTGAAATCGTCGTATTTCGCCACGTACAGCAGTTCTAGCTTGCCTGGTAGACCATTTCCTGGAACTGGATAATGTCTTGGCGGGGAT
This sequence comes from Leptolyngbya sp. FACHB-36, assembly GCF_014695955.1. Lineage (GTDB taxonomy): Bacteria > Cyanobacteriota > Cyanobacteriia > Leptolyngbyales > Leptolyngbyaceae > FACHB-36. The sequence goes on along the minus strand of NZ_JACJPG010000201.1, from coordinate 3,274 downwards.
CTGCGTAGCTGACTTTGATCTCCAATCGATCGCCCGGAGCGATCGCTCGGTTGAAGCGCATCGCTAGCTCAATCCCTAAATCTTCTAGCAGAATCAGCCCCAGATTTTCGTGCTCTCGCAGCCAGCGCAGCATTAGCGCGCTCCAGACTTCGTCTGAGTTGCGACGCAGATACTCCAGACCCCAATAGCGGTTGGTCTGTCGTTCTACCAGCACTGCTTCCTGAACAGCACTGCTCAGGCTTAGAGTCAGCTCCTTCATCTCGTCGGCAGAGAATGGCAGCGAAGCACCCCGCAGGTGTGCCTTGAGTTGAAAGTGCGTCAGCAGATCGCTGTAGCGGCGAATCGGTGACGTAACTTGCGTGTAAGTATCTAGTCCTAAGCTGGCGTGGCGGGCAGGCGTAATGCTGAGTTCACTGCGGGGCATGCACCGGCGAATCGCGCACGATCGCACGGGTCCGGCTGGCAGCAGCAGCAGTTCGCCTTCGGGGGGCAGTTCGGGCTGTGGCTGGTGGCGAAACGGCAAAGGCAAGTTGTGGGTTTGCCCATAGCGAGCGGCAACTTCTCCCGCCAGAATCATCATTTCTGCCACAAGCAGGCGAGAGGGAGCGTCCTCTAGCACCTTGATGGTAATTGTGTCGTCGTTGACCTTAATCGACGATTCCGGCATGTGAATGCTGATTGCCCCCTGCGATTGCCGCCACGCTTGTCGGCGCTTTGCCCACGTCGCGATCGCGTCCAATTCCGACTCTGCCTGCACGCCCAACTCCAGCATCTCATCTACATCGTCGTAGGTGAGGCGGTAGGTAATTTTGATGCGGCTGGCGTGAATGCTGTAGTCCTGAACGGCGCCTTCTGGAGTCAGAATCACGCCAAAGCTGAGAGCACAGCAGATTTGCCCTTGCACTAGGCTCATCGGCCCTGTTGCCAACTCCGAGGGAAACATGGGAATCATTCCCGTCGGCAGGTACAGCGTCGTGCTGCGGCGACGTGCATCCAAGTCAAGTTCGTCTCCTGGTTCTAGCCAGCGACTAGGATCGGCAATGTGAATCCACAGCCGCTGCTGACCGTCTGGCAGCAACTCTAGACTTAAGCCGTCATCAATTTCGCGCGTGCTTTCGTCGTCGATCGTGTAGACCTTGAGGTGAGTCAAGTCGAGTCGATCGACATTGAGATCGGGTGGAGGAGCAGTCAGGCGGTGATGCGCCACTTCCAATACCTTAGGTGGAAAGTGAATCGGAATTTGGCTACGCCGCAGAAACAAGTTTTCGTGCGGACTCCATAGCCCTAGATCAACCAGCAATTGAAACGCAGCTTGAGGAGTTTCAGGACGTTTCAGGGAGTGCAGAAGCTCCAGAGCGGGTGCTCGGTGAGTCGCCTCCTCTCCCAGAGTAGCAAATCGTTCTAGGGCATCGAGGCGCGGACGATCGCTGGATTGCCATTCCATTGCTTCTCCTGCCAGCACCCGCTGTATACGAGTCAGCAGTTCCTCCCACTCTCGCTGCCGCTGCGCCTCCATCTCGAGCTGATGCTTGAGTTCAGCAACTTGCGACTTCGGTCGGGGTTCGTAGCGATCGCCCTTCTGTTTAAAGTAAAGTTTATCGTCGGCAAGTAGCAGGTGAGCCGCGTAGCAGTGCATCGGCTCCTGTTCGGAAAATAGTAGCGCCGCCAGATCCATTGGCGTTGCTGTTTCACCGTCTTCAACCAAAAGCTCCCACGCCACTTCAATGCTAGATGGGTCCAGCAGCGGCTTCACCTGCTCTAGCAGCACGGCAATCTCGGACGGCTTGTAGATTCCTGCCGCCTCATACGTAACTTGCCGAGGATGAAGCGTGTGAGACTGTCCCCGATCGTCCACGGCAATCCAATGCTTCTTGCCTTCTGGACGATCGACAACGGCAAGACGACGAGCACCATTTAGCTGAAACTCGACTAGTGTTCCCTTCTCCATTGCAGTGTGAGAGGTAAAAAGTGAGAGTAAGGAGAGGGGCGAGGATGAATAGTTAGGTCTGAGCTACCGACACAAGCCAAGTAACTCAAAATCCAATCATCCTGTCCTTAGCCTTCCTGATTGACAAACGGCAGCAGGGCGATTAGACGAGCACGTTTGATGGCTTGAGTCAAATCCCGCTGCTGCTTAGCAGTCAAGCCAGTAATGCGGCGTGGCAGAATCTTACCCCGCTCGGTGACAAACTTGCGGAGCAGGTCTACGTCCTTGTAGTCGATCGGGTCTTCGGGCTTGATTGGGGAAATGCGACGGCGGAAGTAAGTCATGGTCAGTAATTAGTCGTCAGTGGTCAATGGTTGGTCGTAGTCGTCAGCTGCTCAAAGCCAATCGCTAAGAACGAATCGCAAATAGCTCTATTTGATCTCTTTGTGATCCGTGTGGCGATTGCAGTGGGGGCAGAACTTCTTCAGTTCTAGTCGCGCAGTGGTGTTGCGGCGATTTTTCATTGTGGTGTAGCGGGAAACACCGGGGGTGCGCTTATCTGGATTGGTGCGGCACTCGGTGCACTCTAACGTAATGATGAGGCGAACGCCTTTATTCTTAGCCATATTTCTACCGATCGAGAGCTAGAGAGCATTAGACACAAATATCTATTATTTCACACGTTGTCGTGCTCGATCAATTATTTTTTTCACTTTAATGTCGAGCGAGTAGCCGCGACGGGTTTGAGCCACGACGGTGCGGGTGAAGCGATCGTGGTAGGCCAGCCGATTTTCGGCATCTGCGAAGGCAAACCCGCAATCTACGAGTAGAGGAATCGGCGTGAACAAAATCCAGCCGTTCGTCGGGCTGAGGTTTGCCAGACCGATCAGCACCAGCAGCGACCCCAATCCGGTCAGCGATTCGCGTTTTGCTAATGCGCCCAAGGTTGGAGTTGATCGATATTTCGGATCGACCACTTTCATATCCATTGCCCAGCGCCCCAAACTTTGCCCGCGATTGCGGATGACGACGACGACCCGCAGAATCAGCCACGCCACCACATACAGCACAATATAGCCACCGTTGCCGCCCAAGGTGCTAATCAGCGAAGCAATTCCAAAATCGATCGCAAATGCTGCCACTCGACGCTCTAATGGCACTCTAGGAAGGCGCGGAGTTACGCTCAACTCATCGAACATTGTGAATCCACACAGGCAGTAGTTCTATCTTAGGAGCTACAGGCTGGGGACTAGAGGCTAGGGAAAGAATAATTTTTATTTTGCGCGGGTGTCACTAAATCGAAGGAGCAAATTTTGATTCAGGTGAATGGGCACCGCTCAGAGTGAC
>NZ_JACJPG010000200.1 GCF_014695955.1 Leptolyngbya sp. FACHB-36 | reverse complement strand
CCGCCCTGAGTGGCATCTGCCCAGGTAAAGCTGCCGTTGGGAACGATGGGGGTAAACAGATTCAGGTTCTCGGAAGTCCACCGCTCTGGACGGCGAGGCGGAGGCGCAGGAGTGGGTAAAGGCGGCGCATCAGGGCCATCGCGGCGGGCGTGCTCCATTCGCCGCAGGTCTTCAATCAGCGACTCCAGCGTTTGCTCTGAGGTGGTCAGGTTTTGCCAGAGTTGGGTCAGGTGCAGCAGGGCGTTTCGCTGACGATCGCTGCCCGTGTAGTCGAGGGGGACGCGGCGCAGAAAATCGAGTAGGGCGTAGTCTGCTTGAGCCGCCGCATTTGCGTAGTCGGCTTGTGAGGGATTGGGAGCAGCAAACACAGCCGGATCGATGCCGAGTGCAACGAGCGTGTCAGAGCGATCGTCGATTTGGTTCCAAAGCCGAAACCCTTCCACCAGCGCATTGCGCTGATCGCCACTGCCCTCATAGCTCTGGAGAATGCGCTGCATCAACGCTATCAGCGCTGGATCAAGGCTGTTCAGGTTGAATTCCGCTGAGGTGCTGTGCTTCAGGGAGGCGATCGTCACCGATCGCGAATCGAGCTGTCGCCAACGCTGGACCAGTTGCAGGAGCGCCTCTCGCTGATGTGGATAGCCTGCATAGTTTGACGAAAAGCGCTGCACACTCTGTTGCAGAGCGGTCTCAATCGAGGTGGCTGTAGCGCCCAGCGCATCACTAACGGCGTCGTGACTATCCAACTTGCGCCAAACTCGCACGCCTTCTAGCAGCGCCGATCGCTGAGAGGGAAGCCCCACGTAGACGTGAGCGATCTGTTCCACAAACGTCAACAGTGCCGGGTCGAGAAAGCTGAGCGACTGGTTTGCCAATCCTGCCGTTTGCAGATCCGCGCTGTGATCGGCAAGGTACGCTTGCGCCAGATCCGTCGCGCTGCTTCGCTCAAGTTGAGCGGCGGTGGAATCGCTAGAGGGAGCCACGAAGCCGCTAGCAACGGTTTGGAGAAAGCGATCGCTGTAGCGTCCAGCGCTTGGGTCCCAAATCGCTTCGCCTTTCCAGCCTTCGATCGTGAGCGTATTCGTCAAGCTGCGAATCGTATTGGCGGCGAGCTGAACCTGTGCGGTAAAGCGGTTGGTTTGCTCCAGCGCCACCCGATTTGCCGGAGAAATACCCAGTCCGGTTTCGCCATCGGGCAGTTTGGGCTGCTGCTGCACCTGATAGAGCGCTGCCAAAATTGGCTTGTGAATTCCCGCCCGTTCTGCTTCGTTGATGAACAGAGCGTTTCGCTGAATGGAGGTTAGACGCATTTAATTTTTAGGGATTCGGTTTTAAGTTTTAGGTCGGCACGATTCTGCGCCGCAGATCCCTCGCGGGAATCGGCGTATGCGGGTATAACAGGTTCGTCAACGTCTCCCCCGTCTACATGGCATTTACACCCGTTTCTGCACCTGCGGCGATCGATCACCTCAAAGCCGTTCGGCTGATTGCAACTGATATGGATGGCACCCTGACGATCGCAGGCAAATTCACTGCCGCACTGCTGCAAGCGTTTGAGCGACTCGCAGCGGCAGAGATTCCCGTGCTGATTGTAACGGGACGATCGGCGGGTTGGGTGAGCGGACTGGTGAATTACCTGCCTGTCTGGGGCGCAATTGCGGAAAACGGCGGCGTCGCGTACACCAAAGACACCGACCCGATTGTTTTATCGCTGATCGTCGATCTAACGCAGCACCGACAGCAGTTGGCGCAGGTGTTCGCGCATCTGCAAACCCAGTTTCCACAGCTTCAAGAATCGACTGACAACCGCTTCCGCCTGACCGACTGGACCTTTGATATTGCGGGACTGTCGATCGACAACGTGAGGGCGATCGCAGCTCAGTGCCGCGAGTGGAATTGGGGCTTCACCTACAGCACCATTCAATGTCACATTAAATTGCCGCAGCAGGATAAAGCAGCAGGGGTGCTTCGGGTGTTGATGCAGCACTTTCCCACGTGCGATCCGGCTCAGGTAATCACGGTGGGAGACAGCCCCAATGACGAAAGCCTGTTCGACCCCACCCGATTTCCGCTGGCGGTTGGCGTCGCCAACGTGCAGGAGTTCGCCGATCAGTTAACGCATCAGCCAAGCTATAGGACTCGCGCCGCAGAGGGCAACGGATTTGTGGAGCTAGTGGATGTACTGCTGGCTAATAGGGGTCATATTAATCGTCCAGGCTGATTTCCCAGCACCCCAAAGCATAAAGATCTTGTGCCAATGTCCAGAATCGGCTCGACTGCGACGGCTGTGGCGATTGTGCCAGTGCGGATCTCTTCAGCAGCAGCGTGAATAGAGTCAGGACGATCGTGGAGTGTCGCAGCATAAAGGTTTGATGAGCAGGTCTCAACCGCTTACAGAGTTAGAATGCCCGCATCTGGCTTGTCAGGCGGGGCGGGTGCTTGAGCAAGCGGCACAACAAGATTCGTTTCAAACTCGGTCTATGGCAGGGTCGTTACAGTCAAATGAAGCAACTTACAGAGAGCGGAGAGAGGATATGGAAGCGCTAATTGGACTTCTCAGCATTGTGGCAGTGGCGGGAGGTTTGGGAGCCGCTTACCGAGTGGGGTTAAAGCGCAAGGTTGAACAAAAGCCGCCTGCTGTGGTAGTTGCTCAACCTCCAGTCCCAGCGCTCCCTGCGATTCAGCCTGCGGCAAAGGAACCCCCTAGCGCCCCGACAGCGTCCTCACCGATCGCCGCAGCGCCCGCGATTGCGTCACCGCAGCCGATGATTCCCGATCCCTGGCTGTCCGATGAAGAGTTGGCAGAGCTAGAGGCAGCCACAGCTCCCGCACCTGTAACCGACCCAACCCCGGAAGCTTCCAGTGCCCATGACCCGTTGGAGCCTGCCTCAGCCTCAGAAGCGTCAGGTTCGGCGCAGGAGACAGATACCATCGCTCAACTGCGATCGACCCAGTCTGTCGCTTACCTGACTCGCTACGCCAACCATTCTGATAGCGCTGTTCGAGTGGCGGTGGCGGAGACGTTAGGCAGGCGTGCCGTCGCTCGTGAAACCGCCACGATCGTTCCGCTGCTGGGCAGGCTGAGTCAGGATTCACAGATTGACGTGCGGGTAGCGGCGATCGCGTCGCTGGGAGCAGTCCGGTCTCCGGCGGTGCTACCGTGGCTTCAGCAAGCGCAGACGCACCCCGATGGCAGAGTTAGCAAAGCGGCAGCGGCAGCGCTTCAGTCGCTAAAGTCCATTCGTCTAGTCAAGCCGACAGCAAAACGACAGCCGCCAAAAGCGCGTCCAAACGTACAAGGGTGAGCAACAAAGCGGTTCATGTGGCGTTGTGAGTCATTTGCCATCGACCTGGAGATAGCTGCTCGATCGCCTCATCTCGCTGCCCGGCTGCATGAGCTGCAAATCGGCTTGCTAACGGCGGCACCAGCACCAGCGGATTGCTGAATCCAGAGAACAGATGCACGCCTTTAACGCCCGGAATAGCGCCAATCAGCGGCAGACGATCGTGGCTAAACGCCACCAGACAGCGATGCCACGTTCCCGGTACCGTCTCCAGCGCAGGTAACACATCAGTAATACCCCGTCGCATAGCGGCTTCACTTTCAGCCGCGTCGATCGTGGCTGTGGGGTCGGTGAGCGTGCGGCTGATTTGCCCAATCCGGAGTTGCCCATTCACGAGCTGCACGACGCCCGCATCTAAGATTGGGGCAGTGGGTTCGTGTCCAGGTTCGTCCCAAAGTGGATCGACTTCCGCGGCGGTGGCAGCCGCTTCCATCTCGAAGCGCTGGGTTTCAGCAGGCATTACCAGGGCTTGCAGGCGCAGGTCGATCGGCGGTGTTTCGATCAGTTCCGCGTGGGTAAAGTAGAGACGCACGGGAATTCTGGCGGCTTTCAGCAGCGATCGACTCAGCGCCCCAGCACACACCGCAACGTTGGCGCTGGCAAACGTCTCACTGCCACACACAACTCCAGTAATCTGCAACCCATCTCCGCGCCGCAATTCTGTTACTTGCGCGATGTGACGAGTGCCGCCAGCTCGCAAGAAGGCGCGGGCATAGGCATTAGCCACCGCTTCGGGATTGACGCGACCGTGGGGTACGACCAAGGCTCCCGCGATCGCCTGCGGAGCAATCAGCGGCTCCAGTTCGCAGGCGTCTTGGACCGACACCAGACGCGGCGGAATCGCAAACTGTGCATAAGTTCGAGCGATCGTTTGCGGGTTGCTATCTGACCGAATCGTCAGCAGCAGCACGCCATCGCGGAACTGAGTATCGCTGTCTAGCTCTTGGGAGAGCGATCGATGCCGCTCAATGCCCTCGGCACACAACTGCCGAGTCAGCTCTGTGGTGCCCGACCAGTACGCCAAGCCGCCGTAGCCAAAGCGCGTTCCGCCTTGTAGCGTGGAGTGCTGCTCGATCAGCAACACCGAAAATCCCTGCTGCACTAGTTCATAGCTGAGTGCTGACCCTGTAATTCCACCTCCCACCACAATCCAGTCGTAGTGCGCCATGCGTCCCTTACCTTTGTTCACTCTCTTGTTAAGCGTAGGCGCTCTCCGGATTTTGTGCTGTGAATCGCCGCACAATCCTAGATTTTGGTCAGAACCTCGATCGCGCAGGACTGCGCGAATCTGTAAAATCAGCCGATTGTATTTGAAATTACAAAACCAAGTTAAGCGGCAATGAAAAATGAGTGTCCGTAATGGAATCACTAAACTGCTTAAATTGCACTGATAAATGTAATGTACCGAGTCAATTGTTTTAGAGGAGTCAACTGTGAGTAATCAGCATCCACTTTATTTACGCCGTCGTAAAGTCATCCGAGGACTACTAGCCGCTGGAGCATTTGGAGCAACCTCTCGGCTGTGGGCAGGCTGTGCTCCCACGGCTGAAGCGCCACAGAGCGGCACGAGTCCAGCCGCCGGGGGAGGATCGCCCGTGGCGGCTAAAGAAGTGACGATGGGATTCATCTATGTCGGTCCAAAAGACGACTACGGCTGGAACCAGGCGCACTTCGAGGGCAAAGAAGGCGTTGGCAAACTGGCGAGCGTGAAAACGGTTGATCAAGCTAGCGTTCCAGAAACAAAGGACGTGCAGGAAGCAATGCTAAGCATGATCAACCAGGACGGGGCAACGATCGTGTTTCCCACATCCTTTGGCTACTTCGACCCGCACATTTTAGAGGTGGCGAAAAGCAATCCGACCGTTCAGTTCTTCCACGCAGGTGGACTCTACGAAGAAGGCAAAACTCCTAAAAACGTCGGTAGCTACTTCGCCTACATTGACGAAGCACAGTACGTTGCGGGCATCGTCGCGGCAAATATGACCAAGAGCGGCAAGCTCGGTTTCATCGCCGCTAAGCCAATTCCGCAAGTCGTCCGCAACATCAACAGCTACACCCTCGGTGCTCGCAGCATCAACCCAAAGGTGACGACCCAAGTCGTGTTTACGGGTGACTGGTCGCTACCCGTGAAAGAAGCTGAAGCCGCAAACAGCATGGCAGACCAGGGAATTGACGTCATTACTTGCCACGTTGATAGTCCCAAAGTAGTTATGGAAACGGCTGAGAAGCGCGGCATTTTCTGCACTGGATACCACACTAATCAAGCGAAGCTGGCTCCCAAAGGGTATTTGACGGGTGCTGAGTGGGATTGGTCCAAGATCTACGCCAGCTATGCCGAACTGATTCAAAGCGGCAAGACGCTAATGGACGGCAGCATTCCTCATTTGGTCCGGGGCGGTCTGAAAGATGGCTTCGTTAAGGTTTCAGACTACGGTCCTGCGGTCAGCGAGAAAGCCAAAAAAGACGCCGACGCTGCCAAGGAACAGCTGATGGCAGATGCGCTGGTGATTTACAAGGGTGAGCTAAAAGACAATACGGGCAAGGTGGTGATTCCGGCAGGCAAGGAGTTCAAACAGAAAGATACGGAGCTGGAAAAAATGAGTTGGCTAGTAGAAGGGGTAATTGGCAGTACGGGAACTTGAGTGCTTATTCGTTATGCCAGTTCTCAGTCTCGTGCTTTGTCAATTTTTAATTTTAGGATCGTCAGTTTCTAAGCGCTCCCCAAGACCTCCAATGTTTTGCAAACCGAAGGTCTAAACTCTCGACTATCACCCTAATCTCAGTGCTGACGCTGCACTAGTTAAGAACGAGGCATTGGCTACTGGTGATTAATTTCTAATCACCAGTAGCCAGCCAAGCCCGCAGCACTTCTGCTACCGTCCATGCCTGAGCGATACAGCCCTTTGGCATCATGGGAGCATCCCCCTCAAAGATTTCGCTCAGGCTACCCATACCAGCCGCTTGGAGATGATTCACCATCGGCTCCAGAAACTCCCGCGCCTTGGTCGGCTGATTGTAAACGCGCAGGTGCGCCTGGACAAACGGACCTATGAGCCAGCCCCAAACGGTTCCTTGGTGGTAGGCACCATCGCGTTGGAGCGGCGTGCCGCTGTAGTGTCCTGTGTACTGGGGATGAGCGGGATCTAGCGATCGCAGTCCATGCGACGTAAGCAGCGATCGAGCACAGGCAGCGACAACGCCCTGCTGCTGCACTGGGGTTAGCGGGCTTTCCGGCAGCGACACGGCAAAAATCTGATTCGGGCGCAGGGCGTCGTCATCGCCGTTGGGACCATCCAGCACATCGTAGCAGTAGCCCACGCTGGGATTCCAGAAGCGGCTGAACCGCGCTAAGGCACGATCGGCGATCGCCTCGTATTCCTGATGCGGCTTGTGGATCTGCCGCGCCAGCTTTGCCATCGTTCGCAGAGCGTTGTACCACAGGGCGTTGACTTCTACGGGCTTGCCGATGCGCGGCGTTACGACCCAGTCGTCCACTTTTGCGTCCATCCAGGTAAGCTGTACGCCCGCTTCGCCTGCGTAGAGTAGACCGTCTGCCGGGTCTAGGTGAATGTTGTAGCGGGTGCCGCGACAGTGCCAGTCGATCACCTCTGCCATTGCTGGAAAAAGCTCCTGAACTAAATCCTCGTCCTCGGTGACGCTGTAATACGATCGCAGCGCCTCAAAGTACCACAGCGTTGCGTCTACGGTGTTGTACTCTGGCGTCTCACCTGCATCAGGAAAGCGATTTGGCAGCATTCCCTGGCTGATGTAGCGGCTGTAGGTGCGCAGAATTGAGCGAGCAATTTCCGGGCGACCCGTGCACAGCGTTAGTCCTGGCAGGCTAATCATTGTGTCGCGTCCCCAATCGCTGAACCAGGGATAGCCCGCGATGATGGTTTTGCCATGCCCCTCATCAGCAGACGGACGATCGACCAAAAACTGATCTGCCGCCAGCACTAGCCGATTGACGAAACCTGACGCTTTAAGCTCCACCGGACGACTGCTGCGCCACAGTCCCAGCAGCTTGTGCTCGTGGGCGCGACGAACTTTTAGAGCGGCTTCCCCGTCAAGGCTGGCTTTGGGTTCGCTACTGGCAACGAAGGTCACGGTTTCTCCGGGGTGGAGCGTCACCTGGAACGTTGCCGCATGGAGGTGATCCTCGCGATCGTCCAGTCCCCGCTCCCGCTCGGCTGCCAAATCGAAGCCGTAGTACCAGTCGTGGGCAAGAGTCGCCTCGGCGCGATCGCTCAGCACCCGCAGCAGAACGGCGTCTGGAAAGGCAGACACCGAGATGCCGTGCTCGATCGGCGTAATCTCCATCTGCCAGTCTTGCGCGTGAGTGCGGCTGTGGTAGTCGCGGTAGTTCACCAGCGCCTTCAGCGTCAGAATCAGCGGACTGATGGCCCGTCGCAGACTGTAGTGAATGTAGGTCGTGTTTTCTCCAGACTGCATCCACAGACGCTTTTCTAGTAGGGCATCTGCACAGGCATAGCGCCAAGTCGGAATCGTGTCTTCTAACGAAAATCGTTCGATGTAGCGGTAGCCGTGGGGTCCGACTGAGCCATCTGCCCACCGATTGGTGTGCAGCGGATAGAAGCGATCGCCATACAACACAGTGTCATCCAGCTTTGCCAGCATTAGTGTCCGCTGCAGTGGGGGCTTGAGTGCAGCCACCAAAACGCCGTGATAGCAGCGCGTTAGTAGACCAGGGACTGTTCCCGCCGCATAGCCCCCAATCCCATTCGTTACCAGCCACTCGCGCGGCTCCGCTACTGCCAAATCACCACACACTTCCCGTCCTAGACTGATGTCCATTGACATAGTGTTCTCGCCCCGCTCGCGCAAACTGTCTGCCTCCATGCTTCCATTGATGGGACGCGATCGCCGCACTCACTGGGATGAATTTATGCAGATTGGTGGCGCTGCGCTGCCTTCTAAATGAATGGAGCAGTGGGAACCGGGGGGTCTAATCTAAAATCAGGAATTTAAAATCCAGATGGGTGTGAGGCAGCGGCTTTGAATCAATTGACAGACGAACGATCGTTTCCGAGTCCACACAAGATCGCGCTGGTCCACGAATGGCTGACTCCCAAAGCAACGGGGGGATCAGAGCTAGTGGTGCAGGAGATCCTGAAGCACATCAACGCAGACCTCTACGCGCTGATTGACTTTGAATCGACCAATCCCCAGAGCTATCTGTATGGACGCAGCATTGGCACTACATTTTTGCAGCACTTTCCTCTGGCGCGAAACGGCGTGCAGAAGTATCTGCCGTTCTTGCCGCTGGCGATCGAACAGCTCGATTTACGCAAGTATGACGTAATTCTGTCGTCGTCTCACGCCGTTGCCAAAGGCGTCCTAACTGGACCGAACCAGCTACACCTCTGCTACTGCCACGCACCAATGCGCTATGCGTGGGATCTCACCTTCGACTACCTCCGCAGCAGCGTTATGGGGCGCGGTCCGCAAGGCGTCCTAACGCGCTACCTGCTGCATTCTCTGCGCCAGTGGGATGCGCTGTCGGCCAACCGAGTTGATTACTTCATCGCCAACTCGCATCACACAGCGCGCCGCATCTGGCGCTATTACCGCCGTCCCGCCGAAGTCATCTACCCGCCAGTAGACACCGATCGCTTTCCCTTTCAAGCTCAGAAACAGGACTTTTATCTGACCGTCTCTCGCTTGGTCAGCTACAAGCGCATCGCTCTCATTGTCAACGCCTTTAATCAACTGGGACGATCGCTGGTTGTGATTGGCAGCGGACCTGAACTGAAGATGATTCGCCAACTCGCAGGACCGACCGTGCAGGTGCTGGGTTGGCAGCCAAATGAAGTGGTCGATCGCTACATGGCAGAGGCAAAAGCCTTTGTCTATGCCGCCTACGAGGATTTCGGCATTGCTCCAGTTGAGGCGCAGGCGTGCGGCACGCCCGTTCTTGCCTACGGATACGGGGGCACCTCGGAAACGGTTCGGGATATTCGTCAGCACGGCGAGAACGGAACTGGAGTGCTGTTTCACCAGCAGACCGAAGCCGCGCTAATCGAGGCGGTAAACATATTTGAGCAGTTCCAGGGACAGTTCAACCCTGACATCGCCCGATCGCACGCCCGATCGTTTAGTCCTGCTGTGTTTCAGCAGCGCTATTTATCGTTTTTGGGTCAGTGCTATGACGCATTCCACGAAAATCTCGGGCTGAGCGATTCACTGAAGGCTAAACCGTTAAATGGCTAACTGAAACACAGTTAAGAAATCGATCAGAATGTAGATACTCTCCTTCAATGCCTGAGGTTTGCGAACCTTGGGTGGATCATCTTAGAGGTCTGAACGTCTCTTTAGCGATCGTCCCTTCAACCCGGTTTTTCTAAATTCTCCCGGAGTTGGAACCAAATCCTACCTAGAACGGGTCAGTGGCCTTATGATCAGGACTGTGTGTGGTGTGGATATGAAGGAGTAAAATGACTGCCGAAAGTCAACTCGGTTCCGGCAAGCTAGTGCGTGCGCTCTCTAAGCGCGGCATATTAGGGGTTCTACTGAACGTCCTTGATGGCGCGCTTGCCAAGCGATTGTTCGATGTTCTGTTTTCGTTTGCGGTTCTAATTCTCTTTTCTCCGCTGTATCTGCTGATTATTCTGCTGATTGCGTTCAGTTCGTCCGGTCCTGTGTTTTACGTTCAGGAGCGGGTTGGCAAGAACTCTCGGCGCTTTGGCTGCATTAAGTTTCGGACAATGGTACACAATGCCGATAACATGCTGTTGGAGCTGATGGAAACCTCGCCACATTTACGTCGAGAATTCCAGGATAGCTTCAAATTGCGCCGCGATCCCCGGATTACCTGGATTGGTCGAATTTTGCGCGTCACGAGTCTGGATGAGTTCCCCCAGTTTTGGAACGTGCTGATGGGGGATATGAGCGTCGTGGGTCCTCGCCCTGTCGTCGTCAACGAGATTGCTCGCTACGGCAAGTCTGCTGATCGCGTACTCAGTATTCGTCCAGGTATCACTGGGCTGTGGCAGGTGTCTGGACGCAACGACATTCCATACCCACGCCGCGTTCAGATTGACATGCACTACGTCAACTTCCGCACGTTCTGGATGGATCTGTGGATCATCGTTAAAACGATCGGAGTTGTGGTTTTTCCTAAGGGCAACGGAGCGTATTAGCCGTTGAGTCTCAAGCCTCGTTGGAGGCGTGCTGCGATCGCAGCACGCCTCCGTTGCTGTTGAAGTTGCAGCGTTCGAGGGGTAGCGGCAGTCGATCGTGATGGTTTCTAGTCCTCAAGCCCTAGCTCCTTAGGGTAACTTCCTGTAGCAACTGTACGGCTTTCCTCACTGCGGCATAGGCAATGGAAACGATAGATTAGCTTTAATGATACATAAGTTCACACGGGCTGCTAGACGAAGCGACCTAGCAGCACTGTCCCAGCTACTCTCATTGTTTCATTCGCGCTGTCCGCAGCGGGGAAGGAGAACCATCCATGTTTGAACTGTTCACCGAAAAAGCCATCAAGGCGGTCATGCTAGCTCAAGAAGAAGCACGTCGCTTGGGGCATAACCTAGTTGGGACCGAGCAAGTTCTTTTAGGCGTGATTCGGGAAGAAACCAGCGTCGCAGCCCGAGTGCTGAGCGAGTTAGGTGTGACGCTAGACGCCGCACGGACGCAAGCAGAAAAGATTATTGGTCGAGGAGCGGGCTTTGTTCCGGCGGAGTTGCCCTTTACCCCTAGGGTGAAGCGCTTGTTTGAGCAAGCCCTACAAGAATCGCACCAGCTAGGTCAAAACTACATCGCGCCAGAGCATTTACTGCTGGCGCTAACCCAGAATGCTGAAGGCGTTGCCGCCAGAGTTCTACAGAATCTCGACGTTGAGCCTGCCAAGGTTCGATCGCAGATCCTGCAAGCAATGGGCGATACCGCAACTGTTGCGGCAGGCGGAAAGTCCGATCGTCCTGCTGCCCGTTCTGCAACCAAAACCCCAACCCTGGAAGAGTTTGGCACGAATTTGACCCAGATGGCGATCGAGGGCAAGCTCGATCCGATGATTGGTCGCCACACCGAAGTCGAGCGCGTGGTACAAATTCTGGGTCGGCGCACCAAGAGCAACCCGATTTTGATTGGCGAACCGGGCGTGGGTAAGACGGCGATCGCCGAAGGACTTGCCCAGCGAATCGTTAACGGCGACGTGCCCGATTTGCTTCAAGATAAGCAGGTGATCAGCCTAGCCGTCGGATCGCTAGTCGCAGGCACTCGGTTTCGGGGTGACTTCGAGGAGCGACTGAAGCGGATTTTGGAAGAGATCCGCACGAATCCGAACGTCATTCTAGTCATTGACGAAGTGCATACATTAGTCGGTGGCGGTGGCGTCGAAGGCGGCATGGACGCCGCGAATCTGATGAAGCCTGCCTTAGCACGCGGCGAAATTCAGTGCATCGGCGCAACCACCTTGAACGAGTTCCGTCAGTACATTGAGCGGGATGCTGCTCTAGAGCGACGGTTTCAGCCGGTCATGGTCGGCGAACCTACCGAAGAAGACGCGATCGCAATTCTCTACGGACTGCGCGATCGCTACGAGCAGCACCACAAAGTTCACATTGAGGATGCAGCACTTGAAGCAGCGGTGAAGCTGTCGGCTCGCTACATTCCAGATCGGTTTTTGCCAGACAAGGCGATCGACCTGATCGATGAAGCCGGATCGCGCGTTCGCCTTGCAAACAGCTATCGTTCTGCCACTCGTGACCTGAAGCAAGAACTGCGCCAAGTCGCGAAGGCAAAAGACGAAGCCGTGCGGGTGCAGGACTTCGACGAAGCGGGCAAGCTGCGCGATCGTGAACTCGAACTGGAAGCGCAGATCAGAGGCGGTGACCAACCTGCTTCTCAGCCTCCGCTTCCCACTGCCCGCGTCACCGAAGACGACATTGCTCACATCGTCGCTTCGTGGACGGGTGTTGCAGTGAGCAAGCTCACCGAGACCGAATCCGAGCGACTGCTGCACCTGGAAGACGCATTGCACGAGCGTGTGATCGGACAAAACGAAGCCGTAATGGCAGTGTCGCGGGCGCTGCGTCGGGCACGAGTGGGTCTGAAGAGTCCGAATCGTCCGATCGCCAGCTTCTTCTTCTCCGGTCCGACGGGCGTAGGCAAGACGGAGTTGGCAAAGGCGCTGGCATCCTACTTCTTCGGCTCGGAGGAAGCAATGGTCCGACTAGACATGTCGGAGTTCATGGAGGCGCACACTGTCTCGAAGCTGATTGGTTCGCCTCCGGGCTACGTTGGCTATGGCGACGGGGGACAACTCACCGAAGCCGTACGACGCAAGCCTTACACGGTGCTGCTGTTTGACGAGGTGGAAAAAGCGCACCCAGACGTGTTCAATCTGCTGCTGCAATTGCTAGAGGATGGACGCTTGACGGATTCTCAAGGGCGCACAGTTGATTTCCGCAACACGCTGGTGATCTTGACTTCCAACGTCGGATCGCGAGCGATCGAGAAAGGCGGTAGCTCTCTCGGCTTCGAGTTCGCGTCGGGTGCCGAGGCGCAATACGATCGCATTCAAGCGCGGGTGAACGAGGATCTGAAGCAGTTCTTCCG
>NZ_JACJPG010000020.1 GCF_014695955.1 Leptolyngbya sp. FACHB-36 | reverse complement strand
ATTTCTCAGCTCCACCTCGCCTTTCTCAAGTTTCACAACCAGGTCATCGATTATGTCGCCCACCGGAAACCTAAAGCGAATCCCAAAGAGATCTTTGAGGAAGCGCGACAGCTCGTTCGCTGGCACTACCAGTACATCATCGTCAACCAGTTCCTCAAGGCAACCCTAGATCCGAAGGTGTATGAGCAGGTCAAGAAAAACGGACCAACGATCTTCAAGCCCTCCGCAAAACCAAAGATGCCACGCGAGTTTCAGGTCGCTGCGTACCGATTCGGACACAGCCAGATCCGACCTGGGTACAAGCCAAATCAGGGATTTGGTGCGCCAATCTTCGATGCCGCGATCGATCCCGAGGATGGCGATCCCAACGATCTGCGCGGAGGTCGGCGGGCACCGCGCAGATTCGTCGAGTGGGACATTTTCTTTGACTTCGGAGTTCAGGAAGTCGCTGTAAAGGATGGTAAACCTGTTGTGCAGCCAAGGGTGAAGAAAAACAAGCGCATTGATCCGTTCATCTCTACACCGATGTTCGATTTGCCCGTGGGTCCCGGACTGCTCGAACCCGCAGAAGACATAAGGACGCTGGCGGGTCGCAATTTAGAGCGGCATCTGCAACATCAGCTTCCTTCGGGTCAGGCGATCGCCAAAGAACTCGGTTATGAGCCGCTAAAGCCAGAAGAAACAGCGGAATTGAAGGATCTCAAGTTCCACGAGAGCACACCGCTGTGGTACTACATCCTCAAAGAAGCCCTTGTCCGCCAAGGTGGGCAGAGGCTTGGCGAGGTTGGCAGTCGAATTCTGGCGGAGGTTTTCTTCGGTCTGTTGCTCAGCGATGCCAGTTCCTACTGGAGCAAGGACCGCAACTGGAAGCCCACCCTCCCACGCCGCAATGGAACTACTGGTGATTTCACGATCGTGGATCTCCTCACCTTTGCAAGGGTTGCTTAAACTGCTCAAAGAGCGCCACTGTGGAAAATCCTCAGGCTTGTGCTCACCCCGTTAAGGAGCGGGAACGAGATGCCTCGTTCCCGCTTGAGTCTTTGCAGCCCCAACCTCACTAATCTGAAAGCTTCCGAACTGCTTCAAGTCTTTTGTAGTTGGGAATCTACGGTTGGGTTTTGTCAGTCAACCTGCTTCAGACAGTTTAAGTAGCCGCACACTACGCTAATAATGAAGAACGAATTGCTGACAACTTCTATGCAAGAACCTTGGACTCACGACACTCTCTTGACCAATGGCGTTCGGCTGCACTACGTCACTCAGGGCGATGGTCCTTTGATGCTGATGCTGCATGGGTTTCCGGAGTTTTGGTACTCCTGGCGTAAGCAGATCCCCGAATTTGCCAAAGACCACAAAGTCGTCGCGCTAGACCTGCGCGGCTACAACGACAGCGACAAACCTGCCGAGCAGTCTGCCTATGTGATGCGGGAGTTTGTCCAGGATGTTAAGGGTGTGATTGAAGGACTGGGGTACGATCGCTGCGTTCTCGTTGGGCACGACTGGGGCGGCGCGATCGCCTGGAATTTTGCCTACGCGCATCCTGAAATGCTGGAGCGGCTCATTGTGCTCAATCTGCCTCATCCGGCTAAATTTGCGGAAGGGCTTCGCACCCCACAGCAGATACTGCGCAGTTCATACATGGGGTTCTTCCAGATCCCAGTGCTGCCAGAGCTGCTGCTGCAATTTAACGATTTTCAGGCGCTAGAGTCGGCGTTTCGCGGTATGGCAATCAACAAAGCCGCCTTTAGTGAAGCCGATATCGAAGCCTACAAAAATGCGTTTGCCAAACGCGGAGTGCTGACTGCTGCCTTAAATTACTACCGCAATGTGTTTCAGCAGGGCTTCACCAGTCAGGATTGGAGCGTGCTCGACGTGCCAACCTTGCTGATTTGGGGCGAGGAAGACACAGCGCTGGGCAAGGAACTGACCTACGGCACTGAGAAGTACGTGCGGAACTTCCGCATTCGCTACATTCCAAATTGCAGCCATTGGGTACAGCAAGAGCAGCCAGACACGGTGAATCAATACATCCGAGAATTTTTGAGCGTCGGGTAGTGGACGACTGTCCTTAGGGCTACTCGCTGCGATCGCTCGCTACCTAGCTCGATCGCCCCTCGACGCTGCCGATCGTCCACCTGAACTGCTTCCGGTTTCTCGTGAGCGAGCGGACATCTCAGACGGTTGGAGTTGCTGACGACCGTTGCGGATAACGCGCAGCATTTCGGAAAGCTGGTGTTCCATATCGGTCAGCACTCGATCGGCGTAGCGGTCTGCACCCGCTTGAATTTCGTCGCACTCGGCGAGTGCCATTTGCTGCAACGTTTCCAGTTCTTGCTGTGCTTGGCGGCGCATCCGATCAATTTCAGCGATCGTTTGCTCTTTCACCGCGTCGCACTCTTGGTGCACTCGCTGCCGGATTTGCTGCGCTTCCAGTTCTGCCTGCCGCAAAATGCCCATCTCATCGAGAATCTGAGCGGCGCGCTGCTCTGCTTGCTCAATTAGTTCTCGGGCGTA
>NZ_JACJPG010000002.1 GCF_014695955.1 Leptolyngbya sp. FACHB-36 | reverse complement strand
GCCGCGTCAAAGCGGCGATCGTGCAGCGTCTTTACCAAGTCCCACTCCCGCGCCGGATCGAACGGCAATCGCCCCAAATCCTGCCACAGGACGCGCCACGGCAGCACCTCATCAACCCAGGGCAGCAGCGGTGCGGTGAGCGCCCCAGCAGGACTTGCCATCAGCGTAATTCTGGCGTCGGGTAAGTTTTCTCGCAGGGCACGCAAGGCAGGACTGGTCATCAAAACATCGCCGATGTTGTCGAGGCGCAGAACAAGCAGGTTGCGAACGCTCTGCCAGGAAATGGGGGATGGAAGTTCGGGGTTTGACGTTTGACGCTTGAGTTCTTTCCTGTCTGTTCCCGATTCCTTCGGCTTGAGTAGGGTTTCTGCCGCCGCAAAAACGGTTTCGGGGGAGAGGTCGTCGAGGCAGGTGGTCCACTGGGGCAGCGGACAGGTGCCGCCGTACCAGCACGACTGATCGGTGAAGTTGGCGATGTGACGATCGCCGCACGCCGGAGCGCCTTGCAGGTTCATGTGAGGGGCGGCTTGCCCGTAGCGTTCGTGCCAGGAAGGTCCGAACAGCGTCAGGGTGGGGACGTTCAGGGCGGCAGCGATGCGGGCAGGTCCCGTATCGGCGGCGATCGCCAAATCTGCGTGGGAGATCGCGCTGGCAAACTGGCGCAGGGAGCCGCGCTGCCACAGCCGCGCCGTGCCCCCGATAGCGTCCACGATCGCAGCGGCTTCCTCCGCATCAGCACCGATGGGCACGACGATCGTGGCGTTGAGTCGTTGCTGTAGGGCTTTGCCGACCGTAACGAAGCGATCGGGCGCCCAGCGCTTAATCGCCATGCCCGCGTCGGGGCACAGAAACACCAGCGGACGGTAGGCGGACCCAAACGTCGATCGCGCGTCCTGACGCTCTTGCTGAGTCAGATGAAGCTGCGGCGTGCTGGATGAGTCAGCGAGAATTAATTTCTCCACGTGCAGGATACTCAGAAACCGATCGCCCACGCGCTGATTCGGTGGGGGCGACTGCCACAGATTCGTTACCACACGGGGAGTACCGCTCTGCTGAATCGCCTCCGCAATGCCGTCGTAATTGGTATCCGACACGATCAGATCAAAGCGATCGTGCGCCAGCAGATGGTCTACCGCCTGCCGCGCTTCTCCCTGCTTGGCGTAGACGACGCGATGAATCAGCGGATCGGATTCCAGCAGTTCACCACCGGGCGCAAACGTGAGCACCGTCAGTTCAGCGGCGGAGTGCGATCGCGCCAGCGCATGAATCGCAGGTAGCGCAATCACAACATCTCCGATGCCACCCAAGAGTTCAATGAAGAGAATCCGCTGCATCATGGTGAATGTGAGTCATGAGTACGGGGTGAAGACTGAGCGATGGCGCTTTCTAGACGCCATGCCTCATCCACCAATGGGCAGTAGCTGCGGTGCATCCTGGCTGCGATCGTGAATCGTTGTGGGCAATTCCTGGTGATACACGCCGGAGGGCAGCACGCCGCAGCCGCCGTAGTGCGCCATCACCCGCAGCTGCGCCAGCACGTCTTCGCCACAGTGGTCGGTCGGCAGATCGCGCCAGAAGCTAAAACCGCCGACGCTGCGGAGTTTAGCCGTGTCGTAGAGAACGCAGCCGCCAATCCAGGCGACGCGGTACTTTTGGGGACGATCGGGGGTAATGTTCAGTCGCTGCTGCACGTGGTAGACGTTGGCGGCGTTGTGCAACTTGTAGCGCTCCCACTGGGGCGTGCCCGATTTCACAACCTCTGGCTGCACCGGACCCTCCCACAGTTCCAAAACCTGCTGATGCGGACGCACATCGTCACGGAAGCTGAGTCCAATAATTCCCGACCCGACAAAGCCACAGTTTTCCGATTGGATAGTGTTCACGAGGAGTTCCACGACCCACGGCTCCAGGATCAGGTCATCGTCAAGGAACAGCACGTAGGGAGCCGTCGCGCGATCGAGCAAAAATTGTCGCTGTTCCGCCATTCCCCGTCGCGGCAGGTGCCGATGCGGGTAGACCTCATGACCGTGCATTTGCAGCACTCGCACGGCAGCTTGGACTTCTCCAGCGTCTAAAGCGCTATAAGCTTCAGTTTGGTCAGAAATGACCACGCCAAAATCGCGCAGCG